>PMOK01000342.1 GCA_003162425.1 Bryobacterales bacterium | reverse complement strand
GTTTACGTGACAGCGCTGCGTCCGCACCGTCGAAAACGCTTGGTCCCGGATGGACGAATGCAAAGTGGGGCGGACCCCCTGGTCCGCGGCCGACACCCACGTCGGCCTGCTGCTGGTATTTGTCAACGCTGAGGTCACCCGCCGCTCAGTTTTGCGGAAAACCCTCTTGACAACTCGCTCATCCCTGGAGTACATTTAACCATATGGTTAGTTAACCATATGGTTTAGTTAATGGCTCACGATCAACTCAGCACCACTTTCGCCGCACTCGCCGATCCTACAAGGCGCGCCATCCTATCACGTCTGTCTTTAGGCGAGGCGCCGGTCAACGAACTGGCAGAACCATTCCGCATGAGCCTGCCCGCCGTCTCGAAGCACCTCAAGGTATTGGAGCGCGCGGGACTGATCGCCCGTGGACGCGAAGCTCAGTGGAGGCCCTGCCGTCTCCAAGCCAGTCCCCTCAAAGATATCGCCGACTGGGTGGATCACTACCGCGGATTCTGGGAGCAGAGCCTTGATCGTTTGGACGCCTACCTGCGCGAGGAGCTCAAAAAGGAGAAAAAGCATGCCCGTAAGCAACGCAAGCGCTAAAGCTGCGTCAGATCGCGAGCTGATCTTCACCCGCGTCTTCGACGCTCCACGCGACCTGGTATTTGAAGCCTGGACCGGTCCGAAACAAGTCCCGCATTGGTGGGGCCCATTTCTCAAATGGACGTGAGACCCGGCGGCGTCGACTACAAGAACAGGATCGTCTTTCTCGAAGTAGCAAAACCGGAGCGCCTGGTCTACAAACATGACCCCGAAGAAGGGTCGGACCAGGTGCGCGTCGAGGTAACCGTGACCTCTGCCGAGGAGCGAGGCAAAACCAGGCTAACTTTGCGGATGCTTTTCCCGTCCACCGCGGAGCGCGAGCACATCGTCAAAATGCGCGGCGCCATCAAAGTAGTCAACCAAAGCTTCGGCCGCTTGGCAGAGCATTTGTTACCGAACCGCGACCGTAAGGGAGTCGGTGGCCCCTTCCCGGAACTTGTCATCACCCGCGTATTCGACGCGCCGCGCGAGCTGGTCTTCAGAGCATGGACAGAACCGGAACGCCTGAAACGCTGGTGGGGCCCCAACGGATTCACCAATGCCGTCTGCGAAATCGACCCGCGCCCCGGGGGAACCGTTCGAATCCACATGCGTGGACCGGACGGTACCGTGTATCCGAACCAGGGCGTTGTTCAAGAGATCGTCACCGCCCGAAAGGCTGGTCCTGGCCATGGGCATCGCCGACCAGCAAGGCAATATAATTCTCGAAGGCGTATCCACCGTGACCTTCACTGAGAAAGCCGGGAAGACCACCCTCACATTGCGCGCGCGCATCACCAAGGCCACCGCGGAAGCGGCGCCGCATTTGTCCGGCATGAAACAGGGCTGGAGCCAAGCACTAGATCACCTCGCCGCGGAGCTGGCAGCAGAATCCAAGGAGCTTTTCTCATGATCGAATCCATCGTGACCTTCTTGCGCGACCTCAAATTCGCGGCCCGCACGCTCGCGCGCTCGAAAGGCCTTGCCATCACCGTGGTCCTCACGCTAGCGCTTGGCATCGGAGCCAACGCCGCCATTTTCAGCCTGGTGCGCGGAGTCCTGCTGCGGCCGCTGGTCAACCGTGACGAGGATCGGCTGATCTACATCCGCCAAAGTGCGCGCGGCATCGGCGTCGAGAACACGACGTTCTCAGTGCCGGAAATTCAGGATCTGCGCGCTGGCGTCAAAACCATCAGCGCGTTCGGCGATTTTTCCACCATCGGCTTCGCCATGGTCGGCCTGGGCGAGCCGCGCGAAGTCCAGGCGGGCGTCGTCAGCGGATCGTATTTCGACGTGATGGGGCTGCACCCTGTGCTCGGCCGCCTCCTCGACATGCGGGACGACGGACCCAAAGCTGCCGGCGCCATGGTGCTGACTTATCGTTTCTGGAGGACCGGGCTCAAGAGCGATCCCTCCGTGATCGGAAAGACTGTCCGGCTGGGCGAGCGTTCGGCCACCATCGTCGGCGTGCTGGAACCATCCATTCCGTATCCCGCGGAAACCGAAATCATCGCCAATGTCGTCACCAGCCCCCATCATCTCTCGGCCACCATGGTCACTGGACGCGTCCATCGGATGACCGAGCTATTCGGACGCCTGGCGCCCGGCGTGGATCTCGAGCAGGCCCGCGCCGAACTGCGCGTCGTCCACTCGGCCATGATCAAGCAACATCCAGAGGCCTATTCGCCGAAATCGGACGTCCGCATCGATGCCGTGCGGCTGCGCGATCAAATCACTTCGCGCGCCAGAACCGTATTGTTAGTCCTGATGGCGGCATCGGTCTTGGTCTTTGTCATCGCGTGCTCGAACATCGCCAATCTGATTCTCGCGCGGACCATTCGGCGCGAAGGCGAGCTGTCCATCCGGGCCGCGCTCGGGGCCAGCACCGGAGCATTAAGGCGTACACTACTTGCGGAGAGCCTCCTGTTATGCGGCGCCGGCGCGACGCTGGGCGTGTTGAGCGCGCGGCCCATGGTGGCTATCCTGGCTCGTTATGCCTCCCGCTTCTCGGTCCGCGCGCTCGATCTAACGGTGGATTCCAGCATGCTTTGGGTCGGCGCGGCGTTGGCAGTGGTCGCAGCCGTGTTCCTGGCCTTTGTTCCGCGCCTGCCATCAGCCGGCACGTCCCATGGATTCGGTCTCGCCGGCGGCAACCTGCGGATCACCGGCAGCGCGAATCGGCGCTTGCGACTTTTCGCCATCACACAAATCGCCGCGTCCTTCGTACTCTTGGCCGGCGCCAGCATGCTGCTGAAGACGCTGCTCGCCCTCCAAGCTGCACCCACTGGATTCGACACCCACCACGTACTCGCCATTAATGTGCCAGTAATGTCTTATGGAAAGAAACCCGATCAGGTCACCGGTTTCTACCAGGAAACCATTCGGCGCATCACGTCGCTGCCAGGCGTGGACGCCGTCGCCGTCGGCACCACCGTCCCATGGCGCGATGCCGGCACTTTCGGCTTTGGATTCTCGTTCTCGGCCGATGGCCATGTCCGCGCGCCGGGCGAAGACGATCCACGCGCCCGCATCCGTGTGGTCTCACCCGGATTTTTCGCCACCCTCGGCGTCCCGTTGATCGCCGGACGCGATTTCAACGATGCCGACCGGCGCGGCAGCGACTCCGTTGTCATCGTAAGCCAAAGTGTAGCCCAGCGCATGTTCCCCAATCAGGATGCCGTCAATCGTCATGTCATGTGGACCGATCCAGTGATCAAATTCATCGACCTTAGCGGCGCGCCCCGCCGCATCGTGGGGGTCGTGGCCGACGTTGACGACGAAAATGTGGTGCCGGGCGCGGCGCTCACCGTCTATCAACCTCTGACCCAGCAGGAGGGTTGGGCCGGCCGGCTGTTCATTCATGTGCACTCGAATCCGTACGCATTGGTGTCGCCGGTCACCAAAATCATTCGCAATATTTCCGCGGACCAGGTGGTGGAGCGCGCCGCCACTCTTGAAGATATCCGCGCCGAAGTCCTGACGCCGGACCGCTTGAACACCCTGGTATTCGGCGGCTTCGCGGCTGTGGCCCTGGCGATTGCGGTAGTCGGCGTCGCGGGCGTGCTGGCGTTTTCAGTCAGCGGCCGGACGCGCGAGTTCGGCATAAGGTTAGCCATCGGATCCGCGCCAAGCCGCATCCTGACCGGCGTCATCGCCGAAGGTATCGTAATCGCCGCGGGGGGCATCGTCGCAGGCGCGGTGTGCGGTTATGCCCTGGGACGTCTGGCGATGAGCAGCTTCCCGGACATGCGAATGCCCGATGCTATACCAGTGGCCGGATCGGCTATCATCCTGCTGGCCGCCGCGCTGGTCGCGTCCGTACTCCCGGCAGCCCGGGCCGCGGGCGTCGACGTAATGCAAGCCCTCCGCTCCGACTGAACCACTCGGAATGCGCTACCGAACCGCGACCGTAAGGGAGTCGGTGCCTTACTGCACGCTACTCAGCGGCCGCAACCGCCGCGCATTCGCCGGACCGCGCAGATGTTGTAGCGCCTTGCTCTCGATTTGCCGTATCCGCTCGCGCGTCAGCCCGAAATTCTGGGCAATCTCCTCCAGCGTATGCTCGCGATCAAACCCGATCCCGAATCGCATGCGAACAACCTTTTCCTCGCTGGGCGAGAGTGTCTTCAGCACATCCGCCGTCTCCGCACGAACATTCTTCTCAAACACCGCGTCTGTCAGCGAGTTCATCGTACGATCCTGCAGCAGATCCCCTAACGCGGACTCTCCGTCCTTGCCGATCGGGAGATCCAGCGACACCGGATCGCGCGAAATAGTCCTCAGCTCCTCGATTTTGTGCGCTGGAGTATTCAGCCGCTTGCCGATCTCCTCGTTGGTTGGAGTGCGGTTCAGCTCTTTTTCCAGCTCGCGCAACGTCCACACGAACTTGTTCAGGCTTTCATTCATGTGAACCGGAATCCGGATGGTGCGGCTCTTGTCCGCGATGGCGCGCGTCACCGCCTGCCGGATCCACCACGTTGCGTAGGTCGAAAATTTATACCCAAGCCGGTAGTTGAACTTCTCCGCCGCCCGCATGAGCCCGATATTGCCTTCCTGAATCAAGTCCAGCAAGTGCAACCCGCGGTTCACGTATTTCTTGGCGATCGAGACAACCAGGCGCAGGTTTGCCTCCACCAGCGCCTGCCTGGCCGCATGCGCTTCCGTCTCACCGTGCCGCGCCGCGCTAAGCCAACGGCGCATTTGAGCGAGCTCCGCACCCGCCGCCGCTTTGCGCTCACGAAGCGTCCGCCTTAGATCACGAACTTCCGCCGCCGATGTTTTCCGGCTCAACAATTTCTGCTCCAACGTCCCGATTTCTTCGCATGCGCGCTCCAGGGCGACGCGGAATTCTTCCCACTGACTGGATTGAAACGGAATTCTCCTCAGCTCTTGCGAACACCTCACCATCAACCGGACTATTTGTCGTGCCTTAGCCCGCGCCGACGGCTTGCGTTTCGCCATCAAAGCAAATCTCGCCTCCAGCGCCGCGAGTTCATGCTCCAGCTCAGCCAGTTTCTTGAAGTGGCGCGTGGCTTCCGCGCGGTGGCGCTTTTTAACGGCGTCATCTGCGCCGCCCACGTTCGCTACATCTTCCAGGCGAACCTTCCCCGCCACGATGTCCTCGTAAATGCTGAGCGCCATCTTCCGAACCAGCGGCGACCGCGAGATTGCCTTCAGCATCCGCAGGTTGCCCCGCTCCATCCGCCGCGCCAAATCGATTTCAGCCTGCTTGGTAAGCAAACGTACCGAGCCCATCTCGCGCAGGTACACCCGTACCGGATCGTCCGTATGGTCGGATCGTTCCTCGGCGTATTCCTGCGCAACGGGCTCAGAATCATCCCCACCTTGCGCTTCCGCATCAAGGAACTCGGATGCCTGCACGCCCAGCATCAGTGCGTCGGCTGAATCCACGAGAATATTTTCGTTAAATTGTTGCATCTAATGGAGGTAAAGAGTTTCTGGCCCTAAGCCGTTCCGAAAACGTGGCTGGGCCCTTTCGTCTGTTTGATGCAACGGACGTTCATTTAGTTGCAACGGCCAGGCACTGCAACATATACGCTGATTGTAACCCGCCCGCGTCAGCGAGGGGACAGGAGGCGAGGGCTTGCTTGGAATCAGTGATTTAAAGCGCGTCTTCAACCGAGCGCCGCGATGCGTAACTTCGGGAAGCTATACCGTTGCGAGATCGCTCGCGCCTTGAGTGGGCGCGGCAAGCCACTGTGTCTCCCAGGAATCTTCCGTGGGGCGCCATTCCAATCCGCTGGCGAAATCAATGCCGGTAATGTACTTCGCTTTATAATTCTTCGAGTAGCGCATCGAAGCGCTCCCGCTGAGGCCAAGCCTTTCCAACTGTAGTCACACATGACCCATTACCGGAATTGGCTCGGAGACCAGCTTGCCCAGACCGGTTCGGGAAATACTCAAACCATCAGCCATAGCATACTTGCCGACCCATTGTTCCATGAAAGGCGTATGCGACCTGACTTTGGAACGCGGGGAGCGCGACGCGTTTCTTGGGCTTGACGGTCAAGGTTAGACACCACGTGAAACTCCTTGGGAGTGGGGTAGACCGTTGTTGGGGGAGCGGAGTGCGATGTGGAAATAAATGGTTGTCAAAAGAATCGCCGGCGCCACCAGCAGCGCAGCTTCCGGAGTTACCTGCCGCTCTGCGCTGAGCGTCGCCGCGACAATTATTACGCCGACCAAGTAAAAGGGAAGCGAGCCAAGGCACCAATGTTTCCAAACCTCCGTCAACGATTCGCGTTGCACCAGCGTGAGGACAACCGAAACCAGCGCCGTGTTGACTACATACATGACCGAGGCTCCGAAGACTAGGGAAATCAACAATGGTTGCGCAGCCAGGCCCAGGACTTGCGGCTGCACAACCAGGTGCGCCACCGAACTGCTCAGGGACAGACTCGCCGCATTAAAGAAAACTTGAACGAGTAACGGGCGGCGCTGGGGCTTGAAGATACACTGGACGATACCACCGCAGGCACCCGCTATCGCCACTTCTGCGAGCGATAGCGTAGCCGATCCCAGCAGCGCAAAGAAGAACACCGGAGAATATGTGCCCGTGATACCAGGCACCCGGTATTTCAGAGTTGCTGCGACAACGAATAAGCAGAGGAAAACGGAGAACCTGGCAAGGCTGTCCGATTGCCAGTGCGTCAGAACGAATGCCATGCTTGCGGCCCACGTTCCGATTACACCGGCAATATATACTTTGGCGGAGCGCGGCATGTGCTTAGTTGTCCCCCGCGAGGTTGAGGATGCTCGCCTGACCACTAGCTTGGCTTGTGCCCCAGACCGCCAGCGTGCCCCAAACTGCGAGGGAAGCTTGCGGAGTGCTGGTACCCCAAACCGCCGTGGTTCCCCACACGGCCCCGGTACCCCATACCGCCAATGTTCCGTTCACGAAGACGGAGCTGCCCCATACAGTCGAGGTGCCCCAGACCGCCAAGTCCGGAGATATGGTCCCGACACCCCAGTCACCCGCCAATGCGGTCGACTCTAGATTGACAGTATTGGTAGTTGAGTTGAACACGGCGGTTGGCGATAGCGCCGACCCTGTGAACACGTCCGTGTTTCCAAGGGCAGCCGGGACGTTCAGATAACCGGCGCCGATGGTGAAAATGTCGTACTCGTCCGTGTAGACTGTGCCAGTGACCGAGTCGGTAGCAGTGCTGTAGCCCGGCGCAAACTTAGTCGCAGTCTTCATGAGCCGGGCCTTGACTTGGTCCGGAGTCAACGACGGATTTTGCTGGAGCATGAGTGCCGCAGCCCCGCTTACCATGGGCGTCGCCATGCTGGTCCCGCTGAGGACGTAGTAGCTGCCCGCCACGGTCGCGTTAGCCACGCTGTAGACCGACATCGCCACCTGGTTGGTCGAATCATTGGTGTCCAGGTACGAGCCGACATCGCGCAACGAAATGATGCGATTTCCCGGCGCTACCAGGTCCGGTTTAACAATATGATCAATCGACGTCGGACCTTTGGAAGTGTAACTGGTAATCCTGTCATCGGTGGGGGTCAGCGTTCCGTTGGTGTTCATCGCCCCAACCGTAATGGCATAGGGGCTGTTGCCCGGCGCGGTGATGGTGCCGTATCCGTTGGTGCCCAGACTGTTGTCGCGGCCGTCATTACCCGCGGCCACCACCACCACAATGCCCGCTTGCCAGGCCTGCTGAACGGCCAGGCAAAGCGGATCGTTCTCATAGGACGCGCTCACGGGCCGTCCCAGCGAGAGGTTGATCACGCGGATGTTGTATTTCCTCTGAAGCGCCATGGCTTCTTGAATGCCGGCAATCACCAGGCTGTCGGTCCCAGCGCCTGTGCTGTCCAGCACCTTCAGGCTGACGATATTCGCATTGGGGGCAATGCCTCGCACCATATAGTCGAACCCAAAGCCTATGGAATCCTTGCCGTCTCCGGCGATGATCCCGGCTACGTGACTGCCATGGCCATATTGATCCGCGGCGCTTGTTTGAGAAATGAGGCTCGCGGAATATACAACCCTGCTGCTCAAGCCGCCCAATAGCGGTACCTTGCCTAACAGGTCCGTCTTCAGATCGTCGTAAGTATTCACGCCGCTGTCGATCACTGCGATCCCTACGCCTGTTCCGTTCACGCCGAACGAGCTGGTGGCCACGTCGGCTCCGACGGTTCTCCAGCCGTAGTCGGGATTCCCCGTATAGATGGCCGTGTCTCCGATGCCCCACCGGTTCCAGGTTGCGAAAACCTTTCGGTCCGGCCAGATGAACTCCACATCCGGATCTTCGGAAAGCGCCTCGAGCTGCTTGCCGGGGATGGAGTAGTGTGCTGCGCGAATTACTTCCAGGTTGCGCTTAAACTCACCACCAAGTGCGGACACCTTACTATGATTTGTTGCCGTCGGTGTATGCCGATATTGCACGATGACATCCACGGATGTTTCGGGAGCAATGTTTCGCAACTCGTCCGACAACTTGTGTGCTGCAGCCTGGCTGAAGCCGGCTGTCAATATCGTGATGAGAATGGCTTTGGTCAAGCGCATATTGTTATACGTAACCTCGCCGACAAAAGCAATCGGGATACCAAGAGGCACACCGAGTGTTAAGTGAATTATCGAGAGCATATTATGACGGTTGGCGTATGCCATAGCCCCGCAAAATCGGGACAGAATGTCGTTCCAGCAATAAGAAACGCAGACAAGATGGCGCACGAGCGAAGATGCTCGCGCGCTAAGAGTCCATTTTTTTCAGTGATCCAGGTGAAGAACTGTGGAAGCGAATAGTACTCGTTTTCCTATCGATCCGGTACCTCCGCTATATGCTGGGGAGCCGTCTGGCAGTGTGGAGGCGGGGGACGATTTAGTTGCAACGGCCGAAAAAGGCCTATTCGTGCCGCAACGCGACAATCGGGTCCACCGACATAGCCCTCCGCGCCGGCACATAGCAGGCAATCAGCGCCACCGTCGCCAACAGAAAAGCGGTCCCCCCAAATGTCGCCATATCGTTGGCGCTGACTCCGTAGATCAAGCGCGAGAGCAGACGCGCCAGCGGAATCGAAATCGCGAGGCCAATCCCCAACCCAGTAAGCGTCAACACTAGCCCGTGCCGCGCCAGCATCCGAAGCACGTCCTTCCGAGCAGCGCCCAGAGCCAGCCGGATGCCGATCTCGTGAGTACGTTCAGTAACCGAGTACGCCATCAGCCCATAAATTCCAACCGCGGAGAACACCATCGCAATGGCGCCCAGCACGCTCAGCATCACGCCGACATACGAGAGCCCGATTATGTTATTGACAATGACACGATCCAGAGTCTGGATCTCAAACAGCGGCCGATCGATGTCCAGCGCCGCAACTGCTCGCCGCACCGGTCCAGCCAGCGCCACCGGATCTCCTTTAGTTCGGATCGCGATAAAGGTGTAGTAGAGGGGCTCCTGGCGATACGGTTGATAAATAGCTGGCGCCACTTCAGTGATCCAAGGACTGTAACGCACATCCTTCACCACGCCCACCACAGTCATCCAAGGACCCTCGCCATTGCCGATCCGAATGTGCCGGCCAATAGGATTCGCGCCAGGCCAATTGCGTCGCACGAAGTTTTCCGTCACCACCGCCACTGGAGGCGCCGCGGCGCCATCCGAATCCTTCAGCCCGCGCCCTTGTAGCAGCGGAATACCGACAGTATCCAGATAGTTGGGGCTGACCACTTGCACCTGCGCCGATCTCTGCTCGCTTCGATTGACGATAGGTTGGCCCTCCACCGCGTACGGAGCGATTCTCTCATTGACCCCATAGGGAACATTCGAGGCCAGCGTGGCGCCCTCCACGCCCGGCAACGCCGCTATCCGCTCCAGCATCTGGTCGTAGAACGTAGCGCGCTGGTGCGCTTCCCCGTAATGTTTGTCCGTAAGCGCGATCTGCATCGTGAGAATCGATTGCGGCCGAAGATCGCGGTGCACTTGGATCAGCGACCGAGAGCCTTTCACCATCAGTCCCGCTCCGGCCAGTAGCACCATGGTGGCCGCAATCTCCGCTACAACCAGGGAACCTCGCAAACGCTGCCGCCCGCGGCCCGCCGAAGTCCCGCGCCCACCTTCCTTCAATGTCTCGTTGACATCGGAGCCGGTTCGGAGCGCCGGTACCAGACCGGACAATATCCCGGCGAAGATCGCTATGGCAATCGTGAACCCGAGCGCCCGGCCGTCAATCTGGATGTTGTCCCATCCCGCGATCCATCGCGCCACATCGCTCGGCATGTTGGAAAGAATCAAATCCAGACTCCACGCCGAGAACAGCAAACTGACTAGCGCACCTGCCACCGATAGGATAATGCTCTCTGTGACAATTAGCCGCACAATCCTTGAGCGCGCAGCGCCCAGCGCCGCCCGAATCGCGAACTCCTTCTGGCGGCCCGACATGCGCGCGAACTGCAAGTTCATCACATTCGCGCATGCAATCAATAAAACAAAGAAAACCGCATACAACAGCAGCATCGTGTAATCGCGCGTGAATTCTCCCGTAATAAAAAGGCGCAAGGGCCGCACGATAACGCCCCAACCCTGATTAGTCCGCGGGTACTTTTTGGCCAGCAGCGCGGCAATAGTTTGAAGCTCCGCGCGAGCCTGCGATTCAGAAACCCCGTTCTTGAGGCGCGCCACCAGCCGGAGAGAGCGGGAATCGCGCGCCACCTTATCCTGCGGCGACAACGTCAGCGGAGCCCACATTCCCGAGGCGATTGGGAATCGAAACTCCTTGCCCATTACTCCGATCACCGAATAGACGCCGCCGTTGAGCTTGATCTCGCGCCCGACTATACCCGGGTCACCTGCAAAGCGTCGCTGCCAAACTCCGTAGCTCAGCACAGCCACCTGGTTCTTGCCCGGCTGATCTTCCCCCGCCGCAAACGTGCGTCCCATTGCCGGCTTCATCCCAAGCGTGTCGAAGAAATTCAGCGTCACCAAGCTAGAGAAAACCGGCTCCGGATCACCGCCGGTCGACAAATTGAAATCCACGGGCGCATAAGCTGCGATTTGCCCGAACGACGACGCCTGGCTCTCGAAATCGAGATAATCCGCCGGCGAAACCGCCGAGGGAAAACTAGTGACGGCCGGCGCCCGTCCGTGAAGCATAACCAACCGGTCCACGTGCGGAAAAGGCACGGGCTTAAAAATAAAAGCGTCTGCGACACTAAAAATGGCCGTGTTCGCGCCAATCCCAAGCGCAAGCGTCAGGACCACAAACAACGTAAAGCCCGGGCTGCGCGCCAGGCTCCTCAGAATAGATCGAATATCAGACCATAATCCGTCGAGCATATACAGCGATACGTGCACGTGATATACCCTTGCTAACTACCAGCAAACTAAGCACCTTGCGGGAATGGCATTGTTCGATCATGGGAAGCACTGTTCCGAGAGAGGTCAGTCTGATCGCCGCATGGCACCCTACGGGCCCTTAAAATTTCCGACCCGAAAATCCAGTTCTGTTCGGGTTCCCGAACAGGTGGCCTCTAAGACATTGATTTCCCGTCAAAGCGACCATTCAAAACAATCAGTCATAATTCTGTTTTTTTCGGGAAGCCGAACAGAGATTATGACAAACATTTTCCTTGACTTTCGCCCGGAAGCGGTATAAAACATTTAACCAAGAGATTGTTTTAAGGACCCAAGGAGAAAAAACGATGCTAGGTGCTACCCGAGCAGCGGCGGTCTTGGTGTGTCTTTACGCGTTGGTTGCGCCCGCCAGGGCGCAGCAGCCCGTCGATCCGAAGAATATGTACTAGCGCGTTCTCGCCATCGTACCCCTCGCAGGCAGCGGAACCGTGGAAGACCCCGTCCGCCCTCTGTACGCACCATCACCCAGAACTACCAACCCAACGTCGCGCGCGGGAATTATCGCCTACACCTATGTCCCGAGCGATGACGGCAAGTTCGCGTTGGTGGAATTCGTCGCGCGCGACCGCACTGCGTTCAAAGCGATTCTTGCCGATACCACCGTCCAGGCTTGGACTAAGGGCGTGAACCAACTCGCGGACGCCATAACAGCATTCAAACTAATAAAGAAAAACTTCGACATCACCACCTTCGGCGTGAGGGTCCAATGAAGACCACACGCCTGTTGCTCGCAGCCACCGCTTGTCTCACACCGGCCTTCGCTGGCTATACCTATGATTGGGCGAGTTTGCTGAACCCGGCCAACGCTTCCCAGTGGACAGAAAACGGCTCGTCCAACGTCTTGTCAACCGACCTATATTCGTCCAACGGCGCCAATGGAGGATCGATCATCTTCGGCCCTTCTGTTCCTGGCACCGCGGGAAGCTACGAGGTGCGTTACACCTTGAGGCTCGGGAGCAACAGTGCGAGCGGTTCGTACCTAACGTACCTTCGCGCCACCACGAACTCAGAGATGGTCACCGGTAACACGGGCACGTTCTACGCCGTTGAAATCGCCAATCCGACGTTCTCAGGAAGCTCCTGCTCAGCCACGCTGAACATCCACAAACAAATCAACAATACGCTGACCACTCCCTATCACACCGCCGTTTCCTGCCATGACGGAATGGTAGTGCGCGCAGTGGTCTGGGGCAGCACCAACATCGTCATTTACATTGACAACGTCTGGATTGCGTATTGGACCGATACCAGCAACGTCATCACCAGTGGCCAGCCGGGATTGGGCGTGATCGCCCCTCCTAGCGCCTGTTACATCTCCACTATCGACATCGGCCACCTCGACACCGTTGCTCCCAATCCCCTCAACGCCCAGCAGATCGGAACTTCCTCGTTCCCCACCCGCGTCGACATTCAATTCCCCGGCGATATCGACGATCCCATTGGCACCGGCGTCGCCTTCTATCAGCTTTGGCGTAACGGAACCTATGTCGCCTTCTCACCCACCCCGGAATTCTCCGATACTGCTGTCTCGCCTGGAACCACCTACACGTATGAAGTGCAGGCCGCGGACTACCACTACAACACCGCCAGCGTCTTCATCAACGTCACCACACCTCCCGCTGGCGCAATCGACCCACGCGAGGCCGGCGTACGGCCCACCGGGACCTACTGGGGCGGAGCTGGCGAGCAGATCGACATGCGCTCCGGCAACCTCAATTTCTCAATGCCGCTTGTAAAAGTCATGGGCCGCGGAGGCTGGAGCGCAGGCTTCAGTCTCGGCTACAACTCCCAGAACTGGCGCCAGGACCCCGGCGGTACCTGGCAGCTCGGCCGCGATATTGGATACGGCTACGGCGTCCGCCTGCAGGCCGGATCGCTCACACCTGTTTACGATAGCTACTGGCAAGTACATCATTGCCTCTTCATAGACTCGACAGGCGCCGAGTATCACCTCAACGTCCAGAACAGCGGTATCTGGACTTCTCAGGAGTCTATGTACGGCACCTTTGACACCACCGTAAACCCGCCCAGGCTACATTTCCCCGACGGCAGCTTCTGGGTATTCGGCTCGCTTTCGGCTGGGACTGAGCAAGACGCCGGAACCATGTATCCTACCCTGATGGAGGACAGTAACGGCAACCAGACGATCCTCGTTTATAACGACGGAGCTGGCACAACCTGGAGCGACTCAAGTTCGCGCATCGCCACCATCGAAGACGTGCGTGGCAACGGTTCTCCCGATTACACCTTCACCTATACCAGCGTCAATGGCGCACAGCACCTGACGAGCATAAGCAACTCCATTCAAACCGCGGAAAACTATACGTTCACCTACACAGCGCTCGAGCCGTTGAACTCGCCCTTCACTCCCTCCACTGGTTTTGGTAACTGGACCTTCCTATCCACCGTCGCAAACGGCGTCCCCTTGACCACTTCGTTCACCTACGACACAACCGGGACCGGCGAACTGGACAAGGTCACCTTCCCCTATGGCGCGACGATATCGTGGGGCTATTCTCCCTTCACCTATGCGGGCAGCCGCACGCAAAGGGAAGTGAACGGCCGCGGTATGTACACCATCGCTGGGGGATCGTTTGCGGATTACCCCATAGCGTTCTCCCAAACGGCGAACTCCTTCTTCCACGCCAGTTCCCAAATCCAAGACGCGGGCGGAGTTTCCGAAAAGGTGTTCAACTTCGGAACCACCACAGGGCAAGCCGGCTACGGCCTCCTGGCTGAAGCTCAGACCCTGGTCGCCTGGAACACCACCACCGGCGCCCAGTTCGACGACTATACCTGGACCACGGACAGCGCCGGAAATCCCTACATCACCACGGACCTTACCACGCAGGATCACGGCAATACCACGCAGGTGCAAAAGCAGACTACCCAAACCAGGGATCAGTATGGCAACCTGCTGCAGATGAAGGTCTACAATTATGGGAACCTGACCACCCCCGCGCGCACGTACACCAACACCTACCTGACCGGCTCCAACTACACCTCGCGCTACATTTTCAATCGCCTCCTAACCAGCACGGTCACCGACGGCACAAACACCACCACGCTCGCCACCAACGTCTACGACAACGCCACGAATTCCTACTGTACCGGCAGCTACTCGCTGACAAGTGTCTCGGCGAACGAGCACGACAACACAAACTACGGCACAAGCTTCGCCTACCGCGGCAATCCAGCGGCCGTCGTTACGCCCGCAGGCACGCGCTGCATCACTTCCGACATCACCGGCAACGTCGTGACACACAACAACAACGGACTCACCACCAGCGTGACCACATCCAACAATTTCGCGGTGCCCTTCACCATCACCACCAATTCGCTCCAGTCCACCGCAACCTGGCAGCCCTTCCTCGGTCTGAGCACGGCGGCCGGTCCGAATACCGACACCTCGTCGGTGACTTACGACGCAAACGCACGTCCCTTGACCTCAGCCACGCCCCTCCAAACACTAAACCACACTACGACAACCTACACCTACAACGACACCACCGCACCGCACACCATAGTGGCCACCACCAACGGACACTGGGTCAAAACCTCCCTGGATGGATTCGGTCGCACTATGAGCACCCAGACCGGTAACGGGACCACCGTCGTCTCTGAAGTAGACATTACTTACACCGCAGCCGGCTGCGTGCCGCTCGGCAAAATCGGCTCCAAGTCACAGCCTTACGTTCCCGGCGCAACCGTCTATCAAACGTCCTACGTTTATGACGGCCTAGGCCGCTCCTCATACACAAATCTGCCGGACTCCGGTAGCGCCATGCGGTATAGCTACGCCGGCAACAGCGTGACAGTGAACGACCCGGCCTACAAGAACAAGACTTTCACCAGGGACGCTTTCGGCAACCTCACCCAGGTCCAAGAGCCCGACCCAGCTCTGGGCACGGTGACAACCACTTACACCTACGACATGTTGAACCACCTGACCGGCGTCAGCATGCCGCGCGGCTCTACTAACACTCAGACCCGCACCTTCAACTACACCAGCGGAACCACAGTCGGCATCGACCTGCTCAGCGCCATGAATCCGGAAAACGGCACGGTCACCTACATCTACAACTCGGACCACACGCTAAACACCAAGACCGACGCCAAAGGTCAGCATTTCACCTATGGCTACGACAGCTACAAGCGCGTGACGGGAATCAGCGTAGAAGGTGTCGGTCTCCGCACCTTCATGTACGACACCAACACCCTGGACAGCACGTTCTCCGGATCGTAACCGGCTGGCCGCCTGGTAGCTGTCCAAAACGCAAAATTCAACGCTCCCGGCACCGGCGCGGTCACCGCGCTCCAATTCACCGAGATGTATGCCTATGACAAAGCCGGCGACGTGACCGGCAAACGCCTGCAATCGAACCAAACCCTCACCGGCGGAACTGTCAAAACCCTCAACATGGATGCCCACTATACCTATGACAGCGAAGGTAAAACGACGTCCGTGGCCTACCCGATCACATATGCCTGGAACGGCAGCGTGCTGGTGCCCACCTCCGGCCCCACGTACACGTATTCGTTCGACGCAATGGATCGCGCAACCGGACTGAAGGACCAAAACAACAACGTCGCAGCCAGCGGAGTGACCTACAACGCAGCAAATCAGTTTCTGACAGTCGATTACTTCGGCGCGAACGAGACGCGCACCTACAACAGCATGAATCAGATGACGCGCCTCAGCATCCCCGGCTCGCTGGACATCAGCTACAACTTCGTCAGCGGCGCCGACAACGGCAAGATCGGCTCCCAAACAGACAACATCAGCGGCGAGACAGTGACCTACCAATACGATTCGCTGAAGCGCCTAGCCTCAGCCAGCGGCAGCGGCTGGAGCGAGACCTACGGTTACGACCCCTTCGGCAATCTGACATCGAAAACCTCGACCGGCACCGCCCCCACGCTTTCACAAGCGGTGAGCGCGACAACCAATCAGATTGTCGGCCAGACCTACGATGCGAACGGCAATCAGCTCTCGGGCCCATTAGGATCGGTAACCTACGATCCTGAAAACCGCATCCTGACGGCGCCCGGCGTGCAATACGGCTATGACAGCACGAACAAACGCATCTGGAAAGGGACGATCTCAGGCGGAGCGATGACGGCACAAGAGGTCTACTTCTACGGACTGAACAATCAGAGGCTGGCCACGTATGCCATCATAGCGAATGCCGGTTCGACGCCGTATCTGGCGAACTCAGCAACAAACCTGGCAGTCTTCTTCCGACGCAAACGGGTCGGGATTACCACGAACGGAACGACGACGGCCTTCATCCAGAATCGTCTTGGATCGCAAGGCAACGGGTATTATCCATACGGCGAAGACCGAGGCGCGCCTTTGCCGAATGACCAAGTGAAGTTCGCCACGTATACGCGGGACTCGGCTACAGGCCTGGACTACGCAGACCAGCGGTATTATGCGAACAACTTCGGCCGGTTCATGACGCCAGACCCGTCTGCGACCAGCAGTTCGCCGAAAAGCCCCACTAGCTGGAATCTCTATTCCTACGTTGGAGGAGATCCTATAAACGTATTCGACCCGATGGGTCTATGCGGCGAGAACTCCGGTCAAACCGGTGCACCATCGGATGTCGAATGCGGGAACGGCAACCCTCCCACGACCTTCGATGGAGTAGCCGGCCCGTCCGATGCCCCCGCTGGATACGACGGAGCGACAAACGAGTACTTTGATCCGACTACGGGCACGTGGAACAATCCGGACAACGGGACCGTCGACCCAGAAACGGGGGACGTTACTTTCGTTTCAAGCCCCACCGAGAATAAAACAGCTGTGGATACGAACTCCTCGGATACCGGGGATCTAAACACGGCGGTAACTGCCTCATACAGCTTTTTTACCCCGCCCTATATGCTAGGAGGGCAGATCAACACTGCCGTCATCCCTACTGGACAGAAAGGCGGGAAGACGTACTGCCTCGGTGGCGCCATTGGCGTCGGCACGCCAGGCAAGTCGGGCAGTGCGGGCGTCCTTAGGCCGCTTAATCCGGCCGTCCCCATACGATCCATTGTGGAGGGGTGGTCTTTTTCGTTCTCGCTGCAGCTACTTTGGAACTGGGGCGGGCAAATGAGCTATAGCCCTGAAAACGGTTGGGCTACCGGCCCGACCGCCGGGTACATTGGCGCCAGCGCCACGTATGGGTGGAATAAATGTTGGTAGGATACTATCGTGGCGACATTTAAGGTCGGTGACATCGGGGACTACGTGATGCTCCTTGGGTGCTGGGCGGCTGCTATTTACGGCGTCGCGAATGCGGTGTATGCGCTTCTATTTCCCGCCAAGTTCCTTCGGGCCAACTGGACCACGACGCGCGGCCTTTCCCCAACCACGCCGAGCAAGGACGTGCTTCCTTTTGGAATAGTCAGCGCCTTAATCGCTGGAGTCTTTACGTGGGTGGCGTGTGGTCTGACTTCCAAGATACTAGGAAGATGAAGGGATCGAATCGTCGATTCGGGTTTTACAAATAGTGGACGCGATTCTCGTAATTGCGTGGTGGGTCGGCACCATATTCTGTCTGGGGAACGGAGTTGTCGCCCTTCTGTTGCCGCACCGATGGCTGGAGTCCCGCTTTTCCCGCGTTCGTATGGCCGGGCTCAGAAATGCGAAAGTCGTTCGAGCCCTGGGCGGGTTCCTGACCCTAGTCGGCATCTACTGGGCGGTTCAAGGAGTACAGATGATCGTCAGCCTTCTGGGCTGATGGACACCAGGCGGCGTGCACGGAGCGATGCGGCCGCCCTGCGGGGCCTGCGGATGCGTGCCAACCCCTATATGGCGTTCGGCATTATTGTTGTTACGACCCTCCTGGCTTGCGTTTCCGCCGTGCACGGCGCCCTCGTCGACTACGATGACCCCTTGTACATCAACCGCTCTGTCGTCCGCGACGGGATCACTGTCGACGGCCTCTCGTTCGCATTAACATCTGTCCACGAGCTTTATTGGCACCCGCTCACGTGGCTGAGCCATGAACTCGATTTTGAGTTGTTCGGGGCGGCTCCCGCAGCGCATCACTTTACAAGCGTCTTTCTCCACGCGCTCACTGCTGGCTTGTTCTGCCTGCTCTGTTTGAAATTCGGAGCCGGAGTTTATCATGCGGCGGCCGCCAGCCTGCTGTGGGCGCTTCATCCTCTACGAGTGGAATCGTTCGCGTGGGTCGCGGAACGGAAAGATGTCCTTTGCGCATTCTTCTTCGTAGCGGCGTTGATTACCTATATTCGTTATGTAGAGAAGCCCTCCCGAGCGCGGTACTCAATTTGGCTGGCCTGCGGCATTCTAGCCCTATTATCAAAGCCGACTGCCGTTACACTCCCGTTCGTTCTTCTTCTCCTCGATTATTGGCCTCTTCGCCGAACGTCAGCTCCGTTGAAGATCCTTCTCGAAAAGTTACCGCTGGTCGCTGTGGCGGGCGTCGTGAGCATCCTGACTGCGATTGGGCAACAACACTCAGGCGCCACATCGTTAATCAAAGGTCTCACGCCGACAGCCCGCCTCGAGCACGCGATCGTTTCTTACGGCTGGTACCTCGGAAAGATTGCTTGGCCAGTCAACCTCGCTTGTTTTTACCCTTACAACCAAAACCCCGCCGTGGTTGGGGTGATCACGTCTACATGCCTAATCGGACTCATCACTGTAGTCGCTTTTGTAAACAGGAGTAGATGGCCCTGGCTGTTGGTCGGCTGGCTATGGTTTCTCATCACTGTTATGCCGAACGTGGGACTGGTCCAAGTGGGGCGTCAGGGCATGGCGGATCGATTTACGGAGCTAGGCTCCATGGGACTGACAATCGCCATCGCCTGGACCGCCGTCGCGTGGGCGGGCGCACACCCGAGGCGCCAGGTCGCTCTGGCGTGGTCTGCGGGAACCTTAATAGTAATCCTAGCGGCGCTGACGGTTCGCCAAACCGGATACTGGCGCGATACCGTCACGCTCTTCGAACACGCGGTTGCCGTTGAAGATTGCGACTATAGCCGCGGAAACCTGGCCGTGGCACTGAACAAGCAGGGTAGATATCGAGAAGCTGAGGTACACCTGCGAAAGGCGATCCAGCTTGCGCCCAACGAGGCTGACTATCACGTCAACCTAGCGGGAATCCTGTTACGTACGGGTCGTCTCGAAGACGCAAGCGTCGAAGCGCAAGACGCACTACGACTCGCCCCGGATAAAGCGATCACCGCCGAGACGGCCGGCGTAGTATCGCTCCGCCGCGGGCTCTATCAAGACGCCGTCCTCCGCTTCGATCAAGCCGCCCGGCTCGGCTTCGACCACGACACCCTCGCGACGGCATTGAGCGACACCGGCGCGTCCCTCGCCTCCCGCGGCCGGCCAGCCGACGCCGAACCATTGATTCGCAAGGCAATCGAACTCAACCCCGGCCTAGTCCAGGCACGCCGCAATCTGGTGCTCGTCCTAGAAGACCAAGGCCGCAGAGAAGAAGCCACCCAGGCACTCCGAGATGCAATCCAAGCCACCGGCCGACAACCCCAATATGCCGACCTGATTCGCGACCTTGAGTCAGTCAGCTCACCCATACCGCGGTAGAATGAAGTGATCATGACCCAGCAAGTGGAAGCAGTCTACGAGCACGGCGTACTCCGCCCACTCGAGCCCTTGACGCTTGCTGAATCACAAAGGGTAAAGCTCACCATCTCGACCCCCGATGCCGGGCGCTATCCGCCGGACATGGAATTCCTCGAATGGGCGCGGGCTGAAGTTGCCGCTATGCCGCGGATCCCCTCGCTCGAAGAGGTCCAAGACATCTTGTCCAAGATTCCTGAATCGCTCGCCGACGATTTCGCCGCCGAACGCGAGGAGTGATCGCTGGTGCGATATTTCTTCGATTCAAGCGCCCTCGCTAAGCGATATCATCCGGAATTAGGCACGCCCAAAGTTTTGTCAATCTTCGCTGAGCCAGGCCGCGAGATTCGGATATCCAAGCTCAGCTTTATCGAGATTCAATCGGTCTTCGCGATGAAAGTTCGAAGCGGCGTCATCGGCCGCGATGACGCAGGCGTCCAACGAGCGCGTCTTATAGCCGAGATCGCTGCTGGCGAGATCGAGGTCTGTGCTGTAACCGCCAATCTTTTCGATGACGCAGCAAAGTTGATTGGACGACATAGCTTCTCGCATCGCTTGCGAACGCTCGACGCGCTCCAACTGGCGCCACCGCAAAAACAAAAAGTGAAGGAACGAACCGAATCCCGCAAACGGACACACGTCGATATCTGCATATACCGATCACGCCAATCGGCCAAAATCCTACGCACTCCGCCACGATGCTGAATCTCCTTTAGAATCAATTCAGGAACCTGCCCCGCCCCTCCCCGGGAACTTTCCCCCGCCCCCCGTTGTCTAACCCATCGACAGCTACCTCGAAGTTTGAGGCTACAATTAAGGTAGACAGCCGTGGCGGACACGACAGTTGGTCTACATTTAGACGCGTGCCACTTCTCCATACCGGAGGAGGACGCTCTAGTCACGGCGCTATGTCAGGGAGTCGAGCAAGCCTACGAAATTCTGATCCAGCGGTATCAGCAGCCGGTTTATAAC
>PMOK01000049.1 GCA_003162425.1 Bryobacterales bacterium | reverse complement strand
CCAGGGGGTCCGCCCCACCCGCTGGTCGAAGATACGCAAGGGTGTGCGCTACAGGGGACCCGGGAACGGACCGCGCGCCTCTTCCATCCGAATGGCGAGTTCTAAAAGTAATTCTTCTTCATACGGCCGGCCCACCAGTTGGATTCCCACCGGCAGGCCGCGCTCATCCCTGTCGAACGGGATTACCACGGCCGGCAGCCCCAACAAGTTGATCGGCGTGGCGGGCATCATCGCTTCAAATAATCCGATGGTCTTGGATGGCGTTTCAAAACGGCGCTGGCGGTGACGGAATGCCGCGATTCCGCACGGCGGCATCAGGATCACGGGAAATTGTTCCATCTCGCGCAACAAAGTAGCGCGCATCTTGTCGCGCACTGCCAGATTCTGCAGGATCTTCTTCGCCGTCGGCTCAGGCTCCGCCAGCGCCTGCTGCATAAATTCGGTACCGGTCCAATGTGCTTGATCCTCGCGTCCGCGAATGATCTCGGCCGTCATGCGGGCGGGAAGTTCGCCAAAGAAGAACCACCACAGGTTGGGCGCGGCTTCGAGACCCACGGGCTGAAACGGTTCCACCGGGAATCGAAGGTCTGCCAGGCAGCGTGTCGCCTTTTCAAGCGCGCGCGCCACGCCTGCTTCCACGGGCACGCGATAAAACTGGGGCATCAGGCCGATCCGTACTCTCCCGAGATCGGGCTCGCGGATCGGAACCGGCGCGGCGAATGGATCCGCGGAATCATAACCGGCCAGCACGCGGAACAGGAGCCGCAAATCTTCGGCATTGCGCGCCATGGGACCAGCCACTCCGATCAATCCAGTGGGGTGGTTCATTTCGGGCACGTGGCCGGCGGCTGAAATTCTTCCAGGCGTTGGCTTGAGTCCGGCGATGCCTGTGAAATGCGCGGGGACGCGAATGGATCCGCCGCCATCGCTGCCTATTCCACCGGCCGAAAAGAAAGAGGCAATTGCCGCCGACTCGCCGCCGCTCGATCCGCCCGAAGTTCGCTCCAGATCCCACGGATTGTTGGTGCGCCCGGCTACATAGTTGTCGGATTCATAGTTGGAGAGAAACTCGGGGCAATTGGTCTTGCCAATCGGGATCGCCCCGGCCTGTTTGAGGCGCGCCACGGCGGTTGCGTCGTGCGCCGGACGAGAATCGGCGTGGAAGCGGCTGCCGCAAGTGGTGGGAAGCCCAGCCATATTGAAGCTGTCCTTGATGCTGACCGGGATGCCGTACAGCGCCGGCAATACAGGACCAACAGTTGAAAGAGATTGCTCGGCCGCTTTGGCCGCCTCGCGGGCCGGCTCTTCCAAGATGCGAATGAATGCGTTCACTGCGGGATTCTGTTTCTCAATTTGCTTGAGATGGGCGTCCATCAGTTCGACGGGCGAGAGTTTGCGCGCGCGGATCAACTCCGTCATCCGGCTCAGGGTGAGGCGATGGGGCATCAATTTATTCTAGGTGCTAGGTGGCGGGAGGCAAGTGGCGAGTACAATGGCTGTCGTGGCCACTTTCACATTCGACCAAGCTCGGCGGTGCGTGCTTGAGCGGGTGGCCGAATCCTGCCAGGTGCCTACCACCGAAGAGGTCAGTCTGCTGGAAGCTGCCGGACGAGTGTTGGCCGAGCCCGTGGCCGCGGATCGGGATTATCCAGCGACGGCACGTTCGGTGCGCGACGGATTTGCGGTGCGCGGTGCCGATCTTCCGGGTGAGTTGCGCCTGATCGGCGAGGTGCGCGCGGGTGAGTCGTTCACCGGAGAAGTGCGGACGGGTGAGGCGGTGGAGATTATGACGGGCGCGCCGCTGGCGCGGGGAGCTGACGCGGTGGTGATGGTGGAGCACGTCACGGTGTCGGGCGATCGCGTGAGCGTGCCGCGTACGCTCCGGGCCGGCGAAAACGTCAGCCCTCAAGGATGCGAGGCGCAGTCCGGCCAGACGCTGCTCGAACCGGGGCGCAGGCTGGGATTCGCGGACATCGCGGTGCTCGCCACTGTAGGCAGGTCGCGCGTGACGGTCTTTCGCAAGCCGCAGGTCGCGATTCTCGCCACTGGCGATGAGATTGTGGATGTGAACGAGACGCCGCTTGACCACCAGGTCCGTAATTCGAACGCGCAGTCGCTTGCGGTGCAGGTGGCGAGCGCCGGCGGATGCCCGCGTATCTTGCCGGTGGCGCGCGA
Source organism: Bryobacterales bacterium (assembly GCA_003162425.1). GTDB lineage: Bacteria > Acidobacteriota > Terriglobia > Bryobacterales > Bryobacteraceae > Palsa-89. The sequence goes on along the minus strand of PMOK01000049.1, from coordinate 28,011 downwards.
TGTCTACGATGCCACGCGCGAGTTGGTGGAGCAAGGCTTGCGATTAGATCTTCTGCTGCTCTCCGGCGGCGTTTCAGCGGGCAAGTACGATATCGTCGAGCGTGTTTTAGCGGAGCTGGGCGCGGAGTTTTTCTTCGATCGCGTGTTGATCCAGCCGGGGCAGCCGCTGGTATTCGGCAGGGCTCGAGACAAATTCTTCTTCGGCCTGCCGGGAAATCCGGCGTCCACCATGGTGACGTTCGAGGTCTTCGCCCGCGCCGCGGTGCAAATGTTGGGCGGCGAAAAAGAGCCTGTGTTGCCGCTGCTCTGGAGCAAGCTCACGCAGGACTTCCGGCAAAAGCCAGGCCTGATGCGGTTTCTGCCGGCGCGCGTGAGTTCTGACGGCTCGGAAGTGACGCCGGTGCGTTGGCAGGGATCGGGAGATGTGCCCGCGCAGGCCCGCGCGAACGCGTTTCTAGTCACGGAGCCTGAACGGGAGACCTGGGTCGCGGGCGAGTTGATTCGAGTGTTGATGAAATGAAGAAAAAGCTCAGTCATTACGATCAATCCGGTGCAGCGCGCATGGTGGACGTTTCCGAAAAAGCGCCCACCAAGCGGACGGCGCGGGCGCACGCATTCGTGAGCATCCGGGCCGAAGTTCTCGCTAAGCTGCCGGAGAATCCCAAAGGGAATCCGCTCGAAATCGCACGCGTGGCCGGCATTTCAGCCGCCAAGAAAACCGCGGAGCTGATTCCGCTGTGCCATCCGCTGATGCTTTCGCACGTGGATGTGGAAGTGAACATCGAATCCAACGGCGTCCGCATTGTTTCGAGCGTATCCACCACCGCGCCCACCGGCGTTGAAATGGAAGCGCTGACCGCGGCTTCGGTGGCGGCGTTGACTGTTTACGACATGACCAAGGCTCTGGACAAATCCATCGAGATTCAAGATTTGTATCTGCTCGAAAAAACGGGCGGGAAGAGCGGAGATTTTAAACGAGCATGATTCAGGCCGCGATTGTCACGGTGAGCGATTCGGTGGCGGCCGGCACGCGCGAGGATCGTTCCGGGGCGATGTTGCGTGAGCGCGCGGAGGCGCTCGGCTGGCGAGTAACCGCTCAGGAGATTGTGCCGGATGAAATAGACCGGATCTCGGGGGTTCTGACCCGGCTGGCGGACTCGGGACAAGTTTCGCTCATCCTCACCACTGGTGGGACCGGCGTCGCCCCTCGCGATGTTACGCCGGAGGCTGCCCGGACGGTCATCGAACGCGAGATTCCGGGGCTGGGCGAAATGATGCGCGCCGAAGGCCGCAAGCTTACGCCGTTTGCTGCTCTATCCCGAAGCATGGCCGGCGTGCGGGGCCGGGTCCTGATCGTCAACCTGCCGGGATCGCCGAAGGGGGCGGTGGAATCGTTGGACGCAATTGTGCAACTTATCCCCCATATCGTCGATCTAATAGAAGGGAGGACCGGGCACGGCAATGTGCCACACTAGGAATATGCGCAACGTTCTAATGCTGTTGCTGTGCGCGGCCGGCTTCGCTCAACAACCGGGAACGCTTGATCCTGCGAAAGATCCCGCGAAATTGGAGAAGGCGGAGAAGGATAAAGCGGAGCAGGATAAGGCGGACCAGGATGTTACGTTCCACATACGGACCGACGTCTTGATTGCGCCCACCACTGTTCTGGACAAGCACGGCGACTACGTCAACGGCCTTCAACCTCAAGACTTCCAGCTCTACGATAACAACAAGCTCCAACAGATCAAGGCGGATGTGCACGACCAGCCGCTCTCTCTGGTGATCGCGGTTCAAAAGAGTTCCAACCTGAACGAGATCCTCCCTAAGATTCAAAGAATCGGTTCCTTGCTGAACGACCTCATCGCCGGCGCAGATGGAGAGACGGCGATCATAGCCTTCGATCATCGCGTTGTCCACGCCCAGGAGTTTACGAACGACACTGGCCAGATCACAGAGACGATGAAGAAGCTGACTCCCGGCAGTTCGCAACACGCGGTGGACGATGCCGTGATGGAAGGCATACGCATGTTAAGAAATCGGCCAAAGGAGCGCCGGCGCGTCCTGCTTCTGATTGCCGAAAAACGAGACAAGGGAAGCGAAATTCGCGTGCGCGAGGTTTTGACGGAAGCAGAGTTCGCCAACGTCGTCATCTATTCGCTCGACATTTCGAGCGTGATCGCGGGACTCACCGGGACGCCGATGCCTCCGCGGCCTCCCTCCATTCCGCCTGAAGCGCAGCATTCGCCCGCGAATGGCGATATGACTCCCAATATCATTGATCAGAACTATTACACCGGCAATTACATCCCGATGTTTGTCGACATCTTCAAATCCGCGAAGAGCATATTCGTGGAGGATGCAGTTGTTGTGTTCACCCGCTTCACCGGCGGCAAGGAATATTCGTTCATCAGCGAAAAGAGCCTGGAAAAAGCAATTGGGGGAATCAGCCAGGAACTTCATAGCCAGTACCTGCTGAGTTACACGCCGAACAATCAGAGTGAAGGCGGCTTTCACGACATCAAGGTGACGGTGAATCGCCCTCAACTCGAGATCAGAACCCGCCCGGGTTATTGGGTGGCGTCGCGGCCGGATCAGTAAGAACCGGTTGCTGGTTGCTGGTTGCTGGTTAAGCGCCGGCGTGGTTCCTAACTAGAAACCAGAAACCGTTTTACCGAAAACTTATCGCTGCGAAGCTGACTACGCTTTGCTCGTCAATGTTCCACTGCTGATAGCGCCGCAGGGTCCCGCGAGCTTGCGGCACGGTTTTCAAAAACGTGTAAATCGGCGACGATCCGCACCATTTCAAATCGTCGTGATTCTCCTGCACCAGGCTCCAGAATCCTTGCGGATCCGCCTCATTCATGCGGTCTATCCGGCCGCGATCGCGCTCGGCGACGGCCTGCATTTCTCCGGCGTCGGCGCGGGCAGTCAATTGATCGCCATAGCGGCGTCCCATGTGGGCCATGTCGATTCCGAGCACCCAGAATAAGCGATTCCCTTCGCGAGCCGCGAGATTCCCTAGCGCGCCGAAGAATCGTGCGACGTCCGGGTTGTCTTCGGGTTTTCCGCCCTGGTAGATGCTCCGGGCGAACGAGCCGCACAAGATGGGCAGCACGCGAATGTTCGGACCATAGAGATATTTGAGAAAGAGCGCCTGGAATTCGATGGAGTGCTCCACGGCGTGGCAATAATCTTCCATTCGCACTGCGTTGGGCGCGGCGGAGGCCAGCTCATCCACCAGGGACACATCTGTTTCGGCATCGCCGAACGGCGTCACGTAGGGTTTGCGTGTGAGACCGAATTTGTCAGGCTCGCCATAGTGCGACGTGCCGAGAATGACAAATGTGCGGTCCTGGTAGGCCGGCAGCAGCGTAGCATAAGCGTCGCGATAGGATTCCCATCCGCCAAAGGGACTGACGTGCGGCGCGGCGATGCCGATCTGCGAATTCCCGTCGGACGGCGTCGTAGCGCCTTGCATGAACCCGGAAATGGTCTTGCGCGCTTCCTCTGCATCTTCGGGATATGCCGACCCGGCGTGCGATGCCTCTCGTTTTGGCGCGGCCGCGAACTCGCTCACACGGGCGACGCGGAGCTGCTCGAACTTTTCGTCTTCCAGGAATCCGGCTTCGCTCAGCGTATCGAAAAGATTCTTCTCGATCTCTCCCACCTGAATCTGGCCGGTGATCCGCACCAGCGTTGCGCGGAGATCGAGCGCGGTCTGCTGGCCGTCAAAACAGGCCAGGCACGAAACCAGTTGGGGCGGGATCAACAGCATGGAGTCCGAGAATCGATACGGATCGCGCACCAGCAACCCCGGATGTTCGGGGTCGGAGGACGGCACGAAATCGAGGCTCAATCGTAGACGCGGGAGTGGCTGAGACACTACAATAAATATCGCATGGCCATACTGATTACCGGAGCCAACGGCGGATTGGGTAGCGCTGTGGTGGAAGCGTTTCTCGGGACCGGAGCGACAGTGTATGGCGCGGATCTAGCTTGGAAGCGTCAGCCGCACTCGAATCCGCGGTTCCATCCCATTGAGGCGAATTTGCTCGATGCCGCTGAATGCGATCACGTGGCGAAGCTGGCAGCCCCCGTGGATGCGCTGCTGCACCTGTTGGGCGGATTCGGAGGTGGGCAACCTGTAGCGGAAACTCCGGATGAAACTTGGGACAAGATGTTGGGCTTGAACTTGCGATCGGCCTACATGATATTTCGCGCTGTTTTGCCGGGAATGGTGAAAGCCGGAAAGGGACGGATGGTCGCGGTGGGTGCGCGCGCTGCCATTGAGCCGATAGCGAATTTCGCGGCGTACAGCGTCTCCAAGGCAGCCTTGGTCGCCCTGGTGAAGACGGTCGCCCTGGAAGTGAAGGACTCGGGCATCACGGCCAACGCTGTCCTGCCCAGCGTGATCGACACTCCGGCGAATCGAGCGGCAATGCCCGCAGACGATGCGTCCAAGTGGGTGACTCCCGAATCGATCGCCGGCCTGTTGGTCTGGCTGGCCTCAGACGCAGCGCGCGATATCAACGGCGCAGCCATCCCGATCTACGGCCGGGCGTAAAAAATCGCGGCTACGCCGTGGCGCGGATATCGAACTGCTCTTCCTCGGTGGACCCTTTGAGCGCGGCCGTGGACGCCATGCCCTGCCCCACTAGTTGTGTCACCTGATCGAAATAACCAGTGCCTACAAAGCGCTGATGGCGGACACCCTCGTAACCCAGGCTGGTCTCGGCGAATTCGCGCTCCTGTAACGCGGAGTAAGCGGTCATGCCGGTCTGCGAATAACCGCGCGCCAGCTCAAACATACTAAGGTTCAGCGAATGGAACCCAGCCAACGTCACGAACTGGAACTTGTAACCCATGGCGCCCAGCTCGCGCTGGAATCGCGCGATAGTTGCATCGTCCAGCTTGCGCTTCCAGTGGAACGAAGGTGAGCAGTTGTAGGCCAGCAGTTTGCCGGGAAATTGTTCGTGAATGCCTTCTGCGAAACGGCGCGCTTCCTCAATATTCGGTTCTGACGTTTCGCACCACAGAACATCGGCATAAGGTGCGTAGGCGAGCCCGCGAGCGATGGCGGATTCGATTCCACCTGTGAATCCGAGAAATCCGTCCGCGGTGTTTTCGCCCGTGAGGAACGGCTCATCCTGCGCATCGATTCCGCTGGTGAGCAAGCGGGCGCTGTTGGCATCCGTACGGGCGATCAGCACGGTGGGAACCCCCATCACGTCGGCAGCCAGGCGCGCGGCAAATAATTTCTGAACGAACATCTGCGTAGGGATCACAACCTTGCCGCCCATATGCCCGCACTTCTTGGCGGAAGCCAGTTGATCCTCGAAGTGGACCGCGGCCGCGCCCGCTTCAATCATGCCCTTCATCAGCTCAAACGCGTTCAGTGGACCACCGAATCCCGCCTCCGCATCGGCTACAATAGGAGCGAACCAATAGGTGCCGTTATGACCTTCGCTGCGATGAATCTGATCCGCGCGAAGAAATGCGTTGTTAATGGCGCGCACAACTTGTGGGACACTGTTAGCGGGGTAGAGACTCTGATCGGGGTACATCTCGCCGGCTGAATTGGCATCGGCGGCTACCTGCCAGCCGCTGAGGTAAATGGCCTTGAGTCCAGCTTGCACCTGCTGGATAGCTTGGTTGCCGGTGAGAGCGCCGAGCGCCGGTACAAAAGGCTCTTCAAGAAGCAGTTTCCAGAGGCGTTTGGCCCCCATGGCCGCTAGCGTGTGCTCCACGTGGATGGTGCCGCGCAGGCGGTCGACATCCTGGGCGGTGTAAGGTCGCCGGATGCCAGACCAGCGTGGATCTAGGGCCCAGTTGTTTTCCAATTCGGTCGTGCGAAGCGCGTGTGTCATGCACTCTAGTAGACGCGAAAATAAGCGATTAGGCAATCATGCTAGTCCGGATCGGACCAATTGGCCGATACGGTCTAATACCGGTATTTTGGTCCGAATCGGACTAGCGGCCCGATTGGATCTAGGTCGCTATCTCCTATATCAAAGACTGCTGTAAGATCGGAGCGATGATGGCAACAGTTCAAGAGAAGTCGATTGAGATTACTGCACCTGTAAACGGTCCGTACTCGGAGATTCTGACTCCACAGGCAATCGAGTTTATTGGCGCACTGGCGCGCAATTTCGAGAAGCGCAGGACAGAACTGCTCCGCGCGAGAGTGGAGCGACAGAAGACATTTGATCAGGGCGCGCTGCCCGATTTTCTGCCGGAGACGGCATCGATTCGCGAGTCCGAGTGGACAGTGGCTCCAATCCCCAAGGACATGCTGGATCGCAGAGTGGAGATCACGGGTCCCGTGGATCGCAAGATGGTGATCAACGCGTTGAACTCGGGCGCCAACGTTTTCATGGCCGACTTCGAGGATTCCAACGCCCCGACCTGGGCCAATGTTGTCGAAGGCCAGATCAACCTGCGCGACGCGGTGAACCGAACCATTCGCTTGGTGAGTCCCGAGGGCAAGAAGTACGAGCTGGCGGAACAGACTGCGACATTAATGGTGCGGCCGCGCGGCTGGCACCTGGTAGAAAAGCATGTGCTGGTGGATTCGCAACCGATTTCGGCATCGCTGTTCGACTTCGGGCTGTTCTTCTTCCACAACGCCTGGCAACTTCTCAAGCGGGGGACAGGTCCGTATTTCTATCTGCCAAAACTCGAAAGCCATCTGGAAGCGCGGCTGTGGAACGACGTGTTTCTTTTCGCCCAGGAGCGGCTGTCCATCCCGCGCGGAACCATTCGGGCGACGGTGCTGATTGAAACCATACTCGCTACTTTCGAGATGGATGAAATCCTGTGGGAACTGCGCGAGCATTCGGCCGGGCTGAACTGCGGCCGCTGGGACTACATTTTTAGCTTCATCAAGAAATTCCGCAAGCGTCCCGAATTCGTGCTTCCGAACCGCTCGCTCGTCACCATGGATCGCCATTTCCTGCATTCCTATGTGCAGTTGTTGATCAAGACCTGCCACCGCCGCGGCATTCATGCCATGGGAGGAATGGCGGCGCAGATCCCGATCAAAAGCGATCCAGTGGCGAACGAGCAGGCTCTCGAAAAAGTGCGCCAGGACAAGCTGCGCGAAGTGCGCGCCGGGCACGACGGAACATGGGTGGCTCATCCCGGCTTGGTGCCGATCGCCAAGGAAATCTTCGACAGACACATGCCGGAGCAGAACCAGATCGCTCGCAAACGCGACGATGTCAGTGTAAATGCCAAAGATCTGCTCGCGGTTCCTGAAGGCGAGATCACCGAGGCTGGCGTGCGCTGGAACATTGATGTTGGCCTGCAATACCTGGAAGCCTGGCTGGGCGGCCAGGGCTGCGTTCCCATCTACAATTTGATGGAAGACGCCGCTACGGCCGAAATCTGCCGCGCCCAGGTGTGGCAGTGGGTGGAGTTTGGGGCGAAGCTCGCGGACGGCCGCAAGCTCACCGACAAACTGGTGCAGGAAATGATTGCTGAACAAGTCTCGAAAATGGCGCATGAACGTGGGCCGCGATCGTTCAGCAACGGCTCCTTCCGCTTGGCGGCGGATTTGCTCGAGAAGCTGATGACCGGCGTGGAATTTCCGGAGTTCCTAACGCTCGCAGCGTACAATTATTTGGATTGAGTCGAGCCCGCCACGGTTCATCATCGGACACCTCCCTGCTGCGTTAGCAGCGTTCTGTTCCTCGCCGCGAGGTCATCGTACGACTGCCTAAGTTGCGATAGTGCCGAGGCACGGTCAGGCACATGAGGATTTTTCGCCACGAGCGGGATCTGATGCAGCTGGCTCACCCTCCACCTGGCGGTTTCGCGCGCGTTTCGCACACCGTTAAGAAACGCAGGGGCAAATGGCTTCCCTTTCCCGGCGCTCAATGCGCCGAGATCCACGCCGGCTATATGCACTTCGCGCTCGGCCGCGAAGGCTTCCTCCGGGGTCTGTCCCCTATTCGGGCTTCCAACGCGTCCACGCTCCGGTCGTCCGCGCTGGCGTCGGCCGAACTCAGGATACCGGCGATTTGTTCCGTCTCCATCGCCCTGCCCAGCCGCCCTCCGACAATGAAGTCGATCGGGTCCTGCCCGCCGACAGTCGTTCCATCTATGGACAACCGCCGATAGCCTCAAGACGTGCTCCGCGGCCGACTGCAATTCTTCGTCGCCAATCACTAGCTCGTCATAAGCGTTGGGTGCCAAGTCGTTGCCGGTAAAGTAGTCGGTTGTGTGTGTAACTTCGCCATGAGACAGGCTAAATGCCGTGATGTGCTTGCCGGAAACGTTCTCCAGAACGAAAACAGTCCTCCCAGCTCCGTGCTTGAGCTCCGAGAGGACCATTGTGCTGGGGGCAGCGTCGACTCTCCAAGCGGCGTCCGACCCTTGAGCAAAGAGCCTTACGGAAAGCGGTGCGCCGCAGAGGACGGCAGCGGCCGCTAATAGACTCGATTTGCGAATACCCCTTCTCACTGCCTGGATTTCGCGCATGGTTGCTCCTTTACGACTTATATTTGTTGGTGCCGGCTACTACAGCCACCAAATAACGGATCGTGCGCATATTAAGTTCAGTATCCGCCAAAAAAGATAGGGACTTTTACGAAAGCAGATGGCAATTCTTCTTGCCAACGATGTGGCCGGGCCCGCCTAAGGTGAACCGCTCGGTAACTCTGCCGCGGCTGTACAATGAGCTTGATTGAGTGCGATTCCCGACCAGCTGCTGGCTCAACTGAAAGATTGCGTCGCACAGCGCCGCATTTCGGACGGCTTTGCTTTTCTAGACGCCCAGGCAGCTCTTTTTGACTCCTTCGATGCATTCTCGCGCAATGCTCCGGCGTTTCTCGGCTATCTGGCGCAATGGGTCGACATCGGCTATCGCGATCCCGGGCTGGTGAAGCGGCTGCTGGCCTGTTACAGCAAAGAATCGCGATCCGGACTGCCGCTCTCGAGCTACGCGCATCTCCGTATGGCGGAAGCAATGCTGGCGATGTCCCAAGAAGAAGCCGAAGCCGCGATTGGCCATCTAAACGTAGTTTTGACGCTGGCCGACGATGTGAATGACCCGGAGCTGGTGGCCATTGCACACTACTGGAAAGCACGCTGCCAACGTAAGAGGGGCGAATACGATCACGCTTTAAGGCATGCCACCAAGGGCCGCGATCTTGCTTTGCAATGCGGGCAATCGTCGATGGCGGCGGTAATGCGCGTGCTCGAGAGCTGGATTCTTTTTCAAGAAGGCAGGCCGAAAGAGGCGTTCCAGACGCTCTCGGAAGCCCACGCGGTGCTCAGCCAAACCGACGACTACGTTACGTTGGGAAATATCGAATCCACTTACGGCCGGATTCTGCGGCGCGAGGGCCGCTATGGACCGGCCATCGAGCACTTCACACGTTCCATCGAACTGTTCCAGAAGCGCGACCCGGAGCATCGCAATCTGGCGCGGACGCTGGCTAATATGGCGCATGTGCAGCGTTTGCTGGCGCAGCAGTTCCGGAAAAAAATCGACGCGGACGCTGCGCATCGGCGCAAGAGCGGAACCACTGGCCCCGCAACTCCGCAGCCCTATCGCGAGAAAATGGAGCAGCTCCGCCAGGAGGCTCTTCAGAATCTGGATCAGGCGGCGCGAATCTATGAGCAGCATCCCAATCATCGGGGCATGGGGACCGTTCACCTGAATCGTGGATATCTGTACCTGGACGAAGGTCAACTGGATCTCGCTGGCGATCAAGCGGACGCTGCCTACATTTGCGGCGAGGGGAAGCAGGATCTGATTCTGATGGCACGGGCGCGAATTCTCCAATGCGCGGTGGAAAATGCCCGTGTCGAAGAAGGGATTGAAGAGCGCTCGGATGCCCGGAGTCACGCGCAGGCCGCACTGGATTATGCACGCGATGCGGTGGAGATGGCCAAGCACACGCAAAACCGGCGGCTGCTGGCACGTGTACATACCTGGCAAGGGTTGACGCTCTCGAATCATTTCTTTAACGCTCGGGATGCTGCGCGGGAATCCATGAATCAGGCGGCGGGATTTCTGGAGCCGGGAATCCACGATCATGTTTGGGAGGATTTCCAAATCCTGAAAGGCCGCGTGCTGGAGGGCGCCGATATGAACGCGACGCTTCTGGCTTGGTCCCACGGACAAGTGGGTGACAAGACGTTCCAACAGCTTGAAGAGGATTTCGCCGACATCGTAATTCCGAAAGTCTGGGAGCAGGAGGGACGCAAGGTATCGCGAGTATCCAAGCGGTTATCTATTTCCCCAAAGAAAGTGCGGCGGGTGCTGGAACGCCTGGGTTTGCGCGCTGCCGACGCGTCGGAGAACGAGCCGGATTAGTTGCCAACGGAAGACCTTCCGGTTTCGTCTATAGTGTGCTTATGCTGCTACAGGATCTCCGTTACTCCTTGCGCGTCCTGCTTCAAAATCCGGGCTTTGCCGCGGTGGCTGTGTTGTCGCTGGCGCTCGGGATCGGGGCTAATACCGCGATTTTCAGCATCGTGGACGCGGTGCTTCTCAAATGGCTACCGGTGTCATCGCCGCAGGAACTGGTTGTAATCGCGCGTAATCCGAAGGAACCCAGCGTCGGGTTTAACTATCCCGACTACGAATACATCCGCGATCATAACCAGGTGTTTTCGGGCGTTCTGGTTTCGGGCGGAGGGGGCGGCGCGTTTAGTATGACAATCCCGGATGAGGGCGCGCACGGAGGGAGCCAACTGGTGCCGGGGACTCTGGTTTCCGGCAACTATTTCCAAGTTCTAGGTGTGACGCCGTCCATCGGACGGCTGTTTACTCCGGATGATAACAAGACGCCGGGCGCTCACCCGGTCGCCCTCCTCAGCTACGATTTCTGGAAGAATCGATTCGCAGGCGATCCGCGCGTATTGGGCAAGAAGATCACACTCAACGGTTCTCCGTTCACCATCATCGGCGTATCGAGGCAGGGTTTCGTGGGGACCAGCGTTGGGAACTCGACCAGCTTGTTCCTGCCCATCATGATGCTGCAACAGGTGGATGCCAATGCACGAAATTGGAACACACGCCACTACTGGTGGCTGACTCCTCTCGCGCGCTTGAAACCGGGAGTCAGCATGCAGAAGGCGACTGCCGACGTCGACGTCTTGTTCAAGCAGATTGAGCAGAACGATCCCGAACGGCGGCCCACTCCGGAGTTCGACAAAAAAGAGCACGAGCTGAGAAATCAGGCAGTGCTGCTCGCGGGAAGCGGCGGCTATTCGTATCTGCGAAACCGGTTTTCGAAGCCACTTGCAGTGCTTGGCGCGGTGGTGGGTTTGGTTTTACTGATCGCGTGCGCGAACGTGGCCAACCTGCTGCTTGCCCGCGCGGCGTCACGGCGAAAGGAAATCGCGATTCGAGTGGCGATCGGCGCCGGGCGCTGGCGTCTCATCTCGCAATTGGTCACCGAAGCGGTGATTCTGGCGGTGATCGGCGGACTGGCCGGTCTGGTCTTTGCATATTGGAGCGTGCGTGTGCTGTTGAGCCTGCTACCGACCGGAACGTTCCCGCTGGATCTGCATCTGACACCTGACGCGCGATTGCTCGGGTTTTCCTTCGCAGTTTCTCTGCTTACCGGGTTGATCTGCGGCATCGTGCCGGCCCTCAAAGCGACCCGGCCGGACGTGGTATCGGCCTTGAAGAGCGACTTCTCGCAGCGGTTCGCGCGCCTGGACCTTCGCAAAGCGTTGGTGATTGTACAGGTGGCGCTTTCGTTATTGCTGCTGGTGGGCGCTGGATTGTTCGTGCGGAGCCTTGAGAACCTGCGCGATCTAGATCCTGGATTCGTGCGCGAGAACGTGTTGATTGTGGAGACTTCCGCCGGATCAATCGGGTATAAGGGGCAACGCATTCGTACTTTCGAAGACCGCTTGCTGAGCGCGGCATCGAGACTGCCGGGCGTACGGGTAGCCAGCCTGGCGATGCTCACGCCGTTGCAAGGTTCCCGTTGGAATTCGGGAATCGTGGTCGAGGGGCATCCCTGGAAGCCGGACGAAAAGCCTTACTTAGACTTCAACGCGGTGAGCCCTCATTATTTCGAGACGTTGGGAATATCGATACTACAGGGCCGCGACTTCCGCGATCAGGATAACCCAGCCTTTTCGCCCGATCCGCCGGAGAAGCCTTATCCGCCCGGCAAAGAGCCTCCCGAACCGCCGGGCCCGCCCAAGGTCGCGATTGTCAATCAGACCATGGCGAAGACATTCTTCCCGAATGAGAATGCGCTCGGCAAGCATTTTTCCATGGGCGACAAATTCAAGATCGAGGATTCCTACGAGATCGTCGGTGTCGTGAAGGATACCAAGTATTTTGGATTGCGCGAGGCCGTGGAAAGCATGATCTACGTGTCCAGTTGGCGCCAGGGCGCCGGCGACATGGTGCTTTGCATTCGAAGCACCGGGGATCCGAAGCTATTGATCGAAGGGGTGCGGCGCGAAGTCCGCAATCTGGATAGCGCGATCCCGGTGAGAGAAACGGTGACCATGGAGCAGCAGTTGAACAATCATATCTCGCAAGAACGGTTGATCGCGACGCTGTCGAGTTTCTTTGGTTCGCTCGCGCTGTTGCTTGCGGCTATCGGATTATATGGGTTGATGGCTCACAGCGCCGCTCGTCGCACGCGAGAGATCGGGATCCGGATGGCGCTCGGGGCGCAGCGGACCAATGTGCTGTGGCTGATTCTACGCGATGCTGTGGTTTTGGTGTTGCTGGGAGCCGTGATCGGTCTGCCTGTTGCGTTCGGCGTAACACGATTCGTCAGTAGCTTTTTGTATGGGCTGACGGCGCGGGATCCGGTCACCATGGTGGCCGCTACAGTTGTTTTGACGATGGTTACAGTGATTGCTAGCTTCTTGCCCGCGCGACGGGCTAGTAAGGTGGATCCGATGGTGGCGTTAAGGTATGAGTGATTGTGGCTCCGCACCTTAATGCGGCATAGCGGGAACCAAACTGAGCCGCAGGAGCAAATTAACGATTCAACGCGACCTGTAGCGTGCGCACTCGTGCGTGCCGTGTTCGCACTCCTGCGAACATAAGCATTTGGAAGAGACCCAAGCGTTCACACGAGTGTGAACGCGGCACGCAAGGAGTGCGTGCGCCACGAGTACTGCGACCGATCAGGCAATGCCGAGTTTCTTTTGCAGCTCTTCGAGCGAAACGCCTTTGGTTTCCGGATAGAGTGACAACACCACGAAGAATTGCACCACCATCATCGCTGAGAAGAACATGAACGGAACCGCGCCAGAGCGTTTGGCGAGGATCGGAAACACGCCAGAGATGGCCGCGTTCATGACCCAATGCGTGGTGCTGCCCAGGCTCTGGCCTTTCGCGCGGACGCGGTTTGGAAAAACTTCGCCGAGATAAACCCAGATCACTGCGCCTTGCGAGAAGGCGAAGAACGCGATGTAGCCAACCAGCAGCCAAACCAGCCAGTCCTCATGTTGGGCTGTGGAGAATATGAACGCCACTCCCGCCAGGCATATTGCCGTACCTACCGCGCCAACCAGGAGCAGCGTCCTGCGGCCGAGTTTGTCGATGACCAACATCGCGATCATGGTAAACAGCAAATTGGTGGCGCCGATCGCTACAGCTTGCAAGTCGCCCGAGACTTTGCTGAATCCGGCCTTGGCAAAGATGTCGTTCAAGTAATAAAGGATGGCATTGATCCCCGATAACTGGTTAAACATGCCGATGGAAACGGCCAGGAAAATCGGGAGCAGGTACTTCCGCTGGAAGAGAGGTTCGTCGGCGTGGCCGTGATCGGCATCAATGGACGCTACGATGTCCTGGAGCTCGCCGTCGGCGTTCTCCTCACCGATCTGTAGCAGAACGTCGCGCGCTTCCGCCGTGCGGCCTTTCTTCGCTAGCCAGCGCGGACTCCGCGGAATGCCGAACAGCAACAGGAAGAAGAGGATGGCGGGCGCGGCCGACACTCCGAGTTTCCAACGCCATTCCGCGGCGCCGAAACCCCCGAGGCCCATGAGGTAATTGGAGAGATAGGCGAGTAGAATGCCTGCGACTACATTGAACTGAAAGAAGCCAACCAGGCGGCCGCGCCATTTTGCGGGCGCGATCTCGGCGATATACATCGGTCCCAGCACGGAAGAGCCGCCGATGCCGAGGCCGCCAATGAGGCGGAAAAATACCAGCGAATACCAATCCCACGCGAATGCGCAGCCCAGCGCGGAGATGACGTACAAGATGGCCATCACGCGCAGACTATCGCGCCGGCCGTAGCGATCACCGGGGATTCCGGCAAACAGCGCTCCGAGGATGGTCCCCCAGAGAGCGCTGGCCACCGTGAGGCCCAGCGCGGCGGGCGAAAGTTGATAGGCGTCCGTGAGCGCGTGCGTGGCGCCGGCGATCACCGCGGTATCGAAGCCGAACAGCAAGCCGCCCAGCGCGGCCACTCCGGTGCTTCTCAGCAGATAGGAATTTATTTTCATGGAGTGATCACCAGATTGAGCCCATGGTCCAGAGTTCGGACTTGACCGCGCCAGGTTGGCCGCCTTTCGAGTAGAATTCGATGCCGCGTGCGCTTTGCGGTGGAAACACGAGATTCGTGATGGCGATTCGCCCATCGTCGGCAAAGACTTCGATGGAACTTCGATCTACCAGCACGCGCAATCGAAGTTCGCTGCCATCGAGCTGAAGGGGCGCGGTAGTGTGGGCAGGAAAATCCTTATTGAACGAAGTGTCACCGGAGTGTGTGCGGTCGACGAAGAGCTGCTGTTTTTCGCGATCGAATCCGACTAGCGTGAACGTTCCGCCGGCGGCTAGCAGCTTCCAGCCAACCTCCTTCGCGTTCCCTAATGGCACGGTTGCGCGTAGCTCAAAGGTATCACTTCCCGGCTGCCACGGATGTCGAAGTTGTTCCAGAGAATCGATCGGATTCTGCACCAGGCGAAGTCCGTCCGGCGTGGTGCGAAGCCCGAGCTTGCGCGGCACTGTCATTTGCCCGCGCCACGGACTGGTGGGGACGTCGGCGGCGTACTGCCAATTGTTCATCCAACCGATCATAACTGGAGATTGAGTGTCAGGCAGGTTATTGAATGTCAGTGCGCAGTAGCAATCCTTACCGTAGTCGGTCCAGAGCGTGAGGGTGGAAGGGTTGTCGTTCGTAAAGCGCGTGCCGTCAAATTGACCGGTGAAATACTGTTCGCCCGACCCTCCCTGCAACGCTCCCGGATTCAGCCCCACCTTGAGAACCCAACGCGACTGGCCGGGTTTTAAATCGACCGGCAATTCGAAAAGCTCGGGACATTCCCACTGGCCGCTAGTGGCGCCCGCGGGGCCGAAATCACTCAGCGTCTGCCAATGCTTCAGATCGGAAGATCCGTAGAAACGAACTTTGTGATCGTTCGGAAGGGATACAGCCATCACCCATCGCTGAGCGCGATCGGACCACAACACTTTGGGATCGCGAAAATCCGACATGTGAAGATCGAGGACCGGATTCTGAGCGTACTTGGTCCAGGTGCGGCCGCGATCGTTGCTGTAGGCAAGGTTCTGAGTTTGGAGGGATGGGCGAGATGCGGCCTCGGGAGTGTATGCGGTGTAGATGGCGACGAGACACGGTTTCGCGCCGGCGCAGAAACCGCTGGAGTTGTGTTGATCCACTACGGTGCTGCCCGTGAAGATCATGATGCCGTTCTCTTCCGGAAGAGCGACCGGCAATTCGCGCCAATGAACCAAATCGGGGCTGACGGCGTGGCCCCAACTCATGTGGCCCCAGCGATCGCCGAACGGATTGAACTGGAAGAACAGATGATACTCGCCCTCGAAGTAGACCAGGCCATTGGGATCGTTGGTCCAGTTGCGGGCCGGGGAAAAATGGAACTGCGGGCGGTAGGGTTCCTGATATGCGGGAGACTGGCAGAAAAGAGTCAGCGTGGCGGTGAGGAAAGATGCAGCGAGTCGCGGCGGCAAGATCTCTACAGTCTATCTCGGTCGGCGGTGTACGTGAGACGACTGTTATCTTAGTTCGTATGCCTTCTCATTCCGAAATTTCCAGCGCCCTGATTCAGGATCTGGGGCTCTCGCACCCTCCTATCGCAGTTTGCCTGACCGATAGCGTTCCAACTGGTGTCGAAGCGTGGTCCGGGCCGATTCCCGCCGGTTGCCGCTTCTGGCAGGAGGCTGGAGCCCGAGTGTTTGCGACATCGGCCACCGATCATAGTTCCTGCGCGATTGGGCAGTATACGCATAATCTCGAGATGAGCCCGGCGTCGAATACTGACCTCATGGACGCGCTGAAGGTTTTTGCGGATTTGACTTACGTTCGCGAACAGGACCTGCAGATGATTCCGGTACTCGCATCCAAACCGAAATATGTGATTTACGGCCCGCTGGCGGAGATTCCTCTCGATCCGGATGTCGTATTGCTGTTGGTGCGCGCCGACCAGACATTGATTCTCTCGGAAGCCTCGCAGCAATTGGAGAACGGACTGCCTCCCGCCATGGGGCGTCCGGCGTGCGCGGTTATTCCACAGGCGAAGAATACGGGGCGTTCGGCGCTGAGCTTGGGATGCTGCGGCGCTCGGGCTTATCTGGATGTGCTTTCCGAAAACATCGCGCTGTATGCGATCCCGGGCGCGACGCTCAGCGCATTCGGGGAGAGAATCACGGCGCTTTCGAAGGCCAACGGAATTCTGACTAAATTTCACCAGATTCGCAGGAAGGATATCGAGGCAGGAAACGTTCCGACCGTCAAGGAATCTTTGGTGGCGCTCCAGTCCGCGTGAAGTACACTGACTCTCTCAGCCAAGGCACCGACTCCCTTGAAGACGTCTGTTCAGAAATATTGATTCTAAGGGACCCGCTTGTGGCGCACGCACTCATGCGTGCCGTGTTCGCGCTCTTGCGAACACCGGTGGCGACCGAATCCCAAGCGTTCACACGAGTGTGAACGCGGCACGCAGGAGTGCGTGAGCTACGGCGCGTCTCCATGGCCCATTGGAACTCGCTGACGGTCGCGGTTCGGTAGCGCTTCAGGTATACTGTTGTCAGTTACTGAGGGGAGCACCTTGAGCAAGCCTACCGATCTGGTGCAAGGCACATTGGACCTGCTGGTTCTCAAGGTGATCGCGTTGGAGCCTATGCACGGTTGGGCCATCGCGCAACGCATCCGCCAGATATCCGGCGACGTGCTGCAGGTGGGGCAAGGCGCGCTTTATCCATCGCTGCACAAACTCGAGCAGAACGGCTGGATCAGCTCGAAATGGGCGATTAGCGAGAACAATCGGCGCGCCAAGTACTACACCCTGACGAAAGCTGGGCGCAAGGCCATGGAGCAGGAAGCAGCGCAGTGGGAACGCTTGTCCACAGCGATCACGCTGGTGGTCGGGAAAGCTTGAGAAGGTAACCGCGATGCGTCTTGCCAGTATATTGTATATGCGGTTTCGGTCACTCTTCTCGCGAGCAAAGGTGGAACAGGATCTTGACGAAGAGCTCCGGTATCACTTGGAGCGGCAGCTTGAAGAAGACGTGGCGGCCGGGATGAGCCGCGAGGATGCGCGCCGGGCGGCGCTCAAGGCCTTTCAAGATTTGGCACAAAGGAAAGAGGAGTGTCGCGATATGCGCGGATGGAATCTGATTGATAACCTGACGCAGGATTTTCGCTTCACGCTGCGGCAGCTCAGGAAGAATCCAGGATTCACGGCCACCGCCATCCTGATGTTGGCGCTCGGCATGTGTGCGAGCGTGGCGATCTTTGCATTTGTGGATGCCGCGCTGTTTAAGCCGCTGCCTTACAGGAATCCGGCGACCTTGTTGGGCGTATATGAGCACATCGATCTTTGCCCGCGCTGCAATCTTTCCTATCTCGATTACGCGGATTGGAAGAAGCTCAACAAAGTGTTTACGTCGCTGGAGCTTTACCATGGCAACGGCTATATCCTCACTACGCCCTCGGGCGTGGAACCGGCGCCCGCAGTCCAGGTGTCCGCCGGATTCTTCCGCACGCTAGGCGTTGCGCCCGCCCTTGGCCGCGATTTCTATGCAAGCGAGGACCGGCCAGGCGCGCCTCGCACCGTGATGTTGAGTCACGATTCGTGGATGAAACGGTATGGCGGGAAACCCGACGTGCTTGGCCGTAGCGTCATTCTGGATAACAATCCCTACGTGATCATCGGCGTGCTGCCTGCGGATTTTCATTTCGCCCCGCAGGGTCTGCCGGAGTTTTGGACCATGGAGGATGGCACCGGATCGTGCGAGAAGAGACGCAGTTGCCACAATTCTTACGGCATCGCGCGCTTGAAGGACGGCGTCACCATTCAGTCTGCACAGGCGGACATCTCTTTGATTGCAGCTCAATTGGAAAAGCAGTATCCGGATTCCAATCACGGCCAGGGTGCGCTGGTGTTACCGCTTTCGGAACGAATCGTAGGAGACATTCGTCCCATCCTGCTGGTGCTGCTGGGCGGCGCAGGATTGTTATTGTTGATCGCTTGCGTGAACGTGGCGAGTCTCCTGCTGGTACGCGCCGAGAGCCGTCGCCGGGAAATGTCCGTCCGCAGTGCGCTGGGCGCCTCGCGCGTGCGATTGATCCGCCAGTTTGTGACGGAGGGTCTGGTTTTGGTCGCGGCCGGAAGTTTGATTGGCTTGACGTCGGCCTCATGGGCCATGCAGCTACTCAAGCGTTTGATTCCGGCCGGCATGCTGTCGGGGATGCCGTTTCTGCAGGGCTTGGGGCTGAATCTTCGCGTATCTTTATTCGGATGCGGAATCGCGCTGCTTGCGGCAGTGCTGTTCAGCGTAACTCCCGCGCTACGTCTCTCCTTTGCGGAGATGCGGGAAGGCCTCGGCGAAGGAAGCCGAGGCTCCGCGGGAAATACCTGGAGGCGTCTCGGCTCGAAGCTTGTCGTTGTGGAACTCGCCACCGCCATGGTGTTATTGGTGGGCGCGGGCTTGCTGGGCCAGAGCCTGTATCGCTTGCTGCATGTGGATCTTCAATTCCAGCCCGACCATCTGGCCACGCTGATGGTGGGAGCGCCGGATTCAACTTATGCTAAGGATCCGCAGGCCGTAGCGTTGGCTCGGCAGATCATGAGGCGCGTCTTGAGCCTGCCGGGAGTAACGTCCGCCGGAACAACAAGCCTGTTCCCAGTAAGCTATAACGGCAACACGGATTGGATCCGGTTTGTAGGTCGGCCTTACAATGGCCAGCACAATGAAGTGAACGAACGGGAAGTGAGCGCCGGCTATTTCGCCACGCTAGGTGCGAAAATGTTGCGGGGCAGGTACTTTGGCGAAGCCGAAGACGATTCGAAGCCGAAGGTGGTTATCATCAACCAGGCTCTGGCGAAGAAATATTTTCCCGGCGAGGATCCCATCGGCAAGGTGATTGGCGACACCGAACTGACGCCAAAGTCACTCCGGCAGATCATCGGTATCGTGGACGATATCAGGGAAGGTTCGCTCGACGCAGAGATCTGGCCGGCCGAATATCTTCCGTTCAACCAGAACCCGAACACGTATATGTCCTTGGTGGTTCGAACGTCGCAATCCGAGGAGTCGACACTTCCCGCGTTGACCGCGACCATCCATGATATCGATCACAACATCGTTACGTTCGACGTTCGGAGCATGCGGGACAGAATCGAGAATTCGACATCCGCCTATATGCACCGTTCCTCAGCTTGGCTGGTGGGAGGTTTCGCGGCGCTGGCATTGTTGCTGGGCGTTGTCGGATTGTACGGCGTCATCGCCTACTCGGTGAGCCAGAGAACGCGCGAGATCGGAGTGCGAATGGCGCTGGGTGCGGAGCCAAATAGTGTGTACGCGCTCATTTTGAAAGAGGCGGGCTGGTTGACATGCGCCGGGATTTGCGTGGGCATGATTTGCTCGTTGGCGGCGACCACGCTGATGGGCAAGCTGCTATTCGGCATTCGATCGTGGGATGTGGCGACGTTGATCGTTGTCGCCGCGGTGCTGGGTGTTTCGGCGCTGGTCGCGAGCTTTATCCCCGCGCGCAGGGCGGCGTCGGTGAATCCGGTAGAGGCGTTGAGGGCGGAGTAGAAAACCGTTTCTCGTTTCTCGTTTCTCGTTAGGTGCGTTCGGTAGTTGGTAACGAGAAACGAGAAACGATGAACGAGAAACGGTTTACCGCTCGCCAAAGTTATAGCCCACCCAGATCGATCCGCCCGGAACTACGTCGCTTCCGAACTGGTTCGTCAAGCCGGGCACGTAATGAAAATCGAACTGGGGACGAACGAATATGTGCTCGGTCAGGAAAATCTGCACGCCCGCGCTGAAGTTGACATCGAAATGATTCGCGGCGCCCACCGGCTGCGTCGACGTGGAACACACGGCCGTTCCGATACAGCCGCTCTGGGTAAATGAAAAGCTGGACCTCGCTTCGCCTATGCCGCCCATCAATTGCAGGACGGCGCGCTTGCGATTAATTGGCGCGTAAATGCCCTTCACGTCGTAAAACGCCTGGCGATATTGCAGCGGGCCGTAGTTGCTCTGGGCAGGCTGGATACTGGCCTGAAACCCGCCGCCGAAATGCTTGGTGAACATGATATCGCCGCCGAATCCTAGGAAGAAGCCGCCCAGGCCGCCCGTGGCTTGACAGTTTGCGTCGGTGGATCCAGGCGTGCAGGTCCCAAACGGAATTAGTGCGGAAGCGTTATCCAGACCGCCTCCGGTGGATGAATCGTGAAGACTGCCGAAACCCAGATTGATATCAAACGCGCTCTGTGCGGCGGCGAACGGCAAGCACAACGCGAATAAAGAAACTACGGGCAAATAACGGAACGTTCGTTTCACTTAAGCAACCCCTTTATTTGCGCTGATAAATCGGCGCATGTCCGTTAGACGTGATTCGGCGGAAAGGGGTTTCAAGCCAGGTTTCTTAATAAAGGACGAACGACCAGATTGCATCGCCAGTAGCCGCGATTATATATTGGCGGCCGTCCAGCATGTACGTCTGCGCGGGATTCGTGACCCCGCCGATGCGCGTATTCCACAGCGGCTTTCCGGTAACCACATCGTGCGCCACCAGGTTGCCCGCGCCATCGCCCGCAAAGAGCAACTTGCCTGCCGTAGTCAACATTCCACCGCCGCCGCCCTGGCCATAATAAGGACGCCGCCACTTTACTTCGCCGCTCCTGTAATCGATGGCCGTCAGGAAGCTGCCGCCGGACCCAATGTCGACTTCGTCCTTGCCGCCCAGGCCCATCGACCCCCGAGGATCTATGTCGGTGAGATAGAAAATCGAATATTCGTCGGACTCCGCGACATAGAACAGGCCGGTGTCGGGAGAATAGGAGGGCGGCTCCCAGTTGGTGGTGCCGTCGGAGGTGGGCGATACCAGCGAGCCCGCAATCGTCGCGTTCTTTCCCGGATCGGGGAACGGGCCGCCGGCCTTGGTCAACCGGTTGGACCAGTTCGTCAACAGCCCGTATTTGCTGGTCACCAGATGCTCGCCAGTCACGCGATCCAAGGTGAACCAATACCCGTTGCGCGCCGCTGTCAGCAGCATCTTCCTCATTTTGCCGTTGAACATTCCGTCCACCAGCACTGGCGTTTGGGCGGAATCGTAGTCGTGCATGTCATGAGGTGAGGTGGAGTAATACCAAACCATTTTTCCGGTATCCACGTTCAACGCAACGATGGCGCAAGTGAATAAGTTGTCCCCCTCGCCGCGTGTGCCAGTGGTGAATGCGGGCGTTGGATTACCGGTGCTAAAAATGTAGAGTTTTGTCTCGGGATCGTAGACGCCCGGAACCCAGGCTTGACCACCGCCGTGCCGGGCTGCGTCGAGGCTCGCCCAAGTGTCCAATCCGGGATCGCCCGGATTCATCGGCACGGTGTAAAACCTCCACTGCAGGTCGCCGGTTTCGGGATCGAATGACTGCAGCATGCCGGGTGCGTCGAGATCGTTCCCGGTACCGACCAACACATGATTCCCGACAACGACCGGGGCCGGTGTCGAGAAATATCCCTGAGCTAAATCGGCGATGGGCTTGTGCCAGCGTTCCTTGCCGGTTTTGGAATCGAGCGAGACCAGGTAATCGTCCGGCGTCTCCATGAACAGGTAGCTGTTCCACATTCCCAGGCCGCGATTGCCGATATGCGTGCCGCCCTTGGTTTTCCAGAAGTAGTGCCAAAGCTCGCTGCCGTCGCGGGCATCCACGGCCCAGGCATTGTCGGGCATGGTGAAGTAGAGAACCCCTTCCACCTCGAGCGCGGAGGCCTTGATGCTGCCGCCTCCCACATTGATGTCGCCAGGTCCCTCGCCACCGACGATGATGGGTCCGCTGCCGCGCCCACCTCGACCACCACCGCCAGACGTTTGGCCGGGCGTTACGCGAGTCATCCAGGCCAGCGTCAAGTGCATCACGTTAGTCTGATTGACCTGCGTTAACGCGCTATAGCGTTTGCCGGAATAATCGCCACTGTAAGTGGGCCAGGAGTCCTTGAGCGGCTGGAGCAGCTCGGAGGGAGCCACGCCGTTGCCTTGTCCGAACGCGGTGAGTGGCAACAACGCTATGCACAATATGAGTTTGTTGAATGTCATTTCGTTGAACGTCATTTCAATGTCACCAGGTATGCAGTTACATCGTGCATGTCTTTGTCGGTGTACACCGCCAGCAGATCCCTGTGGGTCTTCATCGGATCGTGCACATCCACCTTCGGGACGTCACCTTCCCTGCGGAAGGTGCGCGACGTTCCGTCGGCCAGCGCGACCGTGACCAGGAAATCGTCGATTCGAACCAGCCGGCCTTCCACGCTTTCACCAGACGGCTCAGTGATGGTCACGGTGATGGTGCGGCGAGAACCGGGCGCGCTCACCGTGGGTCCGAAACGGCGGCCACGCCCACCCGCCACCCAGGTATTCTGCAGCAACTTGGGATCGGAGATACGGGTGGCGATCCCTGCGAGATCGCCGGTGGGAGAATGGCAGCTACTGCATTTCGTGGCGAAGTAGGATTGGCCGGCGCTCGCGTCGCCAACTAGAATGCTGGGAGCCGGTTTCCCGATGGACGGCGGTTTACCTTGTGAACCGATAGTGCCCACTTCGCTCCGGATATAAGCGGCCACTGCTTTCGCATCCGCTGGGCTCATGGGCACCGCAGGCATGCCTGAGTTCTGACGGCCACCCTGGATGATGGGGACAATCAATTCACCGTCCTGATCGCTGAGAGCAACCTGCGATCGCAACAGATTCGGTCCGCCCAGATCGCCGCCGCGGAGATCCGCGCCATGACAACTGGTGCAGGCAATACCATACAAGGTCTTCCCGCGTGCGATTTGCGCGGGATCGCCTGGTGGACGCTTTTGGCCGGGAACCAATCCGCCGGCTCGGCGCACCGGCGTTGGGGCACTCGCCGCCGGCGGCGTACTAGCCGGTGGTGTGGTCTGCGCCGCGGCGCGATCGGCCACAGCAATGGTCAGTAATGTTGGAAGCGCAATCAGCAAGCAGTTCTTCACCTGTACCATTCACCTCGGAATCAAGTTGGACGTCTCCGTATAGGAAACGTCTCCATCTTAGATTAGTTCACTTTTTCTGATCTGTCAGCACAATCATCATCTGGATCGTCAGGGAGCGGCAGACGAAAGTTCCGAAGGGCGGTTCCACCACACGTAGGACAAGTACGAGTGCCTTTGCACTTCCTACAAATGTGGTCTAAACGATGAAGAGCCAACTCGAAGCCGGAGCCGTGACAGCTGGCGCACTTTCCTGTTATGACCTCCCACAGTAGTTGCTCTTCCCGATAGCAATCCGGGCATGGGTAATCTGGGCGATCTCTGGCTCTGAATGTGGCTCCGGGCATCGAACTATCTCACCGATTCGATCATACGCCCACGGTGGACGTAACTGGGAGAATACTGGCGAATGCTACTTCTCGTCGCGCGGCGGGACAATCCAGAGGAAAATCTGGCGACTGAGGCCGAGGCCATGCTCAGAGTCGCCGCTCTTGAGAGTCTCTTCCTTCTCGGGCTTCCAATCGCCCATGTCGAAAGTATTGGAAACGATCCGGGTACCCGATTTCAGCTCTCTGAGCAGCTTTGGACGCAGACGCAAGTTGACTTTTTGGAGGAGAAACAGAGTCACGACGCTGGCGTCACGAATTCTAGCCTTGAACAGATCATTCTCTTCGAAGCGGACCAGATCTTCCACGCCCGCTTTCTTGGCGTTCTCTTTCGCATCGTGAATACGCTGCGGGTTGATGTCGATGCCTACGCCGTGCGCCCCGTAGATCTTGGCGGCCGTAATAACGATCCGGCCATCGCCGCAGCCGAGATCGTAAACCACGTCGGTCGATTTCACGTCGGCGAGTTTCAACATCGCAATAACTGCTTCGTCCGTGGTTGGTACGTAAGGAACTTCAGGTCTACTGGTTTGAGCGGTGGCCAGCGAGGTTGAAAAAATGAGGAGCGCAAGACGGTAGCAGGTGGCCCGCGTTTGGAAGCGCATCATCGTCTTGAGCAATGGCGCGCCCGGAGGGACTCGAACCCCCGGCCTATTGGTTCGAAGCCAATCGCTCTATCCAGCTGAGCTACGGGCGCGGATCTCATGTCCATCGTAGCATTCAGCCGTTCGTGATAACAGAACTCGGGCCAGCTTGCCTCCACCGAGTAACTCGCAACGTTACTGAGTAACGTTTACTCCTGGCGCTCCTTCAGCTTGTTCTTACTCCCCGGTGGCCTTCCCCTACGCTTCGCTTCCGTCATCCAGTTTGGTGGTCTCCCGCGACGTTTGCCCTGGCCACGGGCGAGGTGCTCCAGCGCCATGATCGTCTGCTCGACCTGTTCCCGTTCGGCGCGGAGTTCCGCCAGCATTTTGTTGATGTCCATCGTGGGTATGATCGCACAGTTCTGGAGGCTGCGACCTTCGCGAGTGCTGGCGACGGCATTGGGCAGTACGTTCAGCGTTGGAAGTGGTGGGTTCCTGGCGTTGGGGACGGCGGTTCTTTCGAGTGGCCTAACGGCCCTTCCGCGCTAACACATAGCGCCTAGTCCCAAACCAACGAACACCAGTGAGAATGACTCAGGGACGGCGTTCTCCGCGCCCACCTGCTGTTGGTTAAGCGGTGGAATGTAGATCGATATGTTGCCGACTATCGACCCGGTTCCCGTAAATTGGAAGCCCGGCGGTTCTGCGCTCGGATCGACAAAGATATTCTCGACCTGAAAAACGGCATCGCCGGCCCCCGGGGGAATGAACGGCACACCCACGAACTCAACCACCTCGGTGCTAGAGAGTGTGCCTGCTGTTGTGTTCCCGCCCTCACTCAAAATCCATCCGCCGGTGTTGAGTACCGGCACATTCATTTGGAGGTAGAAGTCTATCTGTATGGATGGTGACACCGTCCCGCCAGTACAGTCCAGGGTGTAGTCGCCAACTTCCCCGGAAATGCTGGTCGGGTTGAAAACAGGGACGGAAAGCGCGCCTGCGTTGCAGGTGATGACGCCAGCTAACGCGCCAAGATCCTGTGGTTAATTCCGACCAGCACTTCGATTCGATTCGCGGGGAATTGCAAGGGCCGTTGTCCTTCTGCGATATTGGCCGTCCAGCGAGTATAGCGAATCTCAGGTGAGACATAAGTTACAGAGAATTGGAAGTGCCAACCAGCGCTCACCTCAAGCCCTGGGTACCATCTCTTCCGTAAATCGGGAGGATTGCTCGTTTCAATGCCGGCTGTCTTCGTTGTAATTGGACCACCCAACGAATATGTCGATTCGTAGTCAACCACTTGATCGAGGCCGCGCAGGTTTCTGATTACGGGTCCGGTGCCGAAGTAAAGCGGGTGACGCCGTAATGGATGCCAGTTAACGAGGATCGGAAAAGACCACGCATTGCTCGTGGTTTTTGACCAGACGTTCGCGACGCCCGGACTGAAGGTGTTGATCAATTGGCCCCAATATGTGTAGTGACAGCGCTGGTACAGGACGCTGCCCTCACTGCCGAACCGATGCGACAACTGAACTTCCGCGATTGGACCCACGGTGTACGGGACCGGCTTCGAGTTGTAGTACAAGAAGCCCTCATTTAAACCGCCAACCAGGGCAGGTGAGAAGAAATCGCCGAAAGGTACCCCGCCCTGAACTCCAAGGTGAAGCGCCTGACAATAGATAGTGCCAGCGGTAAGGACCAGCAGACAACAATGCCGAGGTACATCGTGCACAATCCGACCTTTAGAGACTCGCGGCGGACGTCTTACACTACAGAGCGCGCGGCGTTTGTTGTGAATTCCCCGAGATCCTGGTTATCATAATCAGGCGTGAGCGAAAAGCGTGTACCAAAAAAACGGCGTAGACCGACGGGCAAGCCGGTTGAAGTCGGCGCTGCGCCTTCTGAAAGAGATAAGACTGCGTTGACCGCGCGGCAAGCCGGTGTGATTCTGGCCGTGGGTCTGGCGTTCGGACTGGGAGTGATTTATGAATGGGGGCCCCTCAACGGTTTCTTCAGTCTGACCAAGTGGGAGTGGCCGTGGCAGGACCTGGGAATAATCCAGATGGGGCTCGCATTGCTTGCGCCGTTCCTCCTGATCGTGGGAGTGGCGTGGAGCGTGGATCGAACCGCTTCGCGGGTGCCTATGTGGTTTTGGCTGGCGGCGCTCGTAATTGCAAGTTTTTGCTTTCAACTATTCAGCGTACTGGCCGATCCACGCGGGCCGGAGCGAATCATGCAGATTGTCTCCTCCGCCGATGCCACCGCCTATTTCACCGACACGCTCAATATCCATGACCTCAGGGACTGGATGTCGCATTTTCCGCAGGCCAATCTCACCGGACATTCGAAATTCCATCCGGCTGGTCCTATCCTCTTTTATTGGGCCTTCGCCACGCTGTTCGGCCGGGATGCCGGTGCATTTCTTGGGGGCCTCGCTGTAGGTCTCCTGGCGAGTTTCGGAGTGGTTGTCATGTACCACTTCGCGGGACTATGGACCACCGACCGCCGTGTGCGTCTGGTGGCAAGCGCCTTTTATGCACTATTGCCGGGTTTGACGGTTTTCTTCCCGGAGTTTGACCAAATCTACCCGATTTGTTCGATGTTGATCATGCTCATGTTCGTGAAGGCTTTGAATACATCGAGCCGATGGTACGAGTATGCCTTGGCCATGGGGGTCATGGTGTTCATCGCGACTTTTTTCGCGTACAATCTTCTGACGATCGGTGTGTTCCCGGTCTATTACGGCACTTACTGGTTATGGCGGGAGCACGGTAGTTGGGGAGCTATCCGAAATGTCGTGCGAACATCCGCCCTGGCATTGACTGCCGCGATCTCACTTTATTTCCTACTCTGGGCGGTGGCGGGCTACAACGCACCCGCCGCCTTTGGCCACTCCTTGGCGAATCTGAGGGGTGGCAATGAACTTTTGGGGCGGTCTTATAAGGTTTCCGTGCTGGTGGATTTGTACGACTTTATGCTGGGCGCTGGCATCATCGCAGTGCCGATACTGTGGTTTCATCTGCGCAAGCTGGGCGACGAATTCAAGGCGAACCCAAGCGGAGCGGCGCTGACACTGATCGGTTTGGCGACAATCCTCACAGTGGATCTATCCGGGCTGCTACGCGGCGAAACAGCTCGGATATGGTTATTTCTGCAACCATTGTTGGTGACTCCGGTTGCAGTGGAACTCGCGCGCGTCCGGTGGCCATGGCGATTGTCGATACTCACGCTGCAGTGGTGGATCCTGGTGCTGATCAAAGCGAAGATGTCCTTTATCGAGCCATGACCGCTCGGTGCATTCTTCCGAGCCGCACCCGGAAGAAAGCGTGACGATTTGGCAAGAATGCCGATCGTGGTATCGCTCCCTTCCGGTCGCGGCTCGGTTTTGTGGCGGAAATGCAGAATGATCCTCGCTTGCTTCAGCCATGGGGCGCTCGATTTTAACGGGCTGTCCAGTTCAAAACGGTTGCAATACTGTTCGATACACTCGCCGAACGTATTGTGTTTCTCAATCCTTTAATACGAAACATACTTCCGCGAGTGATAGAATTAAACAGCTTAGTCCGCGAAAGAGGGGATTCAAATGGGTGAAGGGCAGACGCCG
>PMOK01000088.1 GCA_003162425.1 Bryobacterales bacterium | reverse complement strand
GCATGGAGTAAGGCAGCGCGTCCGTTCCCGCAATCTTGACACCCGGATCGAACTGGCCCTTACCAGTATTGAAATAGACGAACAGCCCCAGGCCTTCATGACAAGCCGCAATATCCAGACGGCCATCCCCGTCGAAGTCCGCAACCGCCATGGCGCGCGTGGATGATCCGGCTGGTCCAAAAGGTTGCTTGCGCGTGAAGTTCCCGTGGCTATCGTTAAAATAAACCACGCTTTGGCATTCGTCCCGGCAAGCCACGATAAGATCCTGCGATCCGTCGCCATCCATGTCGCCGGCCAGGATGGTGGCTGAACTTTCCCGTCCGAGCTCCTTGCACTTGAAATGGGCTTTGCCGTCGTTGAAGCAGACATAGCTCGGCCCGGGCCGATTGGCGACCGCAATATCGGGAGAACCATCGCCGTTCAGATCCGCCAGAACAACGTTCCGCGTGGGCCAATTCGGATCGCCGAAGGTTCCGCCCAGCCGGAAATGGCCCGTGCCATCGTTCAGCAGAATTACCTTCGGATCCGGCGCGTCGTTACTGATAACCATGTCGAGCGTGCCGTCTCCATTCAAATCGGCGAGTGGAGCCGAATAGCTGCGATCGGGTTTATTCGGCAGCGGTGGACCGGGCGTGAAATGACCCTTGCCGTCGCCAAAAAGCACTACATCGGCCAACGGCCAATGACGCCCTTTGGCGAGCACGATGTCCAAATGCCCATCGCCGTTGAGAGCGCCCAAACTCACGTTCGCCGTTGTCTCCGATACCGTTTCGAGCGGAGCCGCTCGATCGAACGATCTCATCGCCGCGCCCATCAGTAAGACGGCGGCCAACAACAATGTGGCTTTCAGAAAGTTGTTCACCATAGGTCGTAGCCGCATACCGTCCCCCAGCGTGCTCACCCATACAAGATATCGCGTCCAATGGTCAATCTTACCCGCCTCATGGAAACGCCTTAGCGCTAGTGCGGTTTCCCGCAGTCTCCTAGGTAAAATACCCGCCCTGAGTAAGCTGTTGGGAGCTGTCCAGCGCGTATTTAACGGCCGATGGTAAGCGTACAGCACACAATCCGAGGAGAGCCGCATGTATCTGGTTCAAATATTTCGTGCCAGCCCGCTCATGGGCCTGGCCCTGTGCATCTGCCTAACGACCATCCTTTGGTGCTTCCTCATGGCCAAACGCCAGCAGCTCGGTTTGGATAAGATCCTGACCGGCGTGCTGGGACTGATCGCGGTGTACGAAGCGATACGCGTGTTAAAGGATGCCGGCGTAATCCTCTTCCCCGGCATCCAGCGGCTGGATGGCTGGGTCGATTTCCTGATCGCGTCCATGTATCTGATTGCCGCGCTGATTCTCAAAGTTTCAAGCAGTGAACGCGCCTCCACCAAGGTGAGGCTGCGCCTGGTGGAAGCCAACGAAAAAACCTCTGAACCCGGCAAGGGAGCCTCAATTGTCCCTCCCGAGCCCGTGAATCTTCTGGACTCTTCTCCGCTGGCCGCGTTCGCCGTCGATGTCAATGGAGCAGTGGTCTATTGGAACACGGCCGCGGAACGCCTGTTGGGCTGGAAGCGCGACGAAGTGCTTGGACAGCCGCCGCCCTGCGGAACCAGCCCTCTTCGCAACAAGCAAGGCCAGGAGTTTGGCGCGGCTGTCTGGACAGCGCCAGTTCGTTCCCCGAGCGGCGCAACACGCGGCACTCTGGTAATCGCCGCCGAGGAATCCACCCTGCGAGAAGCACTGCCCGCCAAGGCCGAGCTAGCCATGCAGAACTAGGGGGACAGGCGGCAGGCTGCAGGAGGCAGGCGTGACCCATCATGATCGGCTCAAGGTCCCGCCTTCTGCCGCCTGCCGCCTGCTTCCTGCGGCCTGTCCTACTTTATCTTCTTCGCCTTCTGATCCGCCCCACCTTGATGCAGTATCAGACTCGTCACCGCCCCCTTCTCATCCTTTGAGAACGTGATCTGCGCGTCCACCACCTTCAGAAAGAAATCCGCTTCCTTCTCCGCGAATATCTCGAATCGCGGTTGATCGGTAGCTTGCGCAAACAGCCGAGCTTCCTCGCGCGTGATCTTGATCTTGAACGTGGGCGCCAATTCATACTCACCCACATAAGTCTCCAAGATCTTCGGATCCAATGCGACCTCGATTCGCTGTTTCGGCGCCGCGTATTTTGCCAATGGATATTGGCTCTCCAGAATGTGATAGCCCATGTCATCGATGTCGAAAAAAGTGTTGCAGAGAACCACCACGCCAGTTTTCTTGGCTGGAACGAAACCTGCGAAAGATCGATATCCGGCTGTCCCGCCGTTATGCCAGTAGATGTCCGTCCCGAATTTGTGGAACACGTGCCAGGCCATCGCGATCTCGAGATCTGGCGTACCGGTTTCCCGATGGACCGACCGCATGCGGCGCATGGCCGGCTTCAGCGGCGTATCGGTCAGCTCTAGATTGGCCGCCAGAAATTTCAGCATGTCGTTTGCGGTTGACCGCAGCGCGCCCGCACCGGCCAATGCATCCAGGTCCCAATTCTTCACCGGGTTGAGCACGTCATTATGACCCGTGGCCAGCCGTTTCTTCTGCGACTCCGAAAGCGTCACCGAGCTGCTGGTCATACCCAGTGGCTCCAGAATCCGGGTTCGGACCAGTTGCTCGTAGCTCATGCCGGCCTTCAACGAGAGCGCATGCCCCAGCAGCCCAACCGCCAGGTTGGAATATTCGTATTTCTCGCCGATATCCCGCTGCAGCGTGTACCCGGACAGGAACGCGTACAATTTCGGTGGGTCGTAGTCGGCGTACGGATTGGCCATGTCCGCCGGTTTCATATTATTCGGCAGGCGTGGCAGACCCGAGATCTGCATCGAAAGATCCAGCAGCGTAATCTGGCGGCCATTGCGGCTCGGCACAGTCACTGAAGGCGGCAGAAACTTCGACACCGGGTCGTCCAGCTTCACCTCGCCCCGCTCCACCATGTCAGCTAGGATCAACGACGTGAACACTTTGGTGATGGAACCGATCTCGAACACCGTGTCGCCATCGGGCTTCTCATCGCGATCTTTAGCTAGCTTGCCGTAGCCGATCACGGCGCGGCCCTTGTCGTCTATGGTCCCCACCACGATCCCGACGGCTTTTTTGCCGAGATCGATGCGATTTTCGAGGAGCGAGCGTATCTCGCTGGAATCCGCGCCCAGCAGTACGGGTACGGTCATAACAATCGCTGCCAATGATTTTTTCATTTCGCCACTCCTTCTTCTCCGACCAAAACCGCCAGTTCCCGGCGCTTGCGCTTGAGATAACGGACGGCCGGCCCCTCATTCAACCACCAAACCAAAGCGTTCACCGCCGTTACGAAAATCGTGACCATTACGAATTTAATGTTCTTACCGCCATTCACCCAATATGCGATGTCGTAAAGCATCTGGCCCAACCACATTGGAAGAATAAACCAATACTTCACGCTCTTCGCAAGCCTGATCTGCCCATCGTAGCGTTCCACCAAGGCTTGCCGGTAGACGTCCAAAGTCTGCTCGGGCACCGGCTTGCGGGAGAGCTTGGCGTAGCGCCGCAGATAAAAGATAAACCAACCACAGAAGACCACCAGCCACAGATCAGCCACGCGTTCGAAAGTGGTTCCCGCGCGTACCGCGAACCAAAAATAGACCACCGCGACAACCAACATAGCCACGATGTCCCGAAAGTCGCGGCGGCGATTCATGCGATCGAAATTGCGGGTTCTCCGCTCCAGTTCGCGCATCAGCTCGCGCTGATCAATCGCTTCGTTGATATCAGATTGCCACAGTTGCCGTAGTTCATCGGTCGGTGTCATTTTCTTACCTCCTGCTTACGGATCACGTCGGTCAAACGATCGCGAATGCGGCTCAAGCGGCTTGCAATCGCGCTTTCAGAAAATCCCGAGACTTCTTCGATTTCCTGGTAACTCAAACCTTCCAGGTGCAGCACAATAATTTGCTTGTCGACAGGCGCCAATTCCTGAATCGCGGCCAGCATCGCCTCCCGCCGCTCCTCCACCACCAACACGCGGTCCGGATCACTCCATCGGCCCACTCGTTCCACCGAATCAGGCATGGGCAACTCTCGTGTGTCCCGCCTACGCCGTGATTCCAACGTTGATATCGCGATATTGTGCGCAATCCGGTACAGCCACGTCCGCTCGCTAGAATCTCCGCGAAAGCGCGGTAGCGACTGCCAAACCCCGAGTGCAATCTCCTGGAACAAATCCTCGCGGCGGCCCGGATCAGCTTCATAGGAATTCACCAGCCGCCAAAGCGCCGGCTGATACTGCTCGATAATCCCAAGGAACCTGGCTTGCTCCGATCGCATTCTAATTAGGTAGTCCCCGCAGCGAGCAAATCCTTGCAAAGTTTCTAGTCTGCTCGCCAACGAGAAACGAGAAACGAGAAACGAGAAACGGGTTTTTAAAGCTTTTCCCCGAGTAGCGCCTTCAACCGATCGTATCCGGCCCGGCTCACCGGCAACTGCGTGCCGTCCGACAGCACCGCCACGCGGCTGTCCTTGGCGTATGGTTCTATCTTCGCCACGCGCTCCAGGTTCACGATGGTGGAACGGTGAATGCGCACGAATCGCTCGGGATCGAGCGCGGATTCCAGGCTCGAGATGGTCTGCTGCTTCAAATAATTCTTGCCCTGGCTGTGCAATTCCACATAATCGTCCTGTGCCTCGGCATAATCCAGCCGGTCCACCGGAATGATGTGCACCCGTGTTCCATCCTTCACGACGATGCGTTGCAGATATTGCTGCGGAGGCCGGGCGGCCGCAGCCAGCTCCATCGCCGGAGGCAGCTTCTCGCCCAGCCGCTGGCGCGCGCGCTCCAGAGCTTTTTCGAATCGCTCCAGGCTGAACGGCTTCAGCAAATAATCCACTGCGTGCGCGTCGAAGGCCTTCATCGCATATTGATCGAATGCCGTCACGAAAATAACGGCCACCTCGTTGCCGATCAATTGCAGCACCTCAAAGCCGTCCAGCTTCGGCATCTGCACATCCAAAAACACCAGGTCTGGTTTATGTTCGGAAATCGCCTTCACAGCTTCGAAACCATTGCCGCATTCCGCGACAACATCAATGCCCGGACTTGATTCCACATACTCCCGCAGCAACGACCGCGCCAGTTCCTCGTCATCCACGATCACCGCCGAGATTCGCCGCCGCGCGTCTTTCGAGGAACCATCCGCCACGGCCGCGCTCTTCTGCGATCCCGAATCGCGCTCCAGGTTCTTCAAATCCACCATCAGTTCCCGCGCCGATTGGTACCGCCGCTCTCGATCCTTCTCCAGGCACTTCCGGACCGTTCGCTCCAGCTCTTCGGGAACCTCGTAATTGAAGCGAGCCATCGCATCCGGCTGCGCTTGCAGAATGCGCGCCATCGTTTCGGTAGAATTCGCGCCGCTGAAGGGCAGGCGCCCGGTGGCCATCTCGTAAAGCACTACGCCCAGACTGAAAATATCGGAGCGATGATCCACGTCCCGGCCCAGCACCTGTTCCGGACTCATGTATTCCACCGTCCCCACCACCATCCCGGCGCTCGTCAACAATTGCGTGTCTTCGGAATTCCGCGTGGATTTCTCCCGCTTCGCCAATCCGAAATCCAAAACTTTCACGTGCCCGCGCGGCGTCAGCATGAGATTGGCCGGTTTGATGTCGCGATGCACGATTCCCTTCTGATGCGCGTCGTCCAGCGCATCCGCCACTTGAATGCCGATCGGGAGAATCTCCGAAATCTTCATCGGGCCTTCCCGGATCACGTTGGTAAGCGGCACGCCCTCCACGTACTCCATTGCCAGAAACCACAGGTCGCCTTCCTGGCCGATTTCGTGGATGTAGGCGACGTTCGGATGCGTCAGCGCAGAGGCCAGCTTGGCTTCCTGCACGAAGCGATGCATACGGTCCGGGTCTGAGGCGACATCGGGCGGCAAAACCTTCAGGGCCACCCTGCGGCCCAGCCGCGTGTCATCGGCCAGATATACGGCGCCCATGCCTCCTTGGCCCAGACGCGAAACCACGCAATAATGCGCAATCACCGAACCAGGCGCCAACGAATCGGCCATGATCTCCTCTATGTTACCCGTGGGGCAGGTTGGCAACCTGCGCGCCGATTGACAATCGGCGCAACTCAGGCGGGTTACCAACCCGCCGCAGGATTCCATCCTGCCCCACACACAGTTACTTCCGTCCGCTTCGTCCCTCCAGCAAGGCGTCCAGGCGGTTGAAGGAACCCTCCCAAAACGCGCGTGGCCCGCAAGGCAAATCCACGGCCACCACGAACACGTTGCCGGTGACGACGGTATCGATCCGAGCCTGATTCTCGTACACTGCCCGCAATCGGTTACGAACATTCTGCAGTCCCAGACCATGCCGCTGCGTCGCGGGAGCGTCCGGATCAAACTCATTCTGGATGGTCACCTGCAGCCAGCCTTCCTCGCAGTGCGCCTCCAGACGAATGGTCCCCCCGTCCACAAGACCCGCGATTCCGTGCTTCACGGCGTTTTCCACTAGCGGCTGCAGAAACAGCGGCGGCACCGTGCAATCGTCGCAAGCGGAATCCGTTTTGAGTTCAATCCGCAATCGCGAGCCAAACCGCACTTGCTCCACCGCCAGGTACGCCTGCGCCAAGGCCAGCTCGTCGCCGAACGAAATGCTCTGCCTCTCGCCCAAGCTAAGCGTGTTGCGCAGGAAATCCGATAGCTTGATGCACATATCGCGTGCGCGAAGGCCGTCCACGGTAGCTAGTGCAGCTATGGAGTTCAGGCTGTTGAACAAAAAATGCGGATTGATCTGCGCCTTCAGAGCTTTTATTTCGGCTTCCCGCGCCAGCGTCCTGGCTTCGTGTTCGCGCGTCTCGGATTCTTTGGAGGATTCCACCGAGAGCAGAACATAATGCAGCGCCACGGATAGCAGGTACAGCAGCACTCCGATGCCAAAAACCAGCGGAAGCTGTGGACTGAAACGTTCGTTGATCGTCGGATAATACCGGCTGAGCCCTAACCCCAGCACCTTCGCCAGCACAATCCAAAACAGGGCGGCAACTACGCCCGCCGCCATGTGGTTCCCCAACAATTTCGGAAGCTGCGCCGGGCCCAGCGGCAGAAACCGGCACATATACCAGGGCGCCAGACATACGAACGAGTAAAACAGCGCCAGCGGCAGTGCCAGGATGCTCGCCTCCAGCCAACTCAGCCTCCCGGTGATTGTTAGCAGGTAACCCAGCAGACCGCCCAACGCGGCCCAAATGAGCAAATAAAGAGTAATCCTGCCTTTGGTGGCAAGCAGCGGATGCATAAAAGCTGGCCTGGTTAATTATCTACCTTGGCTGCGCCGAACACCGCGGTACCCGTAATCACGAGTTGCGGTGTCTTTACGCCTGGATCGACACGTGGAGGAAGGGTCTTGTCCTCGAACGCGCCGAAAATGCCGGCGCCTTTCATCTCCACGCGCCAGTTCTCCGGCACGCGAATGTCGACACCGCCGAACAGTGCGTTCACTTCGATTACTGCTTGATCGCCTGCAATTCCGGCCTTGCGGAGATCGATTTTTACTTCACCGAATACCGCCGTCGCTTCGCAGCCTTTGAAATCCTGCGAGTCGACCTTCCGCTTCACGCTGCTGAAGATGGCCCATGAGCCGAGCACCCCGTCGGTAGTGCTGGGAGCGGCGGTTGGCACGCCCTCCAGGGTCCTCCTCCGATCCATCGCCCGCAATAGCATAAATACACCGAACCCAATCACCGCGAGCGGCCAAATAAGCTGGGAGACGTCGAAATCGAAGATGAGAATGTGAAGATTGTCGAGTAAGAAAGCGACGCCGATCAGCACCATCAAGCCCCCCCATACCTGCCCGCCAGGGTGCCGGCTCTCCAAAACCCTCGAAACCCCAAAGCCAATCAGGATCAGCGGCCAAAACCGCCATATGTCGTATACGTGGACGATTCCGAGATTATCGAGAAGAATGACCAGCCCGATGGCGACGATCAGGGCGCCGATTACGATTCCGGAAAGGCCGGAGTGGCCCCGGAAGCCGCCACGGTTATCAAATCGTCCTCGATCCACGATTCGATAGTAGCAGCCACTGCCACAAGCTTCGACGAAATATCGGTGAACGGCGGTAAACGACCGGTAAACGTAGGACAAGTCTCCGACTTGTCAGGTCTTAGGGAGCCAGCCGCTCCACGATCCACCGCCCGCTAGCCTTCCGCGAATATCGCAACCGGTCGTGCAGCCGATTCGCGCGCCCCTGCCAGAACTCAATCGTATGCGGCCGCAGCCGGTAGCCTCCCCATCCCGGCGGCGCCGGAATGTCCTTTCCGGCGTAGCGTGACTCCAGCTTTCCGATTCTCCGCTCCAGAACGTCGCGGCCGGGGATCACTGAACTCTGCCAGGATGCCCACGCGCTCAACTGCGCTCCACGCGGACGGGTGCGAAAGTATCGCTCGGTTTCCTCACGCGAAGTCTTCCCCACCTCGCCCGCCACACGGACCTGGCGCTCCAGTTCCGGCCAGTAAAAGACCAGCGAAGCGCGAGGATTGGCAGCCAACTCGCGCGCCTTCAGGCTTCGATAATTGGTATAGAAAACGAAGCCGCGGGAATCGGCCTCTCTGACAATCACCATTCGCGCCGACGGCTGCCCTTCAGACGAAACGGTGGCCAGCGCTACTGCACCCGGTTCCGCGATACCGGCCACGCTTGCCAGAGCGTACC
Organism: Bryobacterales bacterium; assembly: GCA_003162425.1. Taxonomy (GTDB): domain Bacteria; phylum Acidobacteriota; class Terriglobia; order Bryobacterales; family Bryobacteraceae; genus Palsa-89. Next base: position 13,796 of record PMOK01000088.1, on the reverse strand, counting down.
ATTCTTCAAATTGTTTGATCGGATCGGCGTCAGCGTTCGGTTCGTCCAGTACGATAGTCTTGGCGCGCTGCCTGTGAGGCACAATGATGTACCCCAGCCTCGAGTTCCCGAGAACCTCGTTACGCTCGCGTCCCCAGTACCACCAATGCGCCGCGATGTAAGCGGCCAGCAGCGCATCCAGCTGATCTTCGACAGCCTTCAACCCGCGGCCCGCCTGCGGAATCTCAGGCAGCTCGGTTAGCTCGAGCCTTGGAACCAGCAGGGGCAGCCGCTCCAAGATCAGCGCCCGCAAGCGATTCAACTCCGCCGCACGATCCGCCACTCGACCTCTCTTGTATTTGACGATGCGGTCCAGCAGAAACAACTGAACCGATGCAGCGTGGGGATGGACTTCGATCTGGAAGCGCCCGCTGCTCTTCGGCGCCCACTCGTCGCCGTGGCCGAAACCCATTTTGCCCAGCGCTGAGGAAAACCTGGTTGTCCGCTTCCAAAACGTGCGCGCCCGGCTAGCCGGATAGGCTCCCGCGTGATACTTACCGTAGTGGGAATGCGCCAGCCGGTCCGCGATCCGCATGCCAGACGCATTCGGAATCACGATGGGCGCGTCGATGCCGATTCCGGTATCGGCGGTGGCCTCAGCCGTCACCCAACGCAGCACATCACCCGGTAGCCTGAGGCGATCGAGTGCAGCAAGGTGCAGCGTTCCGCCGGCCCAATCAAGAGCCGCAACGCCGCTGGGCTGGTTCTCCCACCCGAAGTCAATCCCAAGGAAGCGCAGAAACCCTATTCTAACGTAGGGTAAGCCTCCGGCTTGCCCGGACAAGCCAGAGGCTTGTCCTACTAAATCCGCGACGCCGGCCGATCGCTCATCGCATAGTCAGCAGCGGCTTCACCCGCCGTTCCGATCTCTTCCGCCCCGGTCTGCTCCAGGATCGTCTTGCCGCGCTTCACCCACTCCGAGCTATCACAATGCACGGATAGCAGGATTCCGCCCGACTTCACGCGACCCTCGTAGCGCTTCGCTTCGTACTCCGGTATTCCCATCCCAATCAGCGCTCCAGCAACGCCGCCCACGGCTCCGCCCGCGCCAGCTCCAGCCAACAGCCCCATGATAGGACCCGCTGCGATGAATGGTCCAAGCCCCGGAATCGCCAATGCGCCGATACCCGCCAGCCATCCCAGTGCGCCTCCAATTACGGCTCCGGACGCCACGCCAGTCGTCGCACCCTCAGGAGCTTTGGTGTCCTTCTTGTGAACGAAATCCTTGGTGCCCACGTTCTCGGGCATCAGGACAGAAATATCCGTGCCGCGAAAGCCCGCGGCCCTCAACGCTTCCAAGCCACCGCCCAATGCCACGGTGTCCCGGTAAATTCCATAAACAGCAGTATTCTTGCTCATGATTTCATCTCCTGAAGTGATGGACTATCTCGACCCGCTCCCCGTCACGGTCAGCTCGCTAGTCACCTTGCCCTGCCCCGCGATCTCGGTCGCCTTGTCTTCGATGGACTTCTTCTCGTCGTCGGATTTGACGGCCCCCCGCAGCGTCACCATGCCATCCCGGCTGATGATCTTAACGTTGTGGGCAGAGATAGACAACGACTTATCGGAGACCACGGATTTCCGAATCTTTTGGGTCAACTCACGATCAGCCTTGTTCCCCTTCTGCTGATCTGCGGTGACCTGTCCCGGATCACGATCCTGCGCAGCGAGCGAAAGCCCAGCCGCAGCCGCGAATAATTGACAAGCTAAAGCTAAGTTTGAAAATCGTTTGCGCTTCATGCCGATGGACTATGCAAGAGCATGGCCACGTGCACAAAGCGCTGAATTTGTGCATGGAGAGAGGACGCTAAAGGCCGCGAGGTAGGAATTATTTTCCCAGCCTAACGGTAAGTAACGGTGAGAGCCGGGAGGCAGGAAGCAGGCGGCAGGCTGCAGGCAAACCGAAATGCTCCGCTCTGCAGCCTACCGCCTGTCGCCTGCCTCCCGTCACTTCGCTTTTCGTATATAAATATTCCCATTAAAAGTAGTGAGCTGAATCTCCGGTCCGCCCCCATTGATCAACCCGTACGTCGCCTTATCGAACTGCACACGATACTTGCCATGCCCGGAATTGGAGTCCTCCACGATCGGCCTGCGCGACGACGCGTCCACCTTGATGTCGAAATCGCTATAGACCTCGCCATTGTCGCTCTTCAACTTCACCTTCGCCTTCAAGTCGGCCGGCATAGTGACGTCGATGTCGCCATTGAGCGAGCTGAACGACATGGGCTTGTCCGCGGTAACCTTGTCCAGCGTCACCAGCACGCGGTCGTTCAACGCATGCACGATCGCAGAACCGGAAATATGCGTGGCCGTCGCTTTTCCATTGGTCACGTCAATCTCGACGTCTCCCACAATATGGTCCACCGAGATTTCGCCGCCGTTCACGTCGTGCAGCTTCAAAGACGTGTCGAAAGGCACTTGAATATTGATTTCGACGTTCTCGTTGAGCGATCGCGTGCCCACCGTCACGACATTGTCGGATTCCTCCACCGAGAGGCCGCTGCCGCCAATATCGATGCGATGCATCCCGTCCGATCGCTCGGCAGGGCGCCTGTGCCTGCCGCCCTCGCCACGCGCTTCCACGATGGCTTCCTTGCCGTTGTAGCCTTTCACCGTGATGCTGCCGTTCAACACCGACGCTTTCAGCATCTTCGGCCGCGATGGATCGCTGAAGGGAACATTCACGCGATCCGGTGGTTCCTGCGAAAACGCCGCGCCGGCCGCGAATAAAAAGAGTAGTGCTAGCTGTTTCATAATTACTTTCCTCGATTGATAATTCGGATACTTCCGTTGAGTGTGTCGTACTTCAACTCGGGCCCGCCGTTGCCGATGCGCATACCATTGAAATCGTCGCTGTGATAGACGAACTTACCGTCGCGCCGCTCGCCCGCTGAGACCATCCTCGGCAAAGCCGTGACCTCGTAATCCGTGAAGGCCTGCCCGTTGAATGTTTTCACCCTCACATCGGCATTCAGGTTCCCGCGGAACGACGTCTCGATGCTTCCGTTCACGGTGCCAAACGAGCAGGCGCTCGAAGGATTCTTCGCGAACAGCACCTTAATCGGACCATTCACCGTGTGGACCAGTCCCGAGCCCGAGACCTCGGTCATTTCAATCCCTCGGTTGACGTTGCCTATATCGAAATCGCCGGTGGTGTTTTCCACGCGGATGTCTCCGCTGTTGACCGTGGCCAGCCGTAGGAACGTCGCTGCAGGAACCTTGATCTCGAAATCGAAAGTCACGCGATACCCGCGGTGGCCGTGGTCATGAACGCCCCAGCGGTGGTCCTCGCAATGGCAGCGAAACGGTCCGTCCACGAACAGGATCAATGAATCGCCGGATCTGGAAACGTCCAACTTTACTTCTTGCTTGGCAGCCTCCAGCCGTTCGGCGGACTCAGCCTCGATGGTTTTCTCGGCCACCATCTGGATCTCGCTGCCGTTGTAGCCCGAGACGTGAATGTAGCCTTGCACGTTATCCACTTCCAGGCGCGCCGCAGCAGGTAACGTTTGCCGAATTGTTTCCTTGGCTTCCTGATCGCCGTAGGCCAGCGACAAAGCCCCCATCAAAATCAAGAATGTTCTCATTGCAGTTGCTTCAGCGCCCATTGCGCGCGCTGCCTCACGTCCGGATTCAAGCTCTGGACGGACAACAGAAACTGAATATCCGGGACAGCCGACTTCTCGTGCAGCTCCACAATCTGATCCAGAATCGCGATCTGCACCAGCGGCGAATCCTGCTTGGCCAACGCCTGCACCACGCCTTTTCTCCCCACCGGACTATCGCTGAAATTCCGCAGTGCATCCACCGCCGCCAGGCGCACGTTGACGCTCGGATCGTGATTCACCGTAGTCAGCAGCGCCCCCAGCACCTGCGGATCGGACTGCTCCACATGATATGCAAAGTTCACGCCGCGCAAACGATCGCTGGCCGATTGCTGCTGCAGCAGCGATAGAGCAACTAATTGACGCATGTTATAAACCTCCCCACGCAGTTGCGAAACCTCCGTGCTATCGCGCCCGCGCACCAGATATCCGGTTCCAACCCCAACCGCCAGAATCAGTACCGCGCAGGCCGCCTGAAACGCCGGATGACGCAGCCACCACAACGGTTGCCGCCGCTGGGCCTCCTGTTGCCGCCAGGTGCGCAGCGCATCGTAAAATCGCACGCGCATACCCATGCTCGGATCTTCTTCCGGCAGCGTTCCGAGCGTCCCCCACAGATCCTTCAGTTCTTCCGCTTCGGCGCGGCAACGCTCGCAAGACCCCAGGTGAGTCCGAAACTCACCAGCCGAATCTTCGAGAGTGCCTCTCCAGTAATCTACGAATTGTGTTCTGGCCTGTTCGCAGTTCATGATGCCTTTTCTCCTGCCAACTCGAAGTAGATCTGCCCCAGCGCACGCACCGCGCGATACACCCGCACCTTCACCGCCCCGATGTCGCACCCGAGAATGCCGGCGATCTCTTCGTACTTCAAATTCTGATAGCGGCTCAACACCAACAGTTCTCTTTTTTCGAGTGGCAAGCGCGCCATCGCTCGCTTCAGTAACGCCACTTCCTGCTTGCGCTTCAAATTCTCGTCCATCATGTTGGTGCTCGCAAATTCTCTGTCACCGATTTCCACTTCAAACTTCCGCTTCCCGATGGAATCCACATGCGCGTTGCGTGCAATCTGGTACATCCACGCTGTGAAGGATCGCTCCGGCTGGTAGCTCTTCCGGTATTTCAACATCCGGAAGAAAACATCCTGGACCAGGTCCTCGCTCAGCTCGCGGTTCCCGTTCACGTGCACAAAGTAGTTGAACAGCGGCCGATGGTGCCGCTCGAACAGGACCGCCAAGCCCCCCAGGTCGCCATCCCGGACGGCCTGCATCAGGCTACTGTCGCTTGCTTCGTACACAATAGGAATACCGGCAGCGTAACCAAAGGTTACAGAGTGGAGCAGGGCCATGCCCTGCCACTCGCCCGGCAGGGCACGGCCCTGCCCCACAGGCTTTCACCACACCCGGCAAGCCGGGGCGGCGACCATGGGCTGGCCAACCTTGCAAGCGTAGGCGCGCTGGAACTCCGGCATGTTCGATACTACGCCGTTTACCCGATTTCGGCCCGGGGAGTGCGGATCCACCTGGACCAGCATCCGCGATGTCTCCGGCCGCACATTCTGGCACCAGATCTGTCCCCAACCCAGAAAGAACCGCTGCTCGGGGGTTAATCCATCCAGTTTTGGCCGCGGTTTGCCATTCAGCGCCTCCATCAGCGCCATGAACGCCAGCCGGACCCCGCCATTATCGGCCGCATTCTCACCCAGGGTCAGCTTCCCGTTGAGATGAACGTCGTCTATCGGCGTGAACTTTGAGTACTCCTGAACGAAGCACTCAGCCCGTTTTTCGAACTCCTTGGCATCCTCCGGCGTCCACCAGTCCTTTAGATTGCCATCCGGATCGAACTGGCGGCCTTGATCGTCGAACCCGTGCGTCAGTTCGTGCCCCACCACCGCCCCAATCGCGCCATAATTCACCGCGTCATCCAGGCGCTTGTCATAAAACGGCGGCTGCAGGATGCCGCCTGGAAAATTGATGTTGTTTTCCGTCGGATTGTAGTAGGCATTCACAGTGGGCGGCGTCATTCCCCACTCCGTCCGATCCGTAGGCTTGCCGATCTTGTTCAACTGCCGGTGGACTTCGAAATCAGTGGCGCGCTCGTCGTTACCCACCGCGTCTCCGCGCACGATCCTCACGCTGGAATAGTCGCGCCACTTGTCCGGATAGCCGATCTTATTGGTCACCGCCCGCAGTTTGATCAGCGCCTGCTCCTTGGTGGCCGGCGTCATCCAGGAAAGCGTCTGGATGTCACCCTTCAGAGCCTTTTCAATCTCCTCCACCATCTTCAACGTTCGAGCCTTTTGTTCGGCTCCGAATGCCACTTCCACATATTTCTGACCCAGCGCGAAGCCCAGATCGCTATCCACCGCGCTGACGCAGCGTTTCCAGCGTGGCTCGATTTCCTTGGCGCCGGCCAGGATCTGTCTAAAGAAACGAAAATTCTCATCCACAAACGGCTTCGCCAGAAACGGAGCTTCGGCGTGAATCAGCTGCCAGCGTAAATAGGTCTTGATGTCTTCCAGGCTCGTCTGCACGATCATGGATTCCACGGTCCGGAAAAAATTCGGCACGGCAACGTTCAGGTCCGTGATGGGCGGCGTTGCCATCCCTTGGAAATACTTCGGCCAGTCGATCGCCGGGCTGAGCGATACCAATTCGTGTACCGTCAGCTTGTGATAAGTCAGCTTGGGATCGCGACGCGACGTCACATCGAGTGACCCCTTGGCCAAACCCGTCTCAAAGCGCATCACCGCTTGAGCGTCCGAAGCAGCCTTCGCACCGGGTTCGCCCAAAAGCTCCAGCATCTTCTGGACGTGCTCGACATATTGGTTGCGCAGCTCCACCGATTTGGCGTCGTCTTTGAAATAATAGTCGCGCTCCGGAAGGCCCAAACCGCCTTGATCGGCCTGCGCGATCTCGAGCATTGAGTCCTTGAAGTCAGGGCCGGAAGAAAAGCTGAAGAGCGCATTAACGCCGATCAATTGCAGGGGCATGAGCACATTCACGATGCCGGACTTGGACGAGATCGCGTCAATGCGATCCAGCTCCGGTTTCAGCGGCGCCGCTCCCAGCTTGTCGATGGCCGCCTCGTCCATGCAGGAGGCGTAGAAATCGCCAATCTTCTGTTCGACAGAAGTGCGCCGGGCGTCCTCTACCGACGCTTTTTCCAGAATGCCGCGCAAGATGCCCCGGTTGTTCTCGTCCAATTCACCGAACGGGTCCCAGCTAGTCTGGTCGGGCGGGATCGGATGATTGGCCACCCAACCTCCGCACGCGTATTGGTAGAAATCAATGCAGGGATTGGCCAACCGGTCCATATTGGAGATGCTGAACCCGGGCGTGTTTTGAGCGGCCGCGATGCCAGCCGTGAGCGAGAACAGAAGGATGAATCGACGTGGACAAATCACGTCTTATTCTAGCCGTAGGACAAGCCTCCGGCTTGTCCGGGCAAGCCGGAGGCTTGCCCTACTTCTTCAACTTATCCCGCTGCTCCTTCAACACCGCTTTCCGGCTCAGCTTGATCTTGTTGCCTTCGAGCGCCAGCACCTTCACCAGAATCTGATCGCCCTCTTTCAACTCATCGCGCACCGCTTTAATGCGATTCTCGGAGATTTCGCTGATGTGCAGCAAACCATCGGTGCCGGGGAATATCTCGACAAACGCGCCGAACTCCACCAGCCGAACCACCTTGCCGAGATATGTCTTTCCAACCTCAGCAACCGCGGCGATGTCAGTAACTCGCTGAATCGCGAGCTTGGCCGATTCGCCATCCGCGGCGAAAATGTTGACCGTCCCGTCGTCCTCGACGTCGATCTTCACGCCGGTTTCATCCACAATGCTGCGGATCATCTTGCCACCTGGCCCAATCAGATCACGAATCTTATCAGTCGGAATTTTGAGGGTGTAAATGCGAGGCGCGAACTGCGACATTTCCTTGCGCGGCTCTGAAATAGTCGCCACCATCTTCTCCAGAATGGACAGCCGCGCTTTGCGAGCCTGCTCCAACGCCTCCTGCATGATCTTGGTGGTGACGTTCGGAACCTTGATGTCCATTTGCAGGCCGGTGATGCCCTGCTTCGATCCGGCAACCTTGAAGTCCATGTCGCCGTAATGATCCTCGGCGCCCGCGATATCGGTCAGCACGGCGTAATCCTTGCCTTCCATCACCAGGCCCATCGCGATGCCGGCGATCGTATCGGAAACCGGCACGCCCGCATCCATGAGAGCCAGCGACGCTCCGCACACCGTCGCCATTGAGCTGGAACCATTCGATTCCAAAATGTCGCTCACCACGCGCAACGTGTACGGGAACTTCGCTTCTTCCGGAATTACCGCCGAAATCGAGCGCTCCGCCAAAGCGCCGTGCCCGATCTCGCGGCGGCCCGGCCCGCGCATGAATCCAACCTCGCCCACGCTGAAAGGCGGGAAGTTGTAATGCAGCATGAAGCGCTTCGCGGTCTCGGTCAGATCGAACATCTCGATGCGCTGCTGATCATCCTTGGTGCCCAGCGTAACGGTGACCAGCGCCTGCGTCTCGCCTCGAGTGAACAGCGCCGAGCCGTGAGTGCGCGGCAAAACCCCGACTTCGCAATCGATATGGCGGATCTCGTCGAACGCGCGCCCGTCCGGACGCCGCCGGTGCTTCAGCATCTCATCGCGGAAGATGCGCTCTTTCAGCAAATCAACCAGCGCGCCGCCTTCGGCCTTTTGCTCATCCGGAAGCGAGTCCACAACCTTATGCTTCGCCTCATGCACGTGATGGTAGCTTTCGAGCTTCGGATATTTCTTGGTGTCCAGCGCATCGGTTAAATCGGCGCGAATTTCCTTCTCGATCTGCGTGTAGAGTTCTTTGTTGATTTCGGGCGTGGTATAAGCCCGCTTAGGTTTGCCGGCCTTTTTCACCAGCTCACGAATGGCCGCCCCAACTTTCTTGCAGCACTCGTGGCCATATTCGATGGCTTCCAGCACTTCGGCTTCGGTCGCGTGCTGTGCCCCGGCCTCCACCATCACGATTCCTTCTTCGCTGCCCGCGACAATAATGCTGAGTTTGGCTTCGCGCGTTTGGTCGTAGCTGGGATTCGCCACCAGCTTTCCATTTATCGACCCCACCCGTACTCCGCCCAGAATATGGTGAAACGGGATGTCGGAAATAGCCAGCGCAGCGCCTGCGCCGATGATAGCCAGCGTGCTGGGATCGCGCTGCGGATCGGCCGACAGCACCATCGCGATAACCTGCGACTCGTTCGTGTAGCCTTCCGGAAACAGCGGCCGGATTGGCCGATCGATTAGCCGGCTGGTCAGGATCTCTTTCTCAGAGGGACGTCCCTCGCGTTTAATGAAGCCGCCCGGAAACTTGCCGGCGGCGTAAGTGTATTCACGGTAATCCACCGTGAGCGGAAAGAAGGCGGCGTTGGGCTTCGGCTCTTCGTTGGAGCAGGCGCTCACCAGCACCACGGTATCTCCCGAACGGACCACGACGGCCCCATTGGCCTGCTTCGCGATCTTTCCTGTTTCAATTGTGATCTTTTGACCGTCCAGGTCAATTTCTACGGTATGTAACATCTGCAATGTCCTTTTAATCCAGGCCGAGCTTTCTGCCGGGCCTGCCAAGGATTAAGAGGAGACTTTGGAGGGAACGAAATGTCGATGCGCCGCCCACCGGGGCGGGTTACCTGAGCCCAGACACCTAACGGCGGATGCCCAAACTTTGAATCAGGTTCTTGTACCTTTCCGGATTACGGCTCTTCAGGTATTTCAACAAGCGCCGCCGGCGTGCCACCATCGACAACAATCCCCGGCGGGAATGATGGTCTTTGCCATGCAACTTGAAATGATCCTGCAGCTGCAGAATGCGCTGGCTCAGGATAGCTACCTGGACTTCTGGCGAACCGGTGTCGGTCTTGTGAACTCTGTACGTTGCAACTACCTGTTGTTTCGAATCAGCCGCCAGTGCCATTCTCGGAAAGATACTCCTCGTCTAAACTTAATCTCTTTTGTTCCTTAATAGGATAGCACAGGTTGGCGTCCACAATTGTCCGACGTGAATTGTGGAGCTTTCTCGATGGCCCTTTCCGAGCCGCGACCGGCAGGAAGCGCTACCAACACTGCACGGGTTTGCTATCTGTCCACGCTCCGTTCCCGTCGCGGCTCAGTTTTATATATTCGTGCCGCACTCCCTCCCCTGTGGTAATGGACCTCAGTGGGGGAATCCTTCTGCTTTCTGCATTCTGCATTCTGCTTTCTGCTGCCTGCCACCTGCCGCCTGCCGCCTGGCCCCTACTGCTTAATCACTGTCCCATCCCTCCGCCGGATCTCCCCCCAGCCGCCGTTCAATCGTTTCCGCTCGCCTTCCTCGAAGCTTCCGAAAGGATACTTGGCTGCGGCCTTCTCATCCACCTCAATGCCCCAGCCGGGCGTGTCGTTCGGGTACCAATAGCCGCTCTTCATCACCGGACAACCCTGGAAAACTTCCTGCGTGCGCTCGCCAAACGCCGAATATTCCTGCACGCCAAAATTGTGGCAGGCCACATCCAGCGTGATATTGCACATTGATCCGATCGGCGAAAGATCGCCGGGACCATGCCATGCCGTCCGCACGTTGAACGCCTCGCCCAGGGCCGCAACCTTACGCACGGGCGTGAGCCCACCCACCATGGACGGATGAATGCGGATGAAATCGATCAGCCGTTCGGAAATCAGCGGCGTCCATTCCAACGGATGCGTGAACAGCTCCCCCATCGCCAGTTGCGTGGCGCACTGCTTGCGAATCAGCCGGAAATAATCGATGTCTTCGGGCGCTAGCACGTCTTCCAGGAAGAATAAGCGGTATTTTTCCACATCCTTGGCGAATCGCACGGCTTGGATCGGATGCAATCGCTCATGAACATCGTGCAGCAGCTCGATCTCCTCGCCCAGCTCACTCCGGCACGCTTCAAAAAGTTGCAATGCCCGACGCATGTACGCCGCAGGCTCAAACACCGGACCATCATGCAGCGCCGCAACGGCAGCGTTCCCACGGCTCGCGCCATATCCTGCCATTCCGGGAACACCCACTTGCACGCGCACATGCCGGAACCCCTGTTCCATGATGCGCCGCGCATTCGCGATGGTCTCCGGAATTTCTGCGCCGGCAGCATGCGTATAACAATCGGCGGCTTCCCGACATTTCCCACCGAGCAACTCGTAGACCGGCATACCAGCTTGCCGCCCCTTGATGTCCCACAGCGCCATATCGACGCCGGCAATAGCGTTGTTCAACACTGGACCATTACGCCAATACGAGCTGTCGTAGCAGGCATGCCAAATGTCGTCGATCCGATCCGTGGCGCGTCCCATCAGAAACGGCTTCAAATATTTCTCGATCGCCGGAACAACCAAATCCGCCCGCTGAGTAAAAGTGGCGCACCCGTAGCCGTACAATCCATCTTGGTCCGTAGTAATCTTCACCACCACCAGCCGCAACCCTTGCGGTGCGGTCGCGATAACGCTAATGTCTTTGATGCGAGGAACAGCCAACCCACGCGTAGCGCGCTCAACCTTAGTCTGCGCCGCCAACTCTCGCAATGCGAGATAGCCGCCCGCCGCCTTCAACAGATCGCGACGCTTCACCGTTTCGACTCGTGCTCGCGATCGTCCACCATTCGTTTGACGCGATCAAGTTCCGCCCGCAGCTTCCGCTCCCGCAAGGCAATGGAGATCACGTATATGATCACCACCAGCCAGGCGACCAGAAAGCCGTAAAACATGAACGTGTAGTTTTGGTCCATGACAATCTCCTCAAAAAGCGTGCGCGTAGCGCCGCATCGTATCGATCTCGCGCTGCATGGCTTCCTGACGCATCCGGATCAACACCAGCACCGTGGCGAGCATTATGAGAGCGAGGAAGTTCCACCAGATGGGCGCTTCCATCCCAGGCGCCATTCCACCGCCGCTGCGAATGCTCAGCACCGGGCCAGGATGCTGCGTCCGGAACCACTCGATCGACTTCCAGACGATCACGACATCCACGCACGCGAATATCGACAGTACCGCGCACAGTCTGGCCCGTGTGGTCGGATCGTCAATCGCGCGCCGCAGCATCAGATAGCCGACGTAAAGCAGCCAGCAGATAAAGAACGATGTGAGCCGGTAGTCCCACGTCCACCAGATGCCCCAGATGACGCGGCCCCAAATGCTGCCGGTAATCAAGGTAATTGTGGTGAATGCAAACGAGACCTCAGTAATGGAGGCCGCCACCGAATCGAAGCGCAAATCCTTCTTGATCAGATACCCGACGCTTGAGAACATCGCCAGGAAGAATCCCGCGAATGACGTGATTGCCGAAGGCACATGGAAGTAGATGATGCGGAAGATAGCACCCTGATTCAGCTCGTCCGGCACCTTCAGAAACATGGTGTGTAGATTCCAGCTCAAGATCAGGCCCGACAGCACTGAAAGAGCCAAAATGATTTTCAGTCGCATAGTTTTCACCCCACTAATACGATTTCAACTAGCGCTAACGACAGAGCCGTAAATATTACATCAAACCCAGCCAACAGCTTGAACCAGATCTGATCGTCAGTTTCGAGCGCCTCGCCGGCAATCAACACCGTGCTGAGCCGGATCGCGCCCAACAACGCGGGGATTAGCATGGGATAGACCAGCGTCGGCAACATCAACTCCCGCAGCCGCAGATTCACGGTCATGGCGCTGAACAGCGTCCCAATCACCGTGATTCCCCACGTCCCGAGCAACATGACCAACAACAGTAATCCCCAACGCGCAGGCCAGCGAGCATTATAGAAAATAATGAAGACCGGGAAACTGACGCATTCCACCACCATCAGCAGCAGATAGTTCGCCAGACATTTTCCGAAAAACACCTGCGCGCCGCTGGCCGGCGACGAGATCAGCGCATCCAGGCAATCGTTCACCAACTCGCGTGCGAAGCTGCGATTGAGGATCAGTGTTCCGGCGAAGGCATACACCAGCCACAGCAACCCTCCTGATATTTCCCGCACCTGATCGGAACCGGGATCGAAAGCGAAGCTGAACAGCATCAGGATCACCAGCGCGAACGAGAGCGATGCGTTGACCGTCTCCTTGCTCCGAATCTCCGACCGCAGATCCTTCCCTGCGATGGCCAGCGCCTGTTGGAGAAACGTCATGCCTCTCCGTAGTGACGATACAACCAGCCGGGATCTTCCAGCATCTCGCGCGAGCGCTCGCCGCGGAATGCCAATTTTCCTCGGTTGATCAACGCCACATCAGTTGCCAGCTCCAACGCCTCACGCAGTTGGTGCGTGGACATGATGATAGTCCGGCCTTCCGCCAGCGCACCTTTGAGCAGCCCTTGTAGCACCGCGATCGCGCGATCATCGAGCGCGGTGAAAGGTTCGTCCAGCAGCAGCAACGAAGGATTGTGCAGGAACGCGCGAGCTACCGCCAACCGCTGCCGCATCCCACGCGAGAATTCGCGCACCAGCCCATCGCTGACGCGGTCCAACCCCGTGCGCTCCAACCATTCCATCGCGATCTGACGCGGGTTCTCCATCCCATACAGGCGCGCGAACAGCCGCAGGTTCTCGAACGCCGAAAGCTCTTCGTAGACGCCGATGCCGTGGCCCAGCACCCCAATCCGCGCCCGAGTCTTCTCCGCCCGCGCATCCCCGCCCAAGATTGTGATGCTGCCCTTAGCGGCCTTCGACAAACCGGCCAGCATGCGCAGCAGCGTAGTCTTCCCGGCCCCATTGCGCCCGAGCAGCGCGAGACAAGCCCCGCCGTCTACATTGAAGCTGATATCCTTGAGCGCCGGAAAGTCACCGTAAAATTTCCAGACCCCCTCAATCGCCACCGCGCTCATGACACACATTGCCACGGATGCACACGGATGCACACGGATTTTTCTTTCCCCAATCTGTGTCTATCCGTGTGCATCCGTGGCTAAGTTTTCTTCGGCGAGCTACGATACAGAGCCACCGACCCCAACGCCAAGGTCGCAAACGCAATCCCCAGGATCAGGTACAGCCGATCGTAGATACGCGGCTTCACTTCCTGGATGGTCGGCGCGCCGTTGTCTTCTTCCGATCCCGATGCCGACGCTTCGGCTGCCGGCTGCAGCCCGCCCGTGCCTTCCACCGTAACCTTGTATTCGTTCCCCTTGATGCGGTAGATA
>PMOK01000028.1 GCA_003162425.1 Bryobacterales bacterium | reverse complement strand
AAACACGAGTGTTCGCGCCACGCGCGTAGCGCACGTACTTTTGCGTGCCGCGTCGCCACTCATGGCGACGCACGGCAGTAGTAAAGATTCAGCTGATTTCGTTTCAAGAGATCTGCGGATGCTTCTGGTGCCAGTCCGTCAGGCTCTGATATTTTGCTGCCGCGCCCACTACTGCATGATCGTTCGTGGCGCGGGCCAGGAATTGCAGTCCATAGGGCAGGTTTTCTTTGCTGAAGCCGCACGGAACGCATAGGGCCGGCAGGCCACACAGGCTGGATATTCCGTCGGGCTCCTTTTGGTTGACCTGCTCCTCGGGGACAAGAGCGGGACGCCGTCTTGGGCGCGGACGCTCCACCAACGGCTGCGCGGTGGAGTCGCTGCCTGCTGCCACTAGGACATCGAAGTCATCAAACAACTTATCTATTCTTCGTTGCAGGATATTGCGGATGCGCTGCACGTCCAGATAATCCGACGACGAGAACTCCTCGCTGACATAACCATTGATCTGGCCGAGCGGGTCGCGCAGCCGGGCGCAGGAGCCGGAGTGAATCATGTTCCGGAACGAGGCAGCGGCTTCCATCAGGATGGTCAGCTCAGCGGCATCTTCGAACGGTCCGTCGGGAACGCGCGCATCGGCGACCTTTGCTCCGTCTTTCTCCAGGACGCGCACGGCGTCATCGATCACGGATTCCAGAGCGGCGTTGGGCGGCCAAGCGTTGGTGAGTTTTCCAATGCGCAACGGCGCTGCTTGCCCGGATGCGGAGCTGTACGGGAAATCGGCCAAGCCGGGCGGCAGGGAATCATGGTCTTTGGGATCGTGACCGGCGATCACGGATAGGATCAGCCCGCAATCATCGGCGGTTCGCGCCATGGGGCCAAGCTTGTCCATTGACCAGGCAATGGCCATGGCCCCGTGCCGGCTCACGCGGCCGAAGCTCGGGCGCATTCCGGAGACGCCGCACCATGCCGTAGGGCAGATGATGGACCCGCGCGTATCCGAGCCGATTGAAAAAGCCGCGAGGCCCGCTGCAACCACCGCGCCCGAACCGCTCGATGATCCGCAGGTCCAGCAATCCGGCTGCCAGGGATTCCGCGCTGGTCCGGTGAGAGAAGCTGCGCCGTTGGTGTAGCCGAGCCCACCAGCCAGCTCGATCATCGCCGCCTTGCCGATCATTACGGCGCCGGCCGCATTCAGTCTCTCGATGATGGTGGCGTTGTAGTCGAAGCGTTGTTCCGCGAATGGCGGCGCGCCCCACGTTGTGGGATAGCCTTTCGCCGCAACCAGGTCCTTGGGTGCATACGGAATACCATGCAGCGGTCCGCGGTAATGCCCAGAGGCAATTTCGCGCTCGGCTGAGCGCGCTTGATTGAGCGCCAGATCGCGGGTAAGCGTCGCGTAGGCATTCAGCTTGGAACCCACTCGCTCGCTTCTTTCCAGATACGCTTCGGCTAGTTCGACGGGCGATAGCTTCCGCTCGCGAATGCGGAGAGCCAGCTCGCGAATGGAAAGATACAAAACCTGCTCGTCCACCAAGCTAGTCGCGCCTTTCTGCGGCGTCGCTCGGGTAGAGCCGCAGACCTGTTGCGGGCGCGTCGCCATTTTCCAGCGCGAAATCTCGAATGCGCTTCAACATCTGCTGATGGCTCACTAGAGTTTCTCGCGCACGCACTCGCTGGACCGGAGAAAGCCGATCACCGTATTTCCGGATCACGTTGGCGTATTTCGCGTCCATCGCTGCCTGATCGGCGGCTGGAAGTGTGTGCGCCGCTTCCTGCGAATCAAGCAAAGATGACGAGAACGTCCCGGCAACGGCGACAAGTGCAGCGCGACGTCCGAAGCGACGCCTGGAAACGGCGGGCGTCGCCGATTCCGGATCTTGTTCCTTCATGAGCCAAAGGGTATCACGAGGATTCAGTCAAGAACGCCAGCAACTCCTCCCGCGTACGTTCCGGCTGGTCGGTCGGGAAAATGTGGCTTGCGTGCGGCAACATCACTAGCTTCGCGTTTGGAATGCGGCCCGCAAGGATCGTGGCATTTGCCGGAGGGACCAGACGGTCGTTTTCTCCATGGATGACCAGCGTTGGGACATTGATTTGAGGCAGCCGATCGTACGATTGCCACGCTACGATTGCGAGCAATTGCGCTATGAACCCCAACACCGGTGTGGCATTGCGGCGCAGAAGCTCAACATCCGCGTCGACTCGAGTACGGGGCGTTTGTTGATCGTAGATGAACGGCAGCAGCGCCGCAATCCTTTTCTCTCTCGGCACAAAAAAGCGCGGCGCAAGCGCGTGACGCACTTCCGGCGCGGCGCGCACACACCTTTGACCGCCGCAATCGGTGCATCCCAATATCAGCTTGTGAACACGGTTGGGAGTCCGAAGCGCGACCTCCTGCGCGATCATGCCACCCATGGAGAGTCCCAGGATATTGGCGCGCGGAGCTTCGGCCGCATCCAGGACACAGAGAGCGTCCTGGGCCATTTTAGCGATCGAGTATGGCGGCAGCGGAGCATCGCTCTTGCCGACGCCGCGGTTGTCATACACAATCGTCCGGAAATACCGGGCCATGAAGGGCCGCAATTCGCCCCACATCGCCAGCGGAAATCCGAGCCCCATGATCATCAACAGCGGCTCACCCTGCCCTTCCTGCTCCCAATAGATTCGGGTTCGATTATTGAATGTGTATGGCACCGCTCAACACATCCTTGCGCAATCCTGCATATCCGGAGTCTAGCAGGCGGGTCCGAATCTGAATACACTGATCGATTGGCCCCAGATTTCGGCGGAAGAGGTAGAGGAGCTAATCTCATGGACAATCCATCACCACGGCAAGCTGCCAAGAATCCTACGCAGTTCAACATTGAAGCAATCGCGAAGCTGGAGCATGACGCCTTTGACCGCCGATCTGCCACCGAGCGAGTTAGCGACACAATTACAAAATTTGTCAGCAATATAGGATTTCTGCTGGGTCAGCTGATCCTGATCTTCGGCTGGAGTCTGGCAAATCTTCACGTCTTACCAGGCCTCAAAGTTTTCGATCCATTTCCTTTCGGCGTCTTAGCCCTCATCGTCTCTACCGAAAGCGTCTTTCTGACTATCTTCGTGCTAATCAGTCAAGGCCGGATGGCCCGCCAGGCTGAACGGCGCTCGCATCTGGATCTTCAAGTTGGAATGCTGTCTGAACAGGAACTGACAACGATCCTTCAGATGTTGCAGAGACTCTGCCAACACGTGGGCGTGAACGTGGAGTCCTCCAAGCAGGAGGTTCAAGCGTTTAGTAAGACTACGGACGTGCACAAGTTGGCCAGTGAACTCCGAGACAAGCTTCCGGAGGAATAACGATCCGGCTCGCAATCTATTTCAGAAACATCGGATCCGAGAGCGGCAAGTCTACGGTGATCGGCGCGTGATCGGACACGCCATCGGGAACGGCATTGTTCAGATCGCGCATGGTCATCGGGAAGTGGGGCGCGAACTCATAGCTCATGCCATCGCCGCGCGGACGCGGGATATAGGGCTTGACGAAAAACCAGTCCAACTTGTAACGGCCCACCAGTCCGCCAAAATCGCGTTTCAACGCAAAGGTCGGCTCGAATCCCTTGCGCGCCCGCTGGTTGCTGTTCGCGAGCGTTCCACCCTTATCGTGCAGGTTGTGCTCTGTTTCCCCGCGAAAATCGAACGTATGCTGATCCACAAAGCGGAACTGCTCCACGTGCCGGAACAAGATCGCCTCCTTGTTGGCGCCAACGACGGGAAGGTGGGTTGATGTAGGATCCAGATAATTCTTGAAGTACTTTACTGGCGTCAACACTGCCAGCGGTAGCGAGGCAGGTGTTCCCCATCTCAGTGCCTGAGTCACCCAGAACTCGTAATTCTTCACGCGGTTGAGAATCTCGCGGCGAATCGACGTCGGCGTACCGTCAGATCCCGTAGTGTTCAAGTCGCCGGCCATGATCACCGGATGCTCCACTTCTTTGATTCGGGAGAGCAGCGCGTCCATCTGCCTGGTGCGGCATTCAGGCTTGCACTTATTTTCCAGGTGAACGTTGACCACCGTGGCCAGGCCCTCCGGCAAATCAGGAATTTGCACGTCGGCGATGATGGCCATGCGTCCGCCAAGGCGCACTTCCCGCTCGATTCGTTCCAGGAAAACTTTGTTGGCGGCAAGACGCTTGCCTTTTTCAAGTTTT
Organism: Bryobacterales bacterium; assembly: GCA_003162425.1. Taxonomy (GTDB): domain Bacteria; phylum Acidobacteriota; class Terriglobia; order Bryobacterales; family Bryobacteraceae; genus Palsa-89. The sequence goes on along the minus strand of PMOK01000028.1, from coordinate 39,037 downwards.
GAGATTTCAGACTTTTCTGTGTTGTACCAATCGTGGCAGACTGGCAGCCGGAAGATCCGGGCGTTCTGGATCGGATAGCGGCTAAGAATAGCGCTCCCATGGAGACCCAGATAACGGGGCAAATTCGATGAAGATGGGCAGGGACTCTCGATTCAGTCCAAACGAATAAATCGGAGCCGTGAAGAAGTACTCAACCGCGAGTACACTAAGGATGATGGCGACCCAGCCCGACCACTTACCGCCGAACCAGGCACTTGCCACTACGGGTGTGTAAAGGAAAAGGTATCCCGCCGTCGAAATGACACTCTGCAGAAGGAGCGTCAGGCCCAGGGCGACCGCTACGAGCACGACGGCCAGCCCACAACGATAGATCGGGAATGCTGACCGGCTTGCGCCCGGAATGCGTTCCATGCGAATCGCTTTCTTGAGGTTACCCGATCCAGGAAACTTTAGCATCGAAATCCCGCGCGTTCGCATGAGTGCGAACGCGGCAAACACGAATGTTCGCGCCACGTAGCGCACGCACTTTTACGTGCCGCGTCGCCACTCCTCGGGACGCATGGCAGTAGTAAAGATGCACCCAGAGCTTGTGAACTATTGCCAGCCACCTCCCAGCGCCTTATAGAGCTGCACTACGCTGAGCAACTCGCTCAGGCGGACCTGCGATAGCGTGAGTTCCGCTTGAAACAGATCGCGGTCGGCATCCAGGGCGTTCAGCAGAGTGTCGACACCTCCGCGATATCGCGCATAGGCCAATCGGGTCCGGTCTTGGAGGGCAGCCACCAGCAGTTCTTGCTGCACGCGGCTCTCGCGCACACGCTGATGCGCGATGAGCGAATTCGAAACTTCCGAAAAGGCGGTCTGGATCGTCTTCTCATACTGGATCAGCGCGCTTTGCTGGAGCGCCTCCGTCAGCTTCACATTCGATTTGAGCCGCCCGGCAGTAAAAATGGGCTGAGTGACTTGCGGCGTAAAGTTCCAAATTCTGCTCGGACCTGCAAACAGGCTGGAAAGTTGCTGTCCTTGACCGCCGAGAAATCCGGACAAGCTGATTTGTGGAAAGTAGGCGGCCTTGGCGGCCCCGATCTGAGCATTGGCGGCGATCAAATTCTGTTCGGCTGCCCGGATGTCGGGCCGGCGCTCCAACAATGCCGAAGGCAAACCGGGCGGCACGTCGGGAAACTGCTGCTCCGTGAAACTGCGGCCGCGCTTCACCTCTCCGGGATTCTTCCCGAGCAGCAGGTTGATCTGATTCTCGGTCTGTTCGATCTGCTGTTCGAGGGCGGGGATAGTCTCGGTCGCCGTGTAAACCAGCTGTTCCCCTTGGCGCACATCGAGCAGGGTTGCCACCCCCCCCACGCGGCGTTGCTTGATCAGTTCCAAGGATGCGCGGCGCGTGGCAAGCGTGCGCTCGGAGATGTCCAACTCGTGGTCCAGCTCGCGCAAACTCAAGTACGAACTTGCCACGTCGCTCACCAGCGTTGTGACAACGGCCTTCCGATTCTCCTCGGCTCCCAGCAGGTTGGCGCGCGCAGCCTCCGTGGCACGCCGCAAGCGGCCCCAAATATCCAGCTCAAAAGAGAGCAAGCTGAGCGTAGCTGTTCCGAAGGTGACGTTCTGGGATGGGAGAAAGGCGGGCGGCAGAGGGGTTTGCCCGTCTCTGGAAAGACGGACAGTGCTCACGTTCCCATCGGCCCCGAAGTTTGGATACTGGTTGGAACGAGTGATTCCGAGATTTGCCCGCGCGGCATCCACGCGCGTGACCGCATCGCGCAGGTCGTAGTTTTGGACCAGCGCAGTCCGCTCCAATTCCTGCAATTGTTCGTCTTTGAAAACTTCCCACCATTTGAGATCCGCCAAAGACGCTGGATCGGGCCCAACGGGCGTGGGAGAACGGAACGCATCGGGAGTCTGTATCGGGGGCCGATGATAGTTCGGACCCATGGTGCAGCCAGTGAGTAGAATCGCGATCACGCAAAAAGCGACGGAAGATTTGCGCATAGATCAGTCTCCGTGTGCGGGTTCCGGTATAGCTCCCGGCGCGTGTTCCTTGCCGGCGCCTGAGACCCTCTCCACCACATAGAAGATTGCGGGAACAAAGAATATGCCGATGAGGCTCGCGGCCAGCATGCCGCCAATCACCGTCGTGCCCATGATCTGCCGCGCCACCGACCCCGCTCCCGTTGCCGTCCATAAGGGTACGCAGCCAAGAATGAACGCGAAAGACGTCATCAGAATCGGCCGCAAACGGAGGCGGGCGCCTTCGAGCGCTGCGTCTACCAAACTCTTTCCTTTCTCGAATTCGTCTTTGGCGAACTCGACAATCAGAATCGCGTTCTTCGCAGCCAGCCCGATCAGCATCACGAGGCCGATCTGGGAGTAAACATCGGTTTCGATTTGCACCATGTAGGGCGGAAAGAAAGCGGCAAGCAACACCCGGCGCAACCACAACACCGCGAAGGCGCCGAACACGGCAACCGGTGTGCTCAACAACACGCTGAACGGCAGCGTCCAGCTTTCATAGAGCGCCGCGAGAATCAGGAAGACAAACAAGAGAGAGAAACCGAAGATCACGGCGGGTGGCACGCCCTCTTGCGCCTTTTTCTCCTGGTAGGATATCCCCAGGTAGTCGTAGCCCATTTCCCGCGGCATGGTTTGATCGAAAACTTCCTCCAGCGCTTTCGTCGCCTGCGTCGAACTATAGCCGGCCGCGGCCGCGCCATTGATTTGCGCAGAACGGTACATGTTGTAGCGCATGGTGAACTCGGGGCCGGGGCGCGATTCAAATTTCGTCAAGGCCGAGAGCGGCGCCATTTCGCCTTTATTGTTTCGCACGAAAAATTGTCCGACATTTTCCGCTCGTGTACGGTAGGCGCCTTCGGCTTCGATATAGACCTGCCATTGGCGTCCGAATTCGTTGAAGTAATTGACAAACAAGCCGCCCATGAATGCCTGGATGGTCCGATAGAGGTCGCCGATCGGGATGCCTAGCTTGAGCGCCTTGTCCTCATCTACGTTGACGAATTGCTGCGGCACACTGGGAAGAAAAGTGGTACTCACGCCCGCGATCTCGGGACGCTTGCGAGCGGCCGCCATAAATGTATTCAGGTTACTCGCGAGAAATTCGACATCCTTGCCGGCCCGGTCTTCCAAGACAAACGTGAATCCACCGGACGTGCCGACGCCGGGGATGGCCGGCGGCGAGAAGTCGAACGCGACGGCCTCCGGTATCTGGCTCAGTTCCCGGTTGATGCGCTGCTTGATTTCCTGAAACTGTAGGGCGCGTGAGTCGCGGTCTTTCCAATCCGTGAGGGTCACAAAGAAAAACGCGTTGTAGCTGGTTCTCACCAAGCTGAGCAAGCTGAAACCAATGACGCTAGTGGTGTACTTGACGCCGGGAGTTTGACCCAAAACCTTCTCGATCTTTGAGGCAACTTCTTCGGTGCGTTGTAGCGATGCGGCATTCGGAAGCTGCATGTTGATGTAAAGATAGCCTTGATCTTCATCCGGCAGAAAACTGGATGGTATCCTGCTGCTGAAAAAGCCCGCTGCGACACCGAACACCACCAGCAACACTAGTGCGATCGCACTCTTCTGGATGAGCACTCCAGACCAATGGACATAGGCATCCTGGCCTCTTCTGAACACGCGGTTAAACCAATTGAAGAACCGCCTCAGCAGCCCTTGGCTGGGCTTCTTCGGTTTGAGAATCAAGGCAGCCAATGCCGGGCTGAGCGAAAGCGCGTTGAAAGCCGAAAGGATCACGGAAATAGCGATGGTCACGGCGAATTGCTGGTAGAGGCGCCCCGTTATGCCTGGAATGAATGCCGTCGGGATAAATACCGCGGAAAGAACCAGCGCGATCCCGATGACGGGACCCGAGATTTCCTCCATGGCGCGGAAGGCCGCCTCCTTGGGCGCCACGCCATTTTCGATATGACGTTCCACTGCCTCAACCACCACGATGGCGTCATCCACCACCAGACCGATAGCAAGCACCAGACCAAACAAAGAAAGCGTATTGATGGAGAAACCAAAAGCGGGGAAGAAGATGAACGTGCCGACCAGCGATACCGGGACAGCCAGCAAAGGAATCAGCGTGGCGCGCCAGCCTTGCAGAAAGATGTAGACCACGATAATCACCAACCCAATCGCGATCAACAGGGTTACGATGATCTCTCGAATTCCTTCCGTAACCGCACGTGTCGTGTCCAGAGGAACAGAATAGTCGACACCCTCCGGGAAGCGTTTCTTGGCTTCCGCCATCAGTTTATTGACACCCTTTGCAGCTTGGACTGCGTTCGAACCGGGCAATTGATAGACGGCGATTACGGCGCTGGGCTTCCCATTTAAGCGGCCGACAAGGGTGTAATCCTGAGACCCTAACTCAATGCGGGCGACATCCTTCACCCGCACGATTCCTCCGTCCGGTGTTTCCCGTATCACAATTCGTCCGAAATCCTCCGGAGAAATCCTGCGGCCACGCGCGCGCACTGAGTACGTGTACTCCTGGCCCTTTGGCACAGGCTCGCTGCCCACTTGTCCAGCCGGGTTCACGGTGTTCTGAGACTGGAGCGCGCTCACGATATCGGGAACCGTGATTGCGAGCTTCGCCAGTTGATCCGGCTTCACCCAAAGCCGCATGGCGTACTGGCCGGCGCCGAATACCTGAACGCTGCCGATTCCAGGGACACGCGTCAGTTGATCGTTTAGATTGATGTAAGCATAGTTCGCCAGAAACTGCGCGTCGTAAGTGCTTTTCGGGGAATTCAGGCTGATCAACATCAGCGGCGCGGTGAGGGTCTTCTGAACCGTGACTCCGTAGGCATTGACGTCGGCCGGGAGCTGCGACGCGGCCAGCGTCTCGCGACTCTGGGCCAGAATGAGATCGATGTTCGGATCAGTTTTTATATCGAAGTCGACAATCAACCTCAGATCGCCATGGGCCGTGGCGTTGAGCGAATACATGTAGTTCATGTTGTCGACGCCGCTCATCTGCTGTTCGATCGGAGTGGCCACCGACTGTTCGACGGTCTGAGCGTCGGCGCCCGTGTACACCGCTGTTATCTGAACTTCGGGCGGCGCGATCTGCGGAAACAACGCCACGGGCAGCCCGACGATAGTGACCCCGCCCACAATCACCATCAGGATGGCGATGACTATCGCCACGATCGGACGGTTGATGAAGAATTTTGACATGGGCGATTACCTTGGGGCCGTCGCGGCAGAGGCTGCGTACGGCTTCGGGCTCACCTGCATACCGGGGCGAACTTTTTGTACGCCTTCCGCCACCACGCGTTCTCCGGGTTTTAGACCTTCTGCAATAATCCAGAGCGTGCCTGATCGAGTACCCGGCGTGACCTTTCGAATCTCGATTTTGTTTTCAGCGTTCACCACGGCGACCTGGTAGGCGCCTTGCAATTCCGACACAGCGCGCTGCGGGATGAGCAAAGCCCCAACCTCAGTTCGGATAGACGTTCGGATCTTGCCGTACTGTCCCGGCCGGAGAGTGTTCCCGGGATTGGGGAACAGTCCGGCTACCCGTATTGCGCCCGTACTTTCATTAACTTGGCGGTCTGCGAAGAAGAAGGTACCGATCCGCGGGTACGTTGTTCCGTCCGACAAAATAAGTTCGAGCTTCAACTGCTTCCGTTCCGCATCCAAGCTGGCCTGCGTGGAGTAACGTCTGTGGAAGTCGAGGTATTCTTGCTCGCTCACTGTGAAATATGCCTTGATCGGATCTACTGTTGACACTGTGGTCACCGGCGGGCTGGCCGCGCTCACCAGCGCGCCCACCTGTAGCTGGGCGATTCCGGCGATTCCATCGATGGGCGAGATAAGCCGTGTGAATCCCAGATTGAGCTGGGCTGTTTCCACGGTTGCCTTGGCCGCCTGCACTGTAGCGCTCGCGGCCTGGATCTGTGCTCGGGCCGTTTCCACCTGAGCGTTGGCCGATTGCACTTGCGCCTTCGCGGCCAGGTTATTCTGCGTGGCATTGTCGAGATCCTGCTGCGTGATGGCCTCCTGCTTGGCCAGCGGTATGTAGCGGTCGACGTCTAACTGGGTTCTTCTCTGATTCGCTTCCGCCACCGCAACCTGCGCTTCGGCCTGCGTGAGTTGCGCTTTCGCTTGCGCCAATTGCCCGGTGGCCTGCGCGAGTTGCCCTTGAGCCAGGTCAACCGAGGCCTCGAACGGCCGCGGATCAATTTGGAAAAGCAACTGCCCCCGCTGCACGAAGGATCCTTCCGTGTACTCCTGTTTCATCAAGTAGCCGGACACCTGCGCCTTGATGTCCGCATTCACCAGCCCGTCGAGAGTGCCGATCCACTCGCCGTAAACCGGAACGTCCCTCTGTTCCACTTGCACCACTTCGACGGAAAGAGCATCAGGTGGCCGCGCAGCCGTGCTTTTGGTGCAGCCCAGAGCGCCGATCAGAGCCAATGCGACAAGGAAAACAGAAACCCAGGCGATAAGTGTAATCTTCAAGGTTGATCTCCTACGCACGATGGTACGCCGGTTCCCATATGGAAATGAGATGCAAAGACCGGATGATTGGTATCGCTTTGATGGTTAGCGTCCTCATCCATCAAGTAAATGTCTTTAGCTTCTTAAAGATCGCGTACTACGAAGCGTTGCGCCACCGACCTTCGGTACCCGCTCTGCGATATCCGTCATATCGAAGAGCTGGCTGGCCTGCTCGTCGAGGAGTAAGTGGTAATCGCGGAATTGGCGTCCGCTCATGTCGGTCTCCTTTGGCCCAGTACACCCCCCATGGACTTCTCGCCTGCGATCGCCAGAACCGGCATGCTGAGCTTGGTTTGAGCGAGTTGTGCGAAATCGGTGGCGGCCTGGGTGAACAGACGAAGTATGCCCATCCCGCCCCCATGAGTCCCGGCGCCGAGTACGTCACCAGAGCATGCATGCGAATGGCTGCAGTCTTCATATCCAGGCCGTCGGCCGGGATCGCTGAGTCTCCGATTCCGGGCAAGTCCGGTGCAATCACCGTGAATCGTTCCGACAGTCGCGGCATGATCGGCTTCCACATGCGCGATGTTTCCGCGTAGCCATGCAGAAGGATCACCGCTGCGCCGTGGCCGGCGGTCGGATAGTGCAGCTTGAGTCCGTCGACTTCCGTGGTGTGCGAGGAAATGACGCTCGTGGGCGCCTGGGCGAACGTCGTCGAGACTGCAACGGAAACGACGAGCAAGCCGCCTAAGGCGAGACTCGCGGACTGGCTGAGAGGATGTTTCATCGGAACCTGTCAGAAGTAAAAGTGGCCTATCAAGCACTATGGAGCGGCTCGCTGTGGAACTTCATCGCGGCGCGAGTTCCCAGCACGGCGAAAATCAACAGGGCCACGAGCTGCGCAATTTTGAACGGGGGCTCAGTCTGCGTCGGCGCCAGCTCTTTGAGCGAAGATACCTTCATGAAAAGCTGGGCGATCAAGACAAAAACGTTCAGATAGAGCGCAACTACGGCAGTGATCGCATAAGTCCTGCGCCAGCCGCCCTCGAGACGGTAACGATAACGTGCCAGGATGGCGAACGTCAGCACGATCAATAACACGATGCCCACTCCGTGGGACGGCAAAAAGTGGTGAACCGGGAACAAGAAGCCAGTTACGCTGGTGGCCACCGTGGTCGCGAGAAAAAGCGCCGTCCAGCCATCCAAACGCTTGGATGTGAGCAATCCGTACACGACGACAAAACCCGAAGCAATCCCTACCACGCTCAATACGACGTGAAAGAGAGTGAATGCAGTTAAAATCATGATGTTATCCTTTCGATCCGCTGTCCGTTGCCGGCCGCCTCGCCAGCACTACACAACTATGGCGGGACCAGGGCCAGGAAACCATCACGAGATCGAATAGTTTCTTGCTACCACTGTTGGCGGTTTCTTGCGTACCACGTTTGTGGTATCAGAGATCCTTCGGCCGATGGGAAGGGCGAGGGATGATGATCTCGCGCCGTCCAAACAGACGCGCATCGATCGATATCGCCCCGGGCCCAAGAAAAACTATGGCGCTGGCAACGGCGATCACCAGGAAAGCCGTCAGCTTTAGCTCGATTAGATTGGGGGCCGGTGGAGGAAACCACGAAAACGCCAACCCCGCACAACCCAAACCTGCAGCGGCAGCTCCAACCGGAGTCAGAAATCCGAGCAACAGCGAGATCCCACTCACGATCGCCAGCAAGCCGGCCATCCAGCTACTGAAAGTCCCATCAGCGGCGCCGCCTAGATAGAACGTCCCTTGCGCGAACGCTATCACGCCAACCGCTCCTCTTAACAGAAGCAAGCCTGCTCCGGGCCACCCGCCTGGAAACGTCGAAAAAAGCCTCTGCAGCTCGCGCCTCCGGGGTGTTCGTCATGAACACCCGACTTTACACTAAAGGCTGCAATGGCAAAGTGAATCCCCACACCTTGGGATCTTCTCGTAACACTATCGTGGTATCGCTTACGATGAGCCGGATTACAGTTGGATGATGCCGCGCCGGACGCCGATCGCAACCGCTTGCGTGCGATCGCTGGCGCCCAGCTTTTCCATGATGTGCTTGATGTGAACCTTAACCGTCTCTTCTGAGATGAACAGTTGTTCCGCGATGTCCCGATTCCGGTTTCCACCGGCAATGTGGCGTAACACATCGATCTCGCGTACGGTTAGCTCGTCGTCGCTCATATGCTCGGCAAGGTGGGCTGCAACCTCTGGGGGCACGCGCTTCTTCCCAGCGTGGACTTGACGGATCACTTCCACGAGTTCCCGGGGAGGCATACTCTTGAGCAGATAGCCGCGAGCGCCTGCTTCCAGGGCACGTTGTATTTCCACATCGCCCTCAAACGTCGTCAGCATGATGATGCGGGCTCCGGAAAATTCCGTGCGAATGGCGATTAACGAATCGATGCCGCTCATGTCCGGGAGCCTGAGATCCATAAGCGTAATGTCCGGCTGGAGCTCCCGGAACTTTTGAATGCCTTCGCCGCCGCTGGATGCTTCCGCCACCAGGACCATATCCGGTTGGTTGTTGATGATCGCTGCGAGCCCCTCCCGCAGAAGCGGGTGATCATCCACGCTCAACACTCGGATTTGTGTCTGATCGCTCATTTGTCTTTCCTGTTGGTCGACGTCGGGAGCCCGGCTTCCGTTCCTCGCGGATACAATTTCGCGAACCATCTCAACAATCCGTTGCCCTGCGGAGTTGAATAGGCGATATGGCCGGGGATGAACAACTCGACTTCAGTTCCAGCCGTAGCGCTGCTCCAGACACTGAGCCGCGCCCCGATCCTCTCCGCCCGCTCCCGCATACCCGGGAGGCCCCAATGTCCGTCGCGTCCCGACCGCAGCACTTCCGGGTCGATCCCGCAGCCGTTATCGCGAACCTGCATGCGCAATTGGTCGGCGCAATATTCGAGTTCGGCCTCGATTTCCCGCGCGTGGGAATGGCGGAATGCATTTACTAATGCTTCGCGGCCAATCCGGTACACTTCGTCACGAAGCACCGGGTGCAAAGGCCGGGGCCGTCCCTCCACAATTACCCGGAACTTAATATCATCCTGGAAAGCCAGCTCCTGTTGGATGCGCGAGAATGCCTGCTCGAGATCCGGCGGACCGGCTTCCTGGGAGCGGAGGCCTCGCACTGTATTCCGCGCCTCTTCCGTCACCTGCCCGATCAGTTTGAGGACTCGGCTTAAGGACGGCTTGACCGGCGAATCTTCGGGCAATCCGTCCGCCAGGACATGGAGCTGCATAGACGCGCTGAGAAACCCCTGCAAAAGTGTATCGTGCAGCTCTTGTGCGATGCGCGTCCGCTCCACCAGCCGTGCTTCAAAACGGACATTGAGCTGCCTGGTCAACTGGCGCAGCCGATAGCGATATAACGCAAGCGCCATGGCTGAACACACCAGTACGCACAGAAGCTGAAACCAGCGAGTTTGCCAGAGCGCCGGCTCGATTTCAAATCCGACCGTCGCACCCTCGGTATTCCAAACACCCTCAGGGTTGCGAGCCGTCACATGAAAGCGATAAAAACCCGGGCTGAGGTTGGTGTAAACAACTTCACGCGCCGCAATGGGTTGGCTCCAGCCACGATCAAAGCCATCCAGCATATATCGGTATCTGATGCGGTCGGGCATCGAAAGACTCAACCCGATGTAGCTGAAAGTGATACGCCGCCGCGCCGACGGTATCCGAAGGGATCCGCTAAGATCCAGCATGTTCCCATCCGCAGTGACGGCTTGCATATGAATCGGAGAAGGGACCGACTTTCCAGTCAATCGCATGGGATCAACCACGGAAATGCCGCTATTCAGGGAAAACCAAATCCGACCCAGCGGATCGCGCACAACCGACCGTTGCCGGTTGACTCCTCCGCCACGCAAACCATCCTCGCTTGTGAACTCGCGCACATCCGAGTCACCAAGTGCACTACCTAGCAACCTATCCCGATTCAAACGTAGCACGTGATTCGAAGTCGCGATCCAAAGCCATCCATGCTTGTCTTCCGCAACGCCAAGCACGGGCTGGTGCAATGATTCGGGCACATCCCGAGGGATCTGAATGCTGCCGGAGCGGAGAAACGCAAGGCCGTCGGCGGTTCCGATCCACAGCACACCGTTTGAATCCTCCAGAAGACAGTTCACGCCTCCGGGCGGCAAGCCATCGCGTCCGGTGTAGACGCGCCAGCGGTTTCCCGACAGCGTACTCAGGCCGTTCGGAGTGGCGAACCACATGCTGCCATCCGAACCCTCTTCGATGGCGGTAACCGTGTTGGAGGCCAAGCCGTTCGCGGTGGTAAAGGTCGCAAAGCGGCCGTTCTGGAACCTGCTGACACCGGCGCCGAGGGTTCCGGCCCACACCGTTCCGTCATGATTACGATGAACTGCGTAAACGCTGTTTTGAGCGAGCCCATTCCGCGCGGTGTAAGTCTCGTTCGTCAACAAGCTCCCTCGCGATCGCAGATGAGTGAGCCCTCCCCGTTGCCTCGCGATCCATAATTCGCCATCGCCGCCCGAGATCGAATAAACAACGTCCTTACCTAAGCCGGCGTCTGATACTCGCTCGGTTTTATCGCCCTTAATCCAAAACAGGCCGCCATCTGAAGGAGCGAACCATGTGCGGCCATCGCCATCGGCGTAGAGGGGACCATAGTTCTTGGACCCCGGAGTTCCCGATGGGGCGTACGTCAAAAAAAGGGTATCTCGGAAGCGCTCAATGCCTCGCGAATCTCCAACCCAGAGATTCCGTTCCCGGTCTTCAAACAATGCGCTGACGGCGCCACCCGGCGGCAGGCCGCGTTCCTCCGTAAGATAGGCCCCCGCACTGTTGATCCGCGAGAGTCCATGGGCGCTTGCGACCCAAATGTCTGAATCGTGGTCTCTGGTGATCCCTAGGATCTGGACGCGATCGAGAGAGGGCGGCGTACCCGCCTTGGTGAGTTCGGTCCCGTTCCAGCGCACGATTCCGCTGTCGGTACCGATCCACAAATCCCGATCGCCTGCCGGCTGCAGGCTGTTGATCTTTCGGTCAGGCAAACCCCGCGCAACGCTCGTGAGCCGGCCGCCGCTCAGATAGAACAATCCCGCATCTCGTGTTCCCATCCAGACCTTACCGTCGCGTGTCTGCGCCATGGAAATGACTAAAGGGTTGGGCTCGGAGGGAGAAACGAGCGGCGTAAATTTCCCACCGCTGTATCTAAGTAGTCGATTTCCGCGCGCGAACACGGCCTCACCATGCGTGTCCCGGCACATCGCCGTGACAACCGCCTCCTCTCCTCCGATATTGGGAAAGACCGCTTGAAATGCCCCGCCACGATAGCACAGCAAACCTTGCGTCTGTAATTTGATCCAGAGATTTCCCTCGGCATCTGTGATCAGGCCCAAAACGGGGCCTGTAGGGAACACGGGTGTGTTGGTGTGATTGTAGAGGTGAAAACTTAATCCATCGAAGCGGACCAGGCCGTTCTCGGCGCCAATCCAAAGGTAGCCATCACCGGTCTGAGCGATGGCGTAGACGGCTCCGCCCGGAAATCCCTGTTCGGCGCTCCAACGGTCGCGGATGTACTGCGACATGGTCCGATTTGGATCCAAAGCTTGAACAGTCTCCACCAAGCACAGCATGGCGAGCGCGGCAAAAAGCCATCTGAAGATCCGGCGCTGCCCGCTGCTCCCCTCACGGTAGATATTCGAATTTATCAATCACCACCTCGGCCCCGTTTTCGAGAGGGACCTTTGCTTTGCGGAAAATGTACAGGCACATCCGCACCGATTCGATGCCATGGGAAGGAATCCCCGATGTGAAGACGCGTTCGGAAATTGCTTTGGCGCCACGCGTGGTCTGGAAGGACACGCGGTTTGGCTCCCAACGGAACGAATGCGTGAGCGGCCCGGCAGGCGCATTAAATCGGACAACGTTGGTGGGCACGTAATAGGGCTGGATGACATATTGGGCATTCTTGCTGGCCGGATCGCCCCAGCGGCTGATCTCAATGCCTATTTCGTGGTAGTTCTCGTCTGCGCCGGCGTAATCATAAGTGAACATGGCGAGGGCTGCCGCAGGCTGCAAGTGTGAGGTATCACGGACCGCGAACGAATACGTTCCGTAGCCCAGACTGCGCGTCAAGCTTACCTCCGCGCAGGTCCATTTGCCGGAGACCTTCGCGATCCGAAGATGCAGCGCTCCGTCCGCATCCGTCCATGCATTTCCCGGATCGTAATCATTCTGTCCGCCGCGGCTACTGGGCGCGTCGCGAACTCTCCACTCATATCCGGCGAAAGATATCGACTTGGACGGTGGAGAATTGCTCCCTTTTACACTTGCGACGGCTGCGACACCGCCGCCGCGTGACGGCAGTTGCTTGACCGTATCCGCCGGACGATATCCAGGATCCACCAGGAGAGCCGCGTACTCCGTTCCGAGATGAATCGCGTTACTGAATATTGAGCCTTCCAGTTTCGTGAAGGGATGATCCACCAACGGTTGGACCCACCATACTCCGCTCCTCGAGTACAGAACAACCTGCTGCCCGGGGCGCGCACCGTTTACCCGCCCCTGAATGATGTCGTGTTTCTCCCGGCCACCTTCATCGGCTTGAGGGATCCGAGTGAATTCGATCGACGGCTCCGTACTTGCCTGCGGCGAACGGCACCCGCTGAGCAAAGCGCCCGCAACTGCAAGAATCGTGCGCCGACGTATGCCCCCCGGATGCCGATCCATTGCCAAAGAAAAGTCCTCACTTCGCGTGGTTGATCTCCATGGTACATCACCAACCAATGGAGAGGCTTTCATCGACAGCAAGGAGGTTACAGGCATGTTAATGGCCCCAAGAGCGCCCCAGGCAGCCTGAATAAATACCTCGATATGGTGTCGCGCCTCGGTCCAATGTGACGCACAATGAAATGGCCATCATGCTTGTGCTGGAAACAGATCAGTCCGCGGACCGTGCGCCTCCCTACAACACGCTAGAGGATTTGGAGAAGGCGCTCAACGAGTCAAGAAGGTCCGAGTCGCGCCTCCCGAGAATTATCGGCACCATCCCCACGCTGGCGTGGTGCAATTTGCCGGATGGTTCCAAACTGGGAATCAACCGCTACAATTTCAAGTCCGCCTGATCCGGCAGGCCACAAAAAAAAGGCCACCAGGTCCCCGGCCGTCGTGAGTCCAGTTTACGGACGCGTAAATACGCGAGCAACCTTGCCACATTTCGCGGCGCAGCCCTGTTCGCTTTTTCAATGGCCTTGATTCGATGGTGGCTGGTTGGCCTGTCTCACTAGCAGGATGCCGAAAATAGAGCAAACGCCGAACAAGCGGCCTGCATCCAAGATGTGAGCGCCGGTGATGCCGAGAGTTACGAATGGCGCTGTCATTGCAAGCAGTCTCAATGTGCAACGCGAGACCACTTGAAAATGAGTTTGAGAATCGAAAGAGTTTCCGCAGGGCCGGCCACGACGATCCGGCTGATTGGGCGAATCCGGGCGGAGCATCTGGACGAATTGAAGGCGCAGATCAAGGATACCGAAGCCAGGATCGCGCTGGATCTGGAGGAAGTGAGCCTGGTGGATGTCGATGCGGTCGGCTTCCTCGGAACCTGTCAGGCGCAAGGCATCAGTCTAGTGCACTGTTCGCCCTACATAAGCGACTGGATTACCAAAGAGCGGGGCAGAGACAAATGACGATCGAAGAAAAGAACAAAGCGTTGGTTCTGGAGGCGTTCGACACGCTTTTCAATAAGCGTGACTACGCAGCGGCGGAACGCTATTGGTCACCGGACTACATCCAGCACAGCGCCCACATCGCGCCCGGCCGCGACGGCCTGTTCAATCTGGTCAAAAGTATTCCGCAAACCCTGAGGTACGAAGCGGGAAAGATTGTTGCCGGTGAAGATTATGTGATCGTGCACGGACGATTTTCCGGCATCGGCCAGCCAGTAAACTGGATCGCGGCGGACATTCTTCGCATCAATAAAAGTGTTCTTGAGGAACATTGGGACGTAATTCAAGACGAAGCCTCTCGCGAACAATCCAAGAGTGGGCTTCCTATGTTCGGCAACGCATTTCCGAAGTAAGCGCAAAGGAGAAAAATAATGTCCAGGAAACTCGAAGGCAAGATAGCTCTCATCACGGGCGGTAGTGCCGGCATCGGCCTCGCCACGGCAAAACAGTTCGTCGAAGAAGGCGCCTATGTCTACATCACTGGCCGCCGGCAACCCGAGCTGGATGCCGCAGTGGCCTCCGTCGGCTCCAACATCACAGCCATCCAAGGCGATGTGGCCAAGCTTGCGGACCTTGACCGGATCTTCGCGCAGATCGGCAAAGAAAAGGGACGCCTCGACATTGTCTTCGCCAACGCAGGCTTCGGCGATATGGCTCCCCTCGGCTCCATCACCGAAGAGCATTTCGACAGCATGTTTAACGTCAACGTAAAGGGCGTCGTATTCACCGTGCAGAAGGCTCTTCCGCTGATACCCGACGGCGGATCTATTGTCTTGAATGCCTCCATCGTCGACATCAAGGGCTTTCCGGCCTTCAGCGTCTACTCTGCTACTAAAGCTGCGGTGCGCTCCTTTGCCCGCACGTGGACCACGGACCTCAAGGACCGGCGCATTCGAGTCAACGTCGTCAGCCCGGGTCCGACCGATACCCCTCTCCTCAACGGGACGTTTACCAACCCTGACGATATGAAGGCCCTCACTTCGACCGTAGTCATGGGCCGCCTTGGCCGTCCGGAAGAGCTCGCGAAACCCGTCGTCTTCCTCGCCTCCGACGACGCCAGCTTTATCACTGGCGCCGAACTGTACGTCGACGGAGGCGCGGCTCAGGTCTAAGAGGAAAAACACTATGTCAACAACAAACCAAGTGAAAGGACTTGCCGGGAAAGCCGGCGAATTTCTGATCGGGAATGATCTGCGCATCGCGCGGCTTGGATATGGCGCAATGCGAATCACGGGTAAAGGAATCTGGGGCGAACCCGCGGACCGGGCCGAGGCCATACGAGTGGTGCGGCGCGCTGTGGAATTGGGAGTCAATTTCATCGACACTGCGGATTCCTACGGTCCCTTCGTGAGCGAAGAGATCATTGCCGAGGCTTTGCATCCGTATCCGGCAGGCTTGGTGATCGCCACGAAGGGCGGCTTCGATCGTCCGGGTCCCGACCAATGGGTCGAGAACGGGAAGCCGGAACATCTAAGGTCCGCGTGCGAAGGAAGCTTGCGGCGCTTGCGTCTGGACCGGATCGATCTTTATCAGTTGCATCGAATCGATCCGAAGGTTCCGGCCGAAGACCAAATCGGCACTCTGAAGGATCTGCAGGCGCAAGGCAAAATCAAACACATCGGTTTATCGGAAGTGAGCGTTCGCCAGATCCAGCACGCTCAAACGCTGGCGCCGATTGTGAGCGTCCAGAATCGTTACAGTCTAGCGGACCGTGGATCCGAAGATGTTCTGGAATTCTGCGAACGAGAAAAAATCGGCTTCATTCCGTGGTTCCCGTTGGCGGCTGGCCAGCTATCCGGCGCCGATAGCTCCGTCAGCCGTGCAGCTGCGCAACTGAAAGCTACGCCGTCACAGGTGGCTCTGGCATGGCTGCTGGCGCGATCCCCAGTGATACTGCCGATCCCCGGAACTTCCAGCGTGAAGCACCTGGAAGAAAACATCGCTGCGGCCGGATTGAAGATAGACGAAGACACAGTACGCGCACTCGCTAAGACGGCGCGTGCAAGTTAGGTAGCTAGGAATCATCACTCAAGGAGAAAAACATGGAATCGAAAACAAACGTGGTGCTTGTGCACGGAGCATGGGCGGATGGATCGTCATGGAGTAAAGTAATTCCGCTCCTGCAGGATAAAGAGTTCAACGTCACCGCGGTTCAACTGCCGTTAACGTCGCTCGAGGACGACATTGCGGTCACCCGCAACTTCCTGGCGGCGCAAAAAGGACCAACCGTACTCGTCGGCCATTCTTATGGCGGCGCGGTCATCACGGGGGCGGCAAATGACGCGCCCAACGTTACGGCTCTGGTTTACATCGCGGCTTTCGGGCTGGACCAAGGCGAGAGTCTCGAGGGTCTCAGCAAGCAAGGACCAGCCACGGCCGGCGCAGCACAGATCCGGCCCGACGAGCATGGCTTCCTCTGGATTGATCGTGATGGTTTCGCCCAGGTTTTCGCTGCGGATGCGGACCCGGTAGAAGCGCGCGTCATGGCGGCCGTGCAAAAACCTCTGAGCATCAAGTCATTCACGGAGAAGTCTGGTCCGCCGGCCTGGAAACATATTCCTTCCTGGTACCTGGTCTCCTCGAACGATCAAATGATCCCGCCGCCAGCCGAAGAGTTCATGGCAAAGCGGATGGGCGCTACCGTTCGCACTGTCGCAGCCAGCCACGCGTCCATGGTGGCGCACCCCAAGGAGGTCGCCGACATCATCATCTCGGCCACTTCAACTGTGGCCGCCGCGTCCGCCGGCGCGAGATAACGCCACATCGTCTTCAGCGAAAGGACGACTGATTATGCCGATCAGAAAGATTAATGTCGAACGCATAGACGTGACTTCTTCCAAGCCGTTCGACGCCGTGGTCTCGGCTCTGGAAACTGCCGTCGGGCGTCCGGACATGGCTAAGTTCGTAAAAGAGACCGAGGGGGCGCGGACCCTGGCAGAAATGGAAAGCGCGGTTCAAAGCGCGGTTGGCGCGGCCGGGCTCATGATATTTCTGCGCTTGGATCTGGGCGCGGTACTGCGCAAGGAAACAGGACTCGACACCCCGAAAATCGTGCGTTTTCTGATCGGCAATCCTCTCATTATGAGGGACATGGTCAGGTACACGGTCGACGCGGGGTCCTATGCTCCCGTGACAATTCTGGTGGACGAACGGCCAGACGGCGTGCATTTGTCCTATGACAGGATGGTCAGTCTTCTCGCGCCCTACGAAAATCAGCAAGCTCTGGCTGTGGCCCGGGATCTGGATTCGAAAGTCGAAAATCTTCTCGCCAAGGCTACCGCATGATGGATCCTCGGCGCAGCGTGGTCGGCGCCGGGGTTCCTGGGCTATACGGCCTTTGTGGGATCGGTTCTAGGCCGGGATCTTCAACAGGATCGGTGGAATCGGTGGCGGGGCGGCGACCACTGTTCGCAAAAGGTCATCTGTATGGCGCCACCAGCCGTGAAAGATTTCACCGTTTGCACCGCTAACGCGCACCGGGTGCCAGGCATCGGCGGCGCACTCATCGGCTTCGTCTTCGTGAACGGGACTAACAATCACAGAACGCGTGTCCAGCCGTAGCCCCGCGTGAAGCGCTTTGAGCATGCTCTCTTTCGCGCTCCAAAGCAGAGCCAGGAGGCGAAGCCGGTCCACCGCAGGCGTATCCGCAACCAGCTTTTGCTCTTCAGTGGTGAAATAGTCGGCGACGAAAGCGTCGCTATGCTGCTCGATCATTTCGAGATCACAACCCAGCGCCGCCGTGGACAACACGACCGCACAAACTGCCGTACCTTCGCGGTGACTGAGTGAAATGGTGGCGTGAGCCGGCGTGTTCGCTAAGAAGACCTCGGGTGCACCTGACGGCGCTGGCCGTATCTCTATGCCCGCCAAGGTGTGACGGTCCAAGGGCAGATTCAAGCAGACGGCCACTGCGCGTTTTGCGGTCCAACGACCCAGCCGCCAATCGGCGCGCCGCTTGGGGAAACGCAGACCATTCAAGCGGACTGCTTCGCTCGCGTTTAGCCAGTCATTTTCCACGGGCACATCGGTTGCGGTCTGTTCCAACCAATACACATCCATGGTCTGGTCAAACATGGTCTTGTTAAACTTTGGCAGCTAGCTCCCTCACTCCTGATTCCGCATACCTTTGCATACCGCGTTCCACCGCATGGATGAGATAAGGCCTGAGATCCGCGGGCGGAATAATGTGATGCAGCGCGCCCACTCTAAGAGCTCGCTGCACGCTGTGCACACGATCAAACTCGTCGGCCACCTCGCCCAATTTTTCGGAGTGGACCACTTTGAATAGCTGGTTCCACTGGGCGCGCAAACGGCGCTTCTCCACGCCCGCGGCCTGGCCCATGGCTTCACTGAGCGCTTCGAGACGTGCATCCTTACGAGTCCTGCTTTCGACTTCACCCGCGAATACAACGGCCGCCGCCGGCGCGCCCCCGATGACGGAGGCATACGTTCCCTCGAGCGCGGCCACTTCAAGATGTTCGTTGAGTGCTTGCGAGAAAACCACGTAAGCACCCCCGTGATAGCGGGAGATCACGCAGAATACCATGGGCCCTTTGAAGTTCACCACGGCCCGTCCGATCTCGGCGCCGTACTCAAGCTGCAGTTTGCGAAGGGACTCCGGCGAGCCGTCAAATCCCGACAGATTGGCAAGCAGCACCACGGGCCGATTGCCGCTGGCTGCATTGATGGCGCGCGCCAATTTCTTCGAAGAGAGCGGAAAGAGCGTCCCCGCGCTCCATTCATTCGGCCCGTCGGCGGGGACAAAACCAATGCGAGGCACTGGCCGGGATTCGATACCGGCCAGACAAACAGGATAGCCGCCTAAGTGGGCATCCCAAATCACCGCCGTCTCGGCCGATCGCGTGCCGGCCCAACGCTCCAATGGAAGATGGTCCTGATCGATCACCGCCAGCATGACTCTGCGAATATCGAAGGATTTCTTGCGGCCAGGGTTGGTCTGGTCCGAGAAGATGTCGCCTACCAGGGCGAAACCTTCCTCGCCGTTTCTAATGTGGGGCCCGTTAATATGGGGATAAACTCGCACGTCCCGATCGATGGGATCTGTGGTCGCGGCCGGCCTCGGGAATCGCTCGCCCGGCGCTACATAAGTGTGATCGTAGTGACGCAATAGAATGTGGCAGGCTTCATCGATGTCGCGGGCCCAATATTGCGCCTGCCCATTAGGCCCCATAATCCGGTCGTATCCGCCAATCCCTTGGTTATCCTCGGCTGACACCCCGCCCGAGTAATCCAGGGCATGCTTGCCGGTGAGCACCATTGCGGCTTTCGGCGTCATCACCAGAATGCCCCGCGTGTGCATTAGCATGGTGGCTTCAGCGTTCCAATACGGTTGCGCTCCGACGTTGATGCCGTTAATCAACAGGTTCACCTCACCCGAGGCCTCAGTGAACTCAATCAAGCGGCGCAGGACGCGGGCGATCCAATCCATATTCTCGACGCCGCTGTCCATCGAAATCTTCGCGCCGGCTGAAACCGGAAACCATTCCACCGGCAAGCCTTCCGCTTCGGCCAAATCCAGCGCGGCAATGATACGGCGGCATTCGGGTTCGGCGAGCGCGCCCAGATCCTTACTGGGATCGCCGAGCAGCAGAACGCGGCGCATGCCCTCCGGATACTTGTTCGTAAAATTGCGGATGATGCCAACAATAATGTTGGCTTTATTCCGGCCGTGCGGCCGATCTACGGGAATGAGCCGGCCCTCCGCGTTCAGATCGCGCTCGATGAAATCGCCGGGGGGGAATTCCGCCCGCATGTCTTCCCGATCCGGCGTTAGCATCTTGACGATTTCGTAGGGATACAGGAGCCCGCGGCGGCGCATGCGGATGACTTTTTGGTTGTATTCGGTCAGCGGTTTTATTGGTTGCAGATCGGAAGTGGGCCGGAAAGTGATGAGGAAACCGGCGCCAGCCGGAATCGATATTCTGATAACCATTTCACGCAGTTCGCCGGCGGCCGGATTAGGAACGCGGGCGCACACCACCACTTGTTCCAAACCAAGTCCCTCGGTCGAGGGAGCCAGTTTCTGCACGATGTCGTGAATCTCGTCCGGCTTGAGATTGAGGGCGGGCCAAACGTAGAGCAATATCCGATTCCAATGCAGCCGCTCCTGCGGCGATCGCCGCGACTGAAATAGCCGGATACCGGCCAACGCTTCCGTAAACATTCTTTCCAGGTGTGGTAGTTGCACGATGCGGCCCTGCTCATCCCGGACAGGCGTCAAATCGCGTACTTCCACACATGCCAGCAGCCGCTCATCTTTCGGGTTGTCGTGGGCCACGCCACGGTACAGGTACACATCCTCGACCGACGGCAGCCGTTCCAGCTTGAAATTCTTGAGCCGCCACAGATGCAACCGTTTGGCCATCATGGGATGCAGCCCGCGTAGGATTCTGTCTTCCGCCAAGGCGCCGCCCGTGGGGCGAAAAGTGAAATGCTGAATGGCGCTCATACCGTGGCCGCCTGCGGGGCCGGCGATCGCTACCAGAATGCGCCGCGCCGGGCGTGGAAACCCGGCGCTGTTGAGCAGGGCATGAAGTTCCTGCTGCGTAGTCTCCGGATCGGCCGGGCGGTCCGAAGACCACGTGTAGAAATCAATAACGATGTCATGGTCTTCCGGCACTTCCTCGAGCAGAGGAAAGATTGCCCGCGCCGCGCTCCCCAGTTGAGAATACTCAGCATGCGTGGTGAAGACGTGGATCCGCTTCCCCTCCTGATCGTACTCGGTTAATACCAAACATTGCCCATCCAGTTCCAGGCAGCGAAAGTCCAGGAGCGTTCGGATACGGTAGTACCGGGCAGTGAGAACCTCAAGCATCAACTGGCGGACCGCGAAGGGTGCGTCTGCGAATCGCCGCAAGAGCAGGTTTATGAGCGGTTGGGGACACTCCACCAGCTCGTGTATCCTTTCGCGGCGCTCCGCTGCTTCCGGATGTGCTGCTAGATAATCCAGATGCTCCTCCGCTTGCGCGTAAATCTGCGCCCGCGTCCGATCAAACAATGGTTGATCGAACCAGCGGTAGCGCACCTCCCGGGCCAGGTCGCTGACAGCGGGAAAGAGTCCTCGGGCCACGGCGATCAGCCGGTCGAGAAGCAACCGGAAGGATTCCTGGGCGTGGGACGCCAAAGTTTCGGCGTGTTCCAGACGCCGCTCGAGCACTCCCAGAACTGGAACTAGTTGCTGCTCCACGCGTTGGTGCGATTTGTAGAGCCAGAGTAAACTCTCTTCGAGTTCAGGCGACCGATCCAGCGTCCGCACGCCGTAGTGAGCCAACGCGCGCCGGAGTGCGTCGACAAAAGGCAGCGGCAATCCTTCTCCACGCGCATTGAGCATGCGCAAGTAGGCAAAAAGGTGCGCTTCCGCGCTAGGACCTTCCCCGCTGGTGGAACCCTCCGCTTCCGGTTGACGCTGGAATAAAGAGCATATATCCACAAAAATGTTCAGCAGTTCATCTTCGCCTCGCGTAATTTCGTCCCCTTCCGCTCCGTCAGCGCAGCACTGGCTCAATTCCGCGACCAGCAGCGCGGTGCGCGTCGGGTCCACATCAAAGCCCAGCATGAGTTGGCGAAGTTCTTTGAGACTTAGGCGCCATTGGGCCGGCGTGGTTTGTCCATTTTCGTCGGAGGCATGCGACGCGCCAAAAACTACCCGCTCCATGCCTGACTGCCTGGCACCGGTAGCGGTGGATTCGATCTGCACAAGCGGGGCTCCGGTGTCCACCTGCACGTAAGGTATGATCATTACCTTCCGGATTCTTCCAGCGAACGGGGCCACCACCTGTGTTTCCATTTTCATGGCCTCCAGCACCACCAGGGGATCGCCCATCGCAACCATGTCGCCAGGTTTCACGGCGATGGAGACCACTACCGCCGGTGATGGCGCATGCACCGCCCCGTCATCCCGATCGATCCGGTGCGACACGCCATCCACTTCAATCCGATAATTCAGTCCTTGAACCACGGAGACGATCCGGAAGCGCCGTCCCTGGCTGGTAAACCAGTATTCAAACTGACCCAGGCGGTCGATTTCGGCGTCGATGCGCGATTCGTCTACCTCTACGCGGTACTGCCGGGGACCGAGGCGGGAAACCTTCAGCGAGTAAGAATTCCCCCGGTAGCGTAGATCCACCGTCCGGCCCAACTCGCTCCGTACGTGCGGCCGGCCGCGCACGGCGGAGGCATAGAACTGCGTTTGCTCCACGGCCAATTCCGCTTGGTAAGCTTCTATGGCCGCTTCGAGAAGAGCCACATCCGCGTAAAGCCGGGAAACGTGCTGGCCGCCCGCCGCCAGACGGTCCAGCCATCCGATATCGGACTCTCCGCGCTGCACCTCGACGCGGCTCAGCAATTCCAGAAGGAACGCTTTGTTACTGGCGCCTCCCTGGACAACCACCACGCTCTCGCGTAACACCCGCTGCATTCTAGCGAGCGCTTCGTTGCGCGTCTGGCCATAGGTGATGATTTTGGCGATCATGGAGTCGAACTCGGCGGGGACCGTATCGCCTTCCGCCACACCCGTGTCCACGCGCACGCCCGGGCCCGACGGTATCCTGAATCGCTCAATGGCGCCCGGGGCCGGAGCAAAACCGTTGTCCGGATCTTCGGCATTCAGCCGTACCTCAATGGCATGACCGCTGGTGCGGGGAGACGCGCCTTCCAGCCGGCCACCGCGCGCGACATGAATCTGTAGCTTGACAAGATCAAGCCCGGTGGTGCACTCCGTCACGGGATGTTCCACCTGCAGCCGTGTGTTCATCTCCATGAACGAGAAGACGCGGCTCTCGGGGTGGTACAGGAATTCGACGGTGCCGGCGTTGCGATAGCCCGCCGCTTGGCTCAACCGTACGGCCGCTTCGCGCAGCGCCTCATCCTGCTCCGCAGAGAGCGCAGGGGAGGGCGCTTCTTCGAGGATTTTCTGGTGACGGCGTTGGATAGTGCAATCGCGCACGCCGGCGGCCCAAGTTGTCCCGAAATCGTCGGCTATGATCTGGACTTCCACGTGGCGCGCACCCAACACCAATTGCTCCATGAAAACGGTCGGGTTTCCGAAGGCCTTGAACGCCTCGGCGCGGGCGCTCTCAAAGGCTTTCGGGAGGTCGCTCGCCAAATGCGCGCGCCGAATCCCGTGACCGCCTCCTCCCGCCGTGGCTTTGATCAGGAGCGGATAGCCCAGCCGCTCCGCATGGCGCCACGCATCCGCGAGCGTTTCCACCGGTCCGCCGCTCCAAGGCGTCACAGCGATTCGCGCTTCCTCGGCCAGACGTTTCGATGTAATCTTGTCGCCCAACCGCCGGATAACATCACCATCCGGACCAATGAACACAATTCCGAGGTCGCGGCAAAGATCCGCGAATTCGGCGTGCTCGGCCACGAAACCCCATCCCACCCAGACTGCATCCGCGCGCGCAGTCACCAAGGCCCGTTCCAGCCGGCCATAGTCGACATAACTACTTTTGGACTGGTGGGTGTCAGGGTCGATGATATGCGCTTCGCCCAGGTATACGGCCTCGTCCGCTTCGCGGACGAACATAGCATGGCGGTCGGGATCGGTGAAGAGAGCGATGGTCACAAGCCTCGTGCCGTGCTCCTGATTGAATTCCCGAGCGGCGTGGATGAACCGCATTGCCGCTTCTCCGCGATTGACAATCGCCACGCGATGAAATTCGCACTGCATAAGTGTCACACTTCGACCGCGTGCAGTTCTTTCGCGGGCTCAGCATCTACTCCGTTGAACAGCGCCACCGTGCGGTAGCCACTCAAATGGACATAAACGTTGCCCGCCGTATCCACCACGTCCGCATCGAAGCTTTCATGATCCGGAGTGACCACGGCATACAACGGGCCTTCGGCCAGCTCCGGCGCGCGACACACTGAGACTTGACGAATATACTCGGGCAGACCGGCCCGGCCTCGCACGTCCAACTCCCAAAGCCCGACCGTTTGGAAGCACAACTCGATCAGTCGCGGCGCCATAATTATCGGCTGCCGGGGCTCGATATCTGCAGGTAGGTTCGTGGCCATCTGCCCGACCATCCGGTTTTGATCCGCCCAGGCCCGCTCGATCACGCGATACGATGGCCCGTGGAAGTAGACGCGATAAATGTCGGCGGCTTCTTTAATGGATCCGGCCGGTAATCCAGGAGCGGGCGCAGTCAGCGCCATGGGCCGTCGATTCGTGAGCCGCACGCGCCCCGTGAAGTGCGTGGTGATTTGCGGTTCCGCGTGATTTAGCAACGTGCGGCAACCGGTCAAGCGGCAATCCGCCATCACCGTGTCGCCTTGTGGTGGACGAAACACTACCTCGGTGGTCACCGTACGCGGCTCGTGCCGGTAGAATTTCAGCGGCGACTGGAAGTTCATTTCCTCGACGCTTTCGACATACCAGCCGGGAAGAATTGAGAGCGCCGCTTCCGCAAATGCTTCGACAGCCATGACGCCGGGCAGTACCGGCGTGCCATCAATTTGATGATCATGTAGGAACGGTTGAACGGCCGGATCCAGCGTAGTTTCGATGCTGAGGCCGGAGTGCAGACCCATCCCCGCCAGCTTGCCGATCATTGGTCCTTGCGCTTCCGCCGCCATGGTATCCAGTCCGCCGGTGGCATCCCATTCATTCAGTAAAATCCCGAGACGCTGGCCGATCACGATTTCACCGCGCGTATCTCCCGCGGTCAATTCGCGGCGGATAAGAGGAATCCCAGCTTCGGGCGGCAGCATGTCAATGCCTGCCAGCTCCATCATTTTGGGAATGGAACCGCGCGAGGCCATGCCGATACCCGCCCACGCCGTCCAATCGACGACGATACCGCGCGTAGCTGGCCGGGTGGTGCGGAAGCTGGATGTGATCTTGCACAACAGATCGTTGGCGGAACTGTAATCAGCCTGTCCAGCATTGCCGAAACGGGCGGCTACCGAACTGAATGCGACCGTGACACCCAGCGGCATGTCGCCGATGGCATGCAGAAGATTGAACCAGCCGTCGCTTTTTACGTCGAAGACCAGGTCGAATTCGCGCGGGTCCTTATCGCGCAGTAAGTGGCTGCGCTCCATGCCTGCGGCGTGCAACAGCACATCGATGCGTCCGCTGCGCTCGCGCACTTCGCTTATAACTTGGCCCACCGCGTCCGCATCCGTGAGGTTGACGCTGAAGTAGTAGGCTGTGCCGCCCGCCACGCGTACCGCGTCGATCGCACTCCGTGCAGCTTGCGCCCGCTCCAGCGCTGCCAGCTCCTTTTCAATCCGCGCCGGAGTTGCCCGCTCGCCACTCGCCTGCATGCGAGCGAACAAATCGCGCTTCAAACCGTCTTTGTCGCTCATGAAGCGCTCCAGATCGGGATCGTCCGGCTTGGGTTCCGGCGCCAGATCGAGAAGGTAGAACGTGCCGCCGGAAGCGGCCGCCAAGTCGGCTGTGATTGCGGAAACGATACTGCCTGCCGCGCCGGTGATCAGAAACACGGTGTCTTTATTCAGCTCGAGACCTGGCTGGCCGTTCGCCGCGGGCTGTTCTTCGAGCCCCACGGCGAATCGCAGCCCTCCTTTGTAGCCGATCTCAAGCGCGCCCGGGTCGCGCAGGGTTTCTTGAATCAGGATTTCGGCGATTTCCGGCGCCGCGCACTCCGGCGCGAAGTCCACTGCTTTGACGAGCGCGTCCAACCGCTCCCGCTTATAGGTCTTGAGGAAACCCGACACCGCGCCGCCCAGCGGGGCTACCGCTCCGGCGTCATCGTAACCATGTTGACCGCCGAGCATCGTGGCCGAGATCAGGAACGTGCCCGGCTGATAGATCTGCTCGTAGAGAGTTCGCATGGTTGCATAAAGCGACTTCACGCGCACCCGCACTGCTTCACGCCAGGTAGCCAGGTCCATATCACTGAGGTTTCCCTCGTTGTCCAGTGCCGGAAGCCAATAGATGCCCTGCACCGGACCCGCATCCAGCACATCGGCCTGCGGCGCATCGTCGATGCGGAGGACTTCTACGCCTAGCGTCCGTAGCCGATCGGCCAGAGCCTCAGCTACGCCGCCTTTGTCCGCCATGACTATCACGCGGCTCCCAGGGCCTAGCGTTACGCCGCTTGATTTACACATGCCGAGCGGCGGGCGCAAAGTGGGCACAGGGACGCGGCGTGGGATGCTGTTTGTTGCTTCCAAGCTCGCAAGGATTGGCTGGGCGGGAGGCGCCGACTGCTTTGGTTCGACCGCTGAGCCCGTCCGGCGGTCTTGAGCAAAACGGATCACGTGGGCTAGGGTTGGAAAATCGCGCAGCTTGAGATTTTCATCGCGGGGAATATTGTAGAGTTCGCGGATCGCTGCGAACATTTCCGCCTGCTTGACGGTGTCGATGCCTAGATCTGCTTCCAGATCCAGATCCAAGTCCAACATGTCTTTTGGATAGCCGGTTTTCTCTGTTACAATCTTCAGGACCCTTTCCTGTATTGAGTCGTCAACGATTGGTTCGCTTGTGGGGCAGGATGGTATCCTGCGCGCGGGTTGGTTACCCGCGCCATCTTGCGCCGATTGGCAATCGGCGCGCAGGTTGCCAACCTGCCCCACATTGCCGGACGCGAATCGGATAACATGGGCCAACGTCGGGAAATCACGCAGCTTGAGATTCTCGTCACGGGGGATGTTGTAAAGTTCGCGGATCGCCGCAAACATCTCCGCCTGCTTGACCGTGTCGATGCCTAAATCGGCTTCTAAATCCAGATCCAAATCCAGCATGTCTTTTGGATAGCCGGTTTTCTCGGTTACAATCGCCAGCACTTTCTCTTCAATGGAGTTGTCCGCGGGCGCAGGAGTGGGCGCTGCGACAGTTGGGGCCGCGAGATCGGGACGTTTGCCGGACGCGAATCGGATGACATGCGCCAACGTCGGAAAATCACGCAGCTTCAGATTTTCATCGCGCGGAATATTGTAAATCTCGCGGATGGCCGCGAACATCTCCGCCTGCTTGACTGTGTCGATGCCCAGGTCCGCTTCCAGATCCAGATCCAGAGCAAGCATGTCGAGCGGGTAGCCGGTTTTCTCTACTACCAGGGCCAGGATGCGCTCCTTCACCGGATCGCCCGAGGCTGTCGCGGGTTCAAGATCCTGAGCAACTTCGGCGACGCGCGCCGGCGCCACTGCGTCTCGCACCCGCAACGTGCGGTGAACTACTTCCAGATCCGCGGCGCGACCGCCCGCTAGCTGGCTTAGCCAAGCGTTCCAAGCGGTCGGATCGGCAATGCGATATGAGTAGCCCAATGCATTCGGACTGGGACGAAGCCCGTCCTTAGTGGCCACCCGGCGCAAAAGCGTCATGCTGATTTGCGAACCAAACCCGGCACCCAAACGCAACGCGTACTCGATGGGATAAACTGCGCCCTTCGACAAGTTCAGTACCCCCAACTCGGGATCCGCTTCTTTGAAGTTGGCTACGGGCGGCACACATCCCGTTTCCAAAGCTTTCACCGCGACGACATCTTCAATGCCTGCGCCCATCGCATGGCCGGTGAAGCCCTTGGTATTGGCAATCACGATGCGATCCGCGTCTTCGCCGAACACTTGCCGCAACGCGTGGATCTCCGCCGCCGCGCTGCCGCCGCGCGCGGGCGTATAGGTTTCGTGGGAAACGAAAACCATTTGCCGGGCTAACTCGCGCCGTGGAATGCCACTGCGCGCTTCGGCTTCGGCAACCAACTTCTCCATCACCTGGCAGATATGCTGAACATCCAGGCGCGTGCCGTGGAAAGCGCTATTGGCCGTTACCGCACTCAGCACTTCGCAGATGGGACGGATTCCGCGTTCGCTCGCGGCCTCCACGTCCTCCACCACCAGGGCTGCGGCCCCCATACCGATAATCATGCCGTGCCGCCGGCGGTCGAAAGGCAGGGCGGCATCTTCCACCACTTCGTCGGTAGCTGCTGCTCCGCTGGCCAGAAAGCCTGCGCCCATCCATTCCAGCAGGTGATCGGAAGTAACGTCGTCCGCCGCGACTACGATCACTCGGCGGCACCGCCCGGCCCGAATCCAGTCTTCCGCCACCGCGACAGCTTGCGTGGTGCTGGCACATGCGGCGTTCACGTGCGCGTTGGGGCCGCGAGCACCGATGAACTCGGCGAATTGCGAATGCCCCATCGCAAGAATTTTAAACAGGAAGCGCCGATCCAAGACATACGGCTCTTTCCCGTTGATGCGCAGGTCGTCGATGCGGTTGTCGATCTCCTGTGCTATGGCTGAATGGCCATTCGTCTCCGTCAGCCGGGCGCGCAAGTTTTCAAGCACGGCCAATTGCTCGCGGCGGGCGCGGTCCTGGTAGTAACGCGAGGCCTCTTCAGCGAAAGAGTCGTAGCCAGGGAACGCGGAGGCGAAGATCACACCGGTGTCGTCTCTGAGAGAGTCGGGCAA
The DNA here is from genome assembly GCA_003162425.1 of Bryobacterales bacterium. Classification (GTDB taxonomy): domain Bacteria; phylum Acidobacteriota; class Terriglobia; order Bryobacterales; family Bryobacteraceae; genus Palsa-89. The sequence goes on along the minus strand of PMOK01000028.1, from coordinate 10,435 downwards.
TCCCCAGCGGTCCGGCAACTGCGTGCCTTTGCTGGTGGTCTTATAACGCATCACCAGCGGAATGCCTGCGTCACGCAGGGCGTCGAGCCCGGCCGCGATGGCCAGTTGAGTGACGCGATCCAGCGCCGGCAGCCGGTCGGCGGAAACCCCGAATTCCTTCTCCAGATCGAAGGCGCCAGCGCGGCCGGCCAGTTTTATCACATCCCCCACAGCGTCGATGGTCTCGAACGTTGGCCCTCCGTTGTCGCTCTTAACCAGACGGGTGATGTGTTTGTCCAATATCGCACGGCGGAACCGTGCCGGGATCACATCGATGAATTGCTCGCCGCGCAGAATGCGGCTGACGTTCGAATCGTCGAAGATGTGCTCGGTTCCAGGCAGCCCCAACGCTGCTCCCGTGATAGTCACCGGACGCGAGGTCGAGGCGCCGTTCTGGCCGTGATAAATCTGCCAGCCCCGATCGAGAACATCGGCGAATAAACGGCCGAGCGCGGTGTACCGATCGTCTTCTGCCGGTTCGGAGTGGGGCGGACGCCCTCGTCNNCTGCGGTCCAGGGGGACCGCCCCACACGGCGGCTTCTTCCATCGACGTAGGATTGAGGACGCTAGCTTGCCCCGCGCCTAACCCCGCGGCGTAAAGGCCGCACAAGGCCTGGTTGAACGCCGCGACATCGCCGACCTTCGGATGATTGGTGAAAAGCGAAACCACGTCCTCGCGGCCGCCCAGTACATCATCGACAAATCCCTGCAACGCCTTCTTCGGTCCAACTTCCACGAAGACGCGCGCGCCGGCATCATACAATTTGCGGAGGCCTTTGACGAATTGCACGGGAGACGCGATCTGCCGTCCAAGAATATCCACCATCTGCGGTGCCGCGTCCGGTCCCGTGGGATAGAACTCGCCATTCACATTCGCGACGATCGGCACGCTTGGGCTTTGAAGACGCAGACGCTGCAGCACCTGCCGAAGCGGTTCACTGGCCGGCGCCACAATCGAGGTGTGGAAGGCGTGGCTCACCGGCAAGGGCACCACTTCGTAGCCTGCTTTCTGCAGAACTTCCGTGGCGTGTTCCACTGTCTTGGTTGCACCGCCGATCACCGCCTGATGATCGCTGTTGATATTGGCGATCACCACGTAACCCTGGATGGTCTTCAGGATTCGCTCGATTTCATCCAGCGGCGCAATCACGGCGGCCATTTTTCCGTTGTCTTCCACCGACACGCGGGTCATCTCGCGGCCACGGGCGCTGACCGCTTCCAATGCGTCAGCAAAAGGCAGTCCTCCGGAGGCAATCAGCGCTCCATATTCACCCAGGCTATGTCCCATGGTCATGTCGGGTTGAATGCCGTAAGCGGCGAGCAGCCGGGTTAGCGCAATGTCGGCCGCAAGAACGGCAGGTTGCGTGATGGCGGTTTGGCGCAGATCTTCTTCGGCCTTGGCGACCGCGCTTGCGTCGGATTGATCCACGAAAATAAAATCGCTGAGCGGCTTGCCAATCAGCGGGATCATTACGCGGTCTGCCTCACCGAAGGTCTGGGCGACAATCGGTTCCAGCGCGCGCAACGGCTTCAGCATGTTGACATACTGCGAGCCTTGGCCTGTATACAGAAATGCAACTTTGGGCGCAGGACCATGGCCGCGGAAGATGCCCTGTGCGCGTAGAGCTTTCCACACCGCGGGTTGGTTGGCGGCCAGCGCCTTGAGCGCCTTCACCGATTTGTCCGCCAGGTCGGCGGCATCCGAATAGTCGATCGCCAATCGTTCAGGTGCACGCAGATCCGATTCAGCCGGTGCGGACGGCGCCGGTGTACGGCCTGCCTCGGCGGCCTTCTGTACCGAACGCAAACGTTCCGACAATGCGGAATCGGAGGGAGCGCCAATCACCAACGCACCACGCAACGGCACTTTGTGGACGGCAGTAGGCTGCGTCACACCAACCGCGATCGACCGCTTGCCATTGCCGTTCAGCCGATGCGGAATGTATTCTTCGAGAACGGCGTGGAAATTCGTGCCGCCGAAACCAAAAGCGCTAACACCGGCGCGCCTGACGCTGTCCGCCGGAACGGTCCACGGTTTCAGTTCAGTATTGACGCGTAACGGGGAGTGATCGAAATCGATATCCGGATTGGGATGCTCGCAATGCACGCTGGGCGGCAGCACTTTATCGCGAAGTGCCAAGGCGGTCTTCAACAATCCCACGGCGCCCGCAGCCGATTTGAGATGTCCGATGTTCGATTTAACCGATCCGAGCGCCACGGAGCCGCGCGGGAGTTGATAACTGCTGAGTACTTCGTTCAGGCTTTGCGCCTCCACCACGTCACCCACCGGCGTGGATGTGCCGTGACCTTCGATCAACGTTGCCGTAGCCGGCGACAACCCGGCATTCTGCCAAGCTCGCTCGATGGACAATCTTTGGCCCACTGGGTTGGGTGCGGTGATGCCTTTCCCCTTGCCATCGCTGGCCCCTCCGATGCCTCGCAGCACGGCGTAGATGTTGTCGCCGTCTCGCTCAGCGTCCGCCAGCCGTTTCAGCATGAGCAGCACGGCGCCTTCGCCCATTACGAAACCATCCGCTCCCTCGGCGAAGGGACGAATGCCGGTGGCGGAGAGCGCACCGATCTTGCAGAACTTGATAAAAGTGGGGGCGCCCATATTGCGATCAATGCCGCCGGCGATGGCCACATCGAAATCGTTTTCTATCAGACCCTCCATGGCCGAAGTCACTGCCGCCATGGTGGAAGCGCACGCTGCGTCTACGACGAAATTGGGCCCGCGGAAATTGAATACGTTCGCAATGCGGCCGGCCAGGCAGCTGCTCAATTCACCGGGCATGGTGTCTTCGGTAATTTCGGGAAGCCGTTGGCCGATCCGGACGTGGAATTCGCGGATGATGTCGCGCCGCACCGCCGCAGGCAAAGCGGCGAAGCTGGCGGATTCTTCCAGCTCATGAGCGTACTCGGGAAAGTGAATTCGTAAAGAGGTGAGATAGTGTCTCTCGCCGGCCATGGAATTTCCCAGGATCACGGCGGTTCGCTCGAGATTTAGCGTTCGCTTGGGATAGCCGTAGTCTTCCAGCGCTTCGCGTGTACAAGAAATCGCCCATTTTTGCCCGTCGTCCAGGGAGTCGACCACACGCGGTGGGATGGCGATGTGCCACTTCATCGGATCCCAAACGTGGTCGCGCACCCAGCCGCCGATCTTCGAGTAGGTCTTGTCCGCCGCGTTGTGATCGGAGTCGTAGTAACGCGCAGGGTCCCAGCGGTCGGGTGCAACCTCGCTGATGCTGTAACGGCCTTTTTTCACGTTTTCCCAAAAGGCGGGCACGTTCGGGGCATCGGGCAGGACGGCTCCCGCCGCGACAATCGCGATTGCTCGATCAGCCGTGTTTTCCATGATGAAACTCCTGCTTCTAACGCTAGGCCGATAGTTTTGCGGCCACCTCGGCGCGGCCGTAAAGTACGTCGGCTATGTAATCCATATCTCGAATCAGGCCCGCCTGTGCGCGGTGGATCGCGGGCAGCCCCAAAGCCGCTTCAAACGCCGGCATCTCCGTATCAGTCACGCCGCCGGCGCCGACGGCCAACCGCAAACCCTCGTCAGCCACCTTGCCGGCTGTCTCGCGCGCAAAAACCCGGCTCAATGCCGCCAGCGCCTTCGCGCCGAACCTGCGATGAGCTTTTTCGTGCAACTTGCCTTCAGACAAACGAGCTGCGCGCCGGCACAAGCTGGCCGCGCACTCAGCGTAAGCGATCAGCTCGCCCAGACGCAGCAGAACATGTTGGTACCGGGTCAAGCGGCCCAGCCGCGCTTTCTCCATCACTTCCGCCAAGGCGTGCAGGGCCAGCGCCACCGTGTTCGCGCCCACGTCGGAATGGCGCGAATGCAACGCTTCCAGCGTGCTGGCCTGCTCGTGATAATGTTGCCCACGCGTTTTCAGATGCAACTGCCAGCGATCACGGCTGATGGTCATCTCCATGATTTCCGAGGTGCCTTCGTAGATGGTGGTAATGCGAACGTCGCGCTTGATCTTCTCGATCATGAATTCGTGCGTGTAGCCGTATCCGCCGAGCGCCTGGATGCTAGCGTCGGCGGCCAGATTGCCGGCCTCCGTGGCCAGGTACTTTGCAATGGCGCCTTCGGTATTCAGGCTTCCCTCGCCGGCGTCGATGCGTTCGGCGATCTCTTCGATAAAAGCGCGGCCAGCCTCCAGGCGCGCGACGTGCGGGACGATCAGCTTGTGCGTGTATCCTTGCTTTTCCGAGAGCGGTGAGCCAGCTTGGATACGGTCGGTGGAATAGGGAATCGCACGATCCAGCGCAGCCCATCCGCCGCCCAGACCGAAGGCCGCCACCGTCAGACGTGTATAGCCGAACACGGCCTGCGCCTGGATCAATCCAAGGCCTTCTTCGCCACCGATCAGCCGGTCGGCATCGACATAGACCTCGTCGAGCGAAAGGGCGGCGGTGTTGCTGAGCCGGATGCCGTGTTTGTCTTCCGGCTTTCCCTGGCTGAAGCCCGGTGCGCCTTTTTCCACAATGAACCAACTCGGGCCGCCGGGTGCATTCGCCAAAATGGAGTAGGCATCGGCCACGCCGCCGTTGCTGATCCATTGTTTGCTTCCGCTGATCCGGTAACCAGTGATGCGTCCGTCCTCAATAACGCGCTCGGCTCTGGTGCGCAGGGCGGCCAGATCGCTTCCAGCCGCCGGTTCAGTAGCGCCGTAGGCGAACAGCAATCCCTCTTCCGCGATGCGAGTCAGCCAGTGCTTCTTTTGCTCCGGCGTGGCCCCTACATTAATCGGGTCGCTGCCCAGGAACGTGGCCAGCACGCTGGTGGCGATTCCCAGATCGATGCGAGCCATCTCTTCGCAGACGCGGTACATGTCAAAGGCGCCTCCGCCCATTCCACCGAATGCTTCCGGAATGAACAGGAGCTGAATGCCCAACTCGGCGCCGCACATACCCCGTACGATCTCGATCGGACATTCGTCGCGTTCATCCCAGGCTATGAGCTTCTGGTCCGGAAGCCGGTCCTTAGCGAATCCCTTGATGGATTTCAAGCTCAATTCCAGGGTGGTTTCATCGAGCCCTGTGACAGTAGCAGTCATAACGTTCCCTTTCTATCCAGCGTCGAGGCGCGGCTCGAGTGTGTAACCGGGTTACTGATAACGCTGTGGCGGAATCAGGGCTTACAAATGGTCCAACTGGCCCTGCAGATCGCAGCGGCTTCCATCGCGACAACCGGGATTGCTGCACGCCCATTGCATGCACACGAAACAGAGGCTGAGGTTGTCCGGCGGCTCGGGGCGGCTGGCTTGGCTCAATCCTTGGAGGGCATCCAATGCCTCGAAGGAAATCTGAGCCTCATTCGCGACCAACTGTGCTTGTGACATCAAGTCCTACCTCCAGCTACAGTGGGCACATCCAAGAAGGCTCCAGCCGAACCCTCGCATCACCTTGGAGCCATCCAGAGTGCTTATTGCTTACTCAAGATACGCGCCTATATAGCTTCTACTGCGCCATTTGACAACTACTGTGTTTCCAGTGATTGTTTATCGGAGCTGAGCCAACTGGCGCACCCAGTTAGGTATTAAGCCCCGAGACGCCTGGGAATTACGCTGGCGGACCCTTAGTCTTTGCGGGCGAATGGCATCCAGAGATGAGGGGGCACGTTGGATGACAGATTACAGAAATACGAACATAATCAAGAACAATTCGCGCCGGTTACTCTTGCCGTCAACGAAGAAAGGCCAGCCTTGCTTTAGCGCACGTAGCGCTTCCCGAAATCGTCTATGAGATTCGGCGACGGCCGAGGCGCCCGGGCGAAAATATCGTATACGAACTTGGGGCGACCTCGTACGTGTACGGGGATCGCATCGCAATCTTCAAGGAGAAGGGGCTGCACTTCCCGACCAACTTCCAAAGCATCGGATACATCGAATTCGAATCGAACGATCTCAGGCCAGGACGGCTGATCGGCTCAAGGAGCTTATTGGTTTTGGACTAGTTCGGGTCACGCCGACGTAGCGGCGAGTGCGGTGGCCACTTTCCCACGACGCCGGCGAAGCGCAAATGACACGTTGCCAGCTCGAAACTCGGCGCGGAATGCACTACAATGTAGTGCATGAAGACCGAGGTCTATAGCTGGCGGGTATCATCCGACATCAAGATGGCCCTGGAGCGCGAGGCGCGCCGCCACAAAATGTCGATGTCCGCCGTCCTCGATCTCGCAGCGCGCGAGTGGCTGCATAACAGCGGCGTAGAAAATGAAGGCGATGAAGGGCAGCGCCAGTTGCGCAAGGCCGCATCGAGATGGCTGGGCGCCTTGGCAAGCGGAAATACCCAACGTTCCGAGACCGCTTCGCAATCGGTGCGGCAGCGCCTGCGGCAGCGCTATGGCCGCTGACGCTCTGATCGATACAGGTGCAATCCTGGCCCTCCTGGACAGAACCGACCGCTGGCACGGCGTGTGTGTGGACACGTTTCAGCAACTCCGGTTGCCGCTGGTCACCTCCGAAGCGGTGCTGGCGGAATTATTTCACCTGGTTGGCGACAGCCGTCACGAGATGGAGACCGCCTGGAAATTCATACGCTCCGGCGCGATCAGGCTCGCGGCGATTGAGGATTCAGAACTACCCGAGATTCAATCGCTCATGTCGCGCTATTGGGATCGCCCCATGGATTTCGCTGACGCCACGCTTGTCTATCTGGCGAGGCGTGAAGGCCTGTCTACCGTATTTACGGTCGATCGCGCGGACTTCGATACCTACCGGATTCAAGGCCGTAAACGGTTCCGGATATTTCCGCCTACTCGGCCATAGGAATCGCCCACACCGACTCTTAATGGCGGAGAGAGTGGGATTCGGAACCTTGAGTACCCAATTCCGGTATTGCCCGATGCGCCAGGAGAGATCTTCACGTCCAGGATGCTCGTTCCACGTGGTTACTTCCGCCACAAGCGTCTCAAGCGATTTCATCGATAACGGTGGCATACGTTTCGGACAACTTGTAGCGCCGTGATTTTTTAGCAGGATCGGTGGTTTCCAAGAAACCGTCTCCAACCCAACGTTGACACAGCAAAGCCGCGGTCCGCGGCCGATAGCCAAACAATTCCGCAATATCCTTGGACGTTATCTCTCGCGACTTTTGAAACAAGATGAGCGCCCGACGCTGTTTGGGGTCGAGGTTGCGTAGCAGCCTGGATTGATCCTTGCCGCCCCGTTCGGCCTCACGCACAGCTTGATCGCGAACCTTCTCAAACGAAGTTGCCACGCCCTCAATGAAATAAGCGATCCATTTCGTGATGTCGGCGTCAGCACGGCCCATGTAGTAGTTATGCGAAGGGCCGATAGTCAGTGCTTCGTAGTAAGCCTTGAGATCGCGTGCATAGTATTCTTCGAGCGCATAGAGCCCCTTTAGGTCATAGGTTCCCAGATGCAGGACGAGAGTGGTCAACAAACGCGCTGTTCGTCCGTTGCCGTCGTAATAAGGATGGATGGTTGCGTATTGATAGTGTGCAATCCCGGCCTTAATCGGCACCGGCAATTCATCTTCACTGTTGATCCAATTAATGAGCTGCCCCATCAGCGATGGAACGTCTTTCGCCTCAGGCGGCATATATACGATGGCGTTAGAGCGGGCATCACGGATGACATTTTGCCCATCGCGGTATGGGGTGGCTTTCGCGCGCGTCTTACCGCCGCCCATGACCAGAGCATGCAGCCTTTGCACGGTCGCCTCGGAAATTCTCTCGCGTCTCTTTGCCAGGCGCTCTACTTCATCGAGCGCGGCGTAGTAACCTTTGACCTCTTCCTGGTCCCTCTCCCGGCCCGGAAAGTGTTGGTGCCCACCGATCACTTGTGCGACCTGCTCCTGGGTCAACCGGTTTCCCTCAATCCTGGTCGAGTAGTGCGTAGAGAATAGACGGGCCGTCTCACGCAAATTCGCCAGCACGAGTGGCGTTATCGGTAGCGTCTGAATAGCTTGCTTGACGGCTTCGATTCGCATAAGGCCACCGGCCATGGCTGGCGTGATGGTGAAGGCGGGACTGAAGCTGGTGTGCTTTTTCGTTGTCATGAACTATGTTCATTTACTTGGTCAATGCCGATATCTTGCCATTATAATGCTGTTATTATACCGATAACATGCGGGGAAAGTCGAGCCTGAAAGGGCGGAGGAGGCGGTCGCGACGAAGCCCGCCGATCCCTGTATGCGATTGAAAACAAACTGGCGGAGAGAGAGATCCGGAACATTGAGGGCCTAACGGAACCGCAAGTTACAGATTCGGAATTGCTCTCGCCACCAAAAATGCCATCGTTGCCAAGAATGCTTGTCCGATGTTGCCCGGCGCACCCGCAAGACATGAGGTGGGCCTAATCACAAGGATCAAAGTGGCCACTTCAGAATAGCAAATCAGATACTGCAACGACGAAAGCTGGCTCGTTTGGTCAGAAGTGTAGTTCGTGACGCCAGCGTGTTCAGAACGCCTGAGGAATCGGCGCCGAAGAACTTGCGGGCTTTAGGAAAAATCCCTGAGAGATTGAAACAGGTCGTGAAGGGGCTCTTGCCTGGGATCCGTGATCGACGTGTCGACCCCTTCTTCGGTGTAATACAACTTGTACATTCCGTCCTCAGGGTTGCCGGCAACACCTCCAATTCCGTCTAACTCTGAGAGCACTAAGAAAACTGCAAATTCCGCTGCGTAGCGAACAATCTCGCGCGCGGAGTCTTGGTCCGGTATGGAGAGTGACCGGAACCACTTGCTCCGGCGCAGGCTGCCCGCGTTCGGTGATCTCCCGGGAGGAGTCTTCAGACTATGACATCACCCCAGATTCGGCTTCCTGGCAAAGGGAAAAGAGCCTGGCAACGAATTCCTCCTTAGTCATCGATACGCTCCTCATCAAAGGATAGGCTAAAAGAGTTCCGGGTAAGTGCTCTTAATTAGCCCGACGAATCGCAGCGATCTCTGTATATTGATGAAAAAAAACCGGCGGAGAGAGAGGGATTCGGAACCTAGCGGGCCTAACAGAAGGTGCAAGTTACAGATTCGGGATTGCTGCCACCGCCAAAGATACCATTGTTGCCATCGGCCGCTTGTCCGATGTTGCCCGACGGACCTAGAGCGGTCCCCACTAGGATAGTCGAGGAATCAGGGCCGATGTCGATGTCCAGATTGGGAATGTGGATGCCGACATGTTGGATCTATTCTAGATTTCAGTTTTTCCCGCTGTTGATGATAGTTTTTCAGTTCGGAAATCAGGTCAGGTGCGGATAGCGCGCTTTGATCCATGCCTCGGCATCGACCGCAAACTGCCGCACTGTCTTCAACAAACCCTCGGCGTCCGTATCGGATACGCCGCCCGCGAAATCATACTCACAGCTATTGCGTTTCATTCGGCAGCCATCGAAATAGGCAGACAGGGCCGCAAAGGCCGGATCAGCCGTTTCCAGCGCCAGAAACGTGTTGTAGTGTCCGCCGACCGTACGCGGACGATAGCCTGCTGCACGCACGATGAGCAGCGATAACGTCCGGGCAGCATCGTAGGCCATGGTGAACCGAGCGTCGGCCGACAGACCGGCCGCTGTCACGTCTTTCAGGCTTCGGGCCACAATTGAGCGCAGATTATCGAGCTCCGCCTTGCTCGGCGCGAGCGCCGTCACATGGTTACCCACCAGCAACTTTGCCCAGCTCATCTTTGTTGGCTAACACAAAGAGCTTGGGCTTGTCCAATACCTGCTTCAGAAAGGGGTCGTTCGCCGCGCGTTTCTTGTCGAATTCCTCGGGCGTGTAGACGGTCGGATTAATGTTCCGGCCAAGCAACTCCCTTGCGCGACGCAGCGGCAATGCAAGGTCCTTAGGCGAGACCTGTCCCACTACCATGAGATCGATGTCGCTATCGCTCTGCTCGCTGCCGGCGGCAATGGAGCCATACACAAATGCGGTCCGCAGCCTCGCCGCGAGTGGTTTGAGCGCCTGTGCCAAAACGTCAACAAAGCCAGCGGTCTTGAACAGTAATCCGCGCAAATCGGAGAAGACGGGGGAATCCGTGTTGGCCTGGTAGTAAACCATGCGGCCCTGACGGTGGGTCTTGAGGATGCCCACTTCGCTAAGGTCGTGCAACTCTCGTTGCAGGCTTGAAGCGGGTACACCCATCCGGCGCGCCAATTCCGAGACGTACCAGGCCTTCTCGGGCTGCACGAGCGTTGCCGCAAGGATTCCCTGGCGGGTCTTCGGCAACAGCGCGTCAAGGGTGCGGAGCTTTCGCATATTGCGTTATTATATACGTTTTTTGCGTAACTGCAAAAATCAGCTCCTAGTCCTGGCCGCAGGATACCAGACGCCGATCTCTGTATGCTGTTGAATAAAATGGCGGAGAGAGAGGGATTCGAACCCTCGATAGAGTTTCCCCTATACACGCTTTCCAAGCGTGCGCCT
>PMOK01000186.1 GCA_003162425.1 Bryobacterales bacterium | reverse complement strand
GTTTTGGGAAAACTAAGTGACATCGAAAATGTTTCGATCTTTTACTCCTTCACAAACTGGTAAACCTCGAATACTTGCCGTCCATGGCCATCCGCCACGATGCGCAGCAGCTCTTTGCGATATCCGTGCGCGGCGGCGGTGGTCTCCAGTTTCCTGTTTGGGAGTGGAAAGAATTGCTTCTCCGCCGTGTGCGTGACGAATACGGCATGTTCAGTCGCGAGCATGCTGTCGATTGCACGCTCCGATTGCCCTGGAGCATCGTTCATTACCTCGAAAAATCCCGCGCGCAAATGGACGCCGCCACGATGCAACAACAAGAGCGGGTCGTAGATGTCCCAATCCATTACGATCACTTCACCCGTTTCATTGGCCAGCGAGGTGGATAACGGATATATGGCGTCAGTCCATGTCACGGCCGGCCCGTACCGAATCAGACACGCGAGATATTGGTTGGTTAGCAGCAGGTTTGTCACGCACAAGAACGCAATTGCAATGCCGAACGCCACGTTTCCCCAGCGCGCCCAACGCCGGGATGCCTCCGCCAGCGCCAGCGCGACGACAAACTGCGGGAACGGCCAAATCAATACGGCATGATGTACGCTTCCCCCGGCGTTCCTGGTCAGGGCCATCTGAATCCAAGTCACCGTCATGAAGACCAGGGCAAATAGAATCGCCCTCCGAGAGGCTCGCCAGAGCGGTGCTGTGAGCAGACAGACCAACAGCGCGGGCAAGAGCAAGTTCTGGTGCGGATCTCTGGCGAAATCGGCAATGCTCGTCGAGGCCCGCTCCAACCAGCGCTCCGGCACTTCCTGAGGCAGGGAGGACGAATCGTTCACCATGTACCCGAACAGGCCGGAGCCGTTTAAGGTGCGCTTCAAAATCTCAGCCTTTTGGCCCATGTTCCCGGCGGAAAATGCGGCATTGTTCCGAATGGTTGGCCAGTGATGCCGCGCGTTGAAGACCAGCAATGGCCAAGCGCCCAGAAGGAAGCCCGCCAGCGCGATGGTCAAGTTCCTGACCGTGAACCGGCGCAGCACATCTTTGGGAAAGACAACCACAGCAGCCACGCACAACCCGAAAATTATCCAGGCGAACAATGCCTTGTCCCACAATCCAAGGCCCAGAGCGAAGAATCCGGCGAGCAACGATTTCCATGAGCCGGTCTGCGTGAACTCGAAAAGCAACAGGCAAGCGGTCACCAACATCAGATGCTGGATCGCCACCGGACCCCAATCGAACTCAGTGGTCGCGAGAAACATCGTGTCAGTGGCCAGCAGGAAGCAACCAGCGAGAGCGGCTCGCGGACCAGCGATTCGATTCAACAAAAGATAAAACAGCCAGATCGTAACAGCGCCAATTATCAGCACTGGCCATCGCAGCGACTCAGGCGATGGTTTGAATATCTCGAAGATCAGCCAATAAACCCACGATTTGAGCGCGCCCACGTAATCCATGAGCATCAATGGAATGATGTGATGGGAAATCCGGATCTGGAAGTCTACAGGCACCGGGCCGAAAATCGAATTGCCGACCAGCGCCTCGTCGGCTTCGATGCCCGTGTAAGGGATGAAGACCCAGCCGGCCAAAACGAAGCCAAGGCAGGCCAAGAATACGCAGATCCAGATGGTGGTTCGGCGCGCCAAGTGGTTCATGGTATCAGGTTTACAAATCTAAACAAACCTTAATCTCGCGCTTACGTCCAAAGCAATATGCAGCCCGAGCGCGACTTCCAACCTGCCGAGCGATTGCAACACAGCCTTCTGGCTCCATTCGAAAAACGCGTCTTGATTTGGCTCGCGAATCGGATGCCGCCCTGGGCGAACTCCGATCATCTTACATTGCTCGGGTTTCTGTCACTGGTTGGAGTGGGCTGCTCTTATTGGTATTCCCACGAATCGCGCGCCGGGCTGGTGCTGGCGAATCTCTTTTTGATTTCGAACTGGTTTGGAGACAGTCTGGATGGAACACTCGCGCGAGTGCGTAACCAGCAACGGCCACGCTACGGATTCTATGTGGATCATATGCTGGACTCGTGCGGCAGCGTGTTCGTCTTCGCTGGACTTGCTTTATCGGGTTACATGAATCCACGCATCGCAGTGGCGCTGCTGGTGGCTTATTTATTGTTGAGCATCGAGGCCTATCTTGCGACCTATACGGTCGGAATATTTCAGCTTTCCTTCGCCGCGTTTGGTCCTACCGAGCTGCGGCTGCTGTTGATGGCGGGGAATATCGCGCTTTTGTTTAACCCTACCAAGTCCCTATTCAACGTGGGAGGCATGATCGGAATTGCTGGGATGCTGATAGCGCTAGGGTGGTCCATCGCGCGGCACACAGCTCATCTTTATCGAGCCGAGACGCGTCCCGCGCGTACGCCTCGCGATTTGCGGCCGATGCTGCATCGCTGGTGGAGATTCAACCTGGTGGGCATTGGCGGATTCGCGCTGCAACTGGGAATGCTGTGGGTTCTAGCGCGCCTCTTTGGAGTTCACTATCTGATCGCCACGGCGTTGGCGGTTGAAATCGCCGTCTTGCACAACTTCGCCTGGCACGAAGCGTGGACCTGGCGGAATTTGGAAGCGCAAGGTCGGTGGCGCCGATTGCTGCGATTCAACATCGCCAACGGATTCGTGTCGATCGCTTCGAACGTACTTTTCACGCTGCTGTTGATGCAGTGGATCAGGCTGCCGCTGCTGGTTGCAAACGCGCTAGCTGTAATAATGATGGCGCTGTTGAACTTCGCGTTAGCGGAATCGTGGGTATTTGCGAGGAAAAGCACCGACTCTCTTACGGTCGCGGTTCGGTAGGGTGTCACCGAACCGCGACCGTAAGGGAGTCGGTGCCTCTCGCGATCAACCCAGTCACATTCGCCACCGCGAAGCTGATGCCCTTGAGATTGCGCTCGGGCGCTACGCCGGGGATCGACCGCGGAAAACCGGACGCGTGGTACAGCATTCGTCCATCCGGCAGTGCCGAAGTACGATACGCACCGCGCGGGCAATCCCAATCCAACACCACAGGAACCACACCCGCGATCGATCCGGGCAACCAACGCACGCCCGAATCTTCGTACGCCGCGATCAGCTTGATTCCCTGCCCCACCAGCCGGTCCACTGCGGCGCGCAAGACGGCTTCATGCTGCGGATTATCGGTGCCCAGGCTCAGATTGATCAGGTTCATGCCGTTTTTCTCGGACCAATCGAGCGCATGAACTAACGATTCGATTCGCGTGGCCAACGAATCGTGGAACACCTTCACCGCGTAGATCTCCGCGTCCGGAGCTTTTTCGCGGATCGCAGCCGTTACAGCGGTTCCGTGACCCAGCCGATCGGTGTAATCCGATCCCTCGCGGCCATCCGGCGTGATGGACACACCGCCCGCGACGCCATTCACGTGCGGATGCTGTGCGTGGACACCGCTGTCGACGACGGCGATGCGAACCGGCGTTTTCACGGCGCAATCGTCGCGACACCGAACAGCTTGGCGAAGCTTCCCTGCCCCGTTCGCAGCTCCTCGGGCGAGCCGGTCTCCGCGATTTTCGCGCCGTCCAGTACCACCACACGGTCGGCCTGGCTTGCGAGTTCCAACCGGTGCGAAATCAGGATGGTGGTGCGGCCCTTCATGATCGCTCCGTAGCCGGCTACCACTTGCCGTTCAGAAACCGGATCGAGAGCGGCGGTGGGCTCATCCAGCACCAACACCGCTGGATCGGCCAGAAATGCGCGTGCGATGGCGATGCGCTGGCGCTCACCCGCCGAGAGAGCCATGCCGCGTTCACCCACCTGTGTTTCGTATTTGAGCGGAAGGTTGCGAATGAAGTCGTGGATTCCGGCGGCGCGCGCAGCTTCTTCCAGATCCTGGTCGGATGCGTGTGGGCAAGCGTACCGCAGATTCTCCGCAATGGTGGTATGGAACACGAACGGTTCCTGCTCAACCATCACCACGCGCGCACGCAAATCCGCCAGCCGGATGCCGCGCAGATCATGCCCATCCAGGCGGACCGTGCCGGCATCGGGATCGAGCAGGCGCAGCAACAGATCGGCAATGGTGGATTTTCCGCTGCCGCTCGGTCCAACCACAGCGAGCGTTTCGCCCGCCCGCACTGAAAAGCTGACGCCATCCAGAACCGGCCCATTGCGATCGAACGTGAGCGTGACGTTTTCGAAACTCACGTCGCCGCGAACTACGGGCAGCGCGATGGCGTCCGGCGCCTCCACAACTTCGGGCGGAGTATCGAAGATCTGGTTCACGCGCGCCAGCGAGACGCGTGCCGTGGCCAGACTGGTGTAGAGTCCCATCAACGCTTGAATCGGCGGGAACAAGCGCATTTGGTAAGCCAGGAACGCCACGAATGCACCCATGGTCAGCGCTCCATGAATCACCTGCTGGCCTCCATAAAGAAAAACCAGTACGGTGCTGCCGGAAAGAATCAGGCCTGGCAATCCGCCAGACAGGTAACTCAGAAGCTGCATGGACATCAAGGCGCGAATGAACGTGTCGTTCTTGCCGCGAAACCGAAGCTCTTCGCGTTCTTGCGCGTTCGATGTCACGATCAGCTTCACGCCTTGCAGAGTCTCGATCAGAAAGCTTCCGATATCGGCGCTGGCCTGACGCAGCGTCGCCACCTTTCCCTCCAACCGCCGCCGATAATGCACCAGCGCCCAAAAGCTGACCGGCAACAATGCGATGGTCAACAGAAAAAGGCGCGCGTCCAGCCACAGCATGAAGAATACGGTTCCGATCAGAAACAGCACGTTCCCGAGCCACGCCAGCGCTGTTTCGGCCGCCACCCGCTGGATCTCAGCAATGTCGTTATTGATGCGGCTTACGATCTCGCCCAGCCGCGTTCTAGCGTAGAATCGTGGCGAAAGGCGCTGCAGATGGCGATACAGCGATAGCCGCATGTCGAAAAGAATCTGCGCGGACGTGCCTGTATATCGAATCCCGCTCACCACGTTCAGCACGAAGCTCACCAGCGTGATGCCTGCGAACAGAGCGACAATCACAACCAGCGCGTGCGTGTCGCGTCCCAGCAGACCACGATCGATCAGGGCCTTCGAAAGATACGGCAGCACCAGCGAAAGCGCGGTACTGAGAAGGCTGAGCACTAATACCAGCACCAGCCGGCGCCAGTAAGGAAGCGCGTAGTGGAGCAGCGTCTTAGCGGATTTGTTTTCTAATGACACGATGTGGGGCGAACCCCCGGGTCCGCAGCCGACGCCCACGTCGGCTTATTTGGGTAGAGTTGCGGGTCCAGGGGGACCCGCGCGGACCAGGGGGGTCCGCCCCACGGGAATCTTTAGTGCCCGGGCAAGACATGCAGAGACCCCGTCATGTCGGCATCCAGCGTGATCGTCCGCATATATTTGAACGTGGAGGCCTCGTATAGATCAATGGTATTCCCGGCTTCCCAGATATACAGCACCTTGCCGTTACTGCTGGTCTTGAGCGCCATACGCGGACGTCCCTGGAATTCGGCTTTCCTGTCGAGCTTATTGTTCACCAGATCGAACGACCAGAACTCGTATTTCCCGATCTCCGAATGCAAGCCGTAGCCCATCTTGCGGCCCGGCGCGAGCGAGAAACTGACTCGATTGTCCGGACCGATGGCATGAAAATCCACGCTCTTCTTCTCAAAATTCACGCGCGCGATGCCCATGATCTTCCGGTTCTGCACAGCGTCTTGCACGGTAAACAGTCCCGTGAAAAAGCCTAGCTCTTCGTTGTTGTCATCCAGGGCATTGAAGTCGATGCGGCCGAACCCGTCTTCGATGGGCTTGGACAGCTCCCATTTGTCCACCTGTTTGAAATCGACAGTGTCGTAGACCAGAATGTCATCTCCGAAGAAGTAGAGTAGCTTTCCGTCGGGCGAAAAATGCATGTTGGCGAACTCGCGCTCCTCGCCTTTGGGCCACGGAATGGTGCGCATCACTTTGTGTTCTTTCAGATCGTACTGTTGCAGCGTGGGTGCACTGATTTCCCAACGATCGGGCTGTTTGGTGGCCGTTTTGGTCATGATGATCATGAACCTGTTCAGAGGATCGGCTTCGAACCCGAAAATGCGCGCCTTCTTATTGCCTTCGCTCAATTTGAACGTGTCGATCGACTGTCGCGAGGCGATATCGACAATTTCGACATTTTCGAACGACATATCCAGACAATAGAATCGCTTTTTGTCCTGGGATAGCTCGATATCAGCCGGCGTCCCAGTTTTCATCTGGATTTGGCCGACGACTTTTTCAGTGGCTTCGTCGATGATGACAATGTGTCCGGGCCGGCCGCCCAGGTATAGCGTGCCGTTCCCGCCGATCAGCTTGTCTTGGGCGCCGCGCGCGGGCCCGAAAGGCAGCAGAAATAGCAGCGCGCAGGCCGGGTGGATAATTTTCATACTCATGGAAATACCAGATCGATCTTTCGCCAATCTTTTTGCGCGGAAGCGCACTTGGCGGTCCAGTCCGGCGCGTGGTTCAACTGATCGGGAACCTGCGCGGGCCAGAAGCAGCCCTCATGGCAATCGAATATATCGCGCTCCACCGGCGTGCAAAGCCCGGCCGTGCCGCCGTTATGGTCAGCCTCCCAACCGGGAGAGAAAATAAGCGTGCAGCCGAGCGGGATGTGCGGCGCCGCAGCGGGCGTCGGTGGTCCCTGCAGCGCCACGACATCATTCCGCGGATCGGCTGCGCGAGCCACACGCTTCGCCTTGCTGTTAACTGACCGGAGATGCTTCATAGTCCACCTTCTCGTCAAATTGTTCCAGGTATTTTGGATTGCTCACGGATAGCTCGGCATAGATCTTGAGACAGGTGTCGGTCCATCCGCGTATCCATTCGCAATAGTGCAAGTTCGGGCGGGCAGTCTCGCCATAGCGGGTGTGCGCCTCGTGGTAGCAGCCGCCGGAACATAGCGGGCGCGCCCAGCACTGGCTGCAATCGGTCTTGTCATCGATGTGATGTTTTTCGAGAAACCCGATTTGCACCAGCCGATCGATTCCATCCCGTACCGTTCCCAGCTTGTGCGCATCGGAGCCTGCGAAACGATGGCACAGCGCCACATCGCCATCTGTAGAAACGCCCATCAACCCCAAGCCCGCGCCGCAAGGATACGCTTTGCTCACTCCCTTGTGGATTTCTTCCAGCGTGTCCTTGACGTTCGAGAATCCGTGATGCCGATTCTCGAGCGCCGCTTCCAGAAAGTCTGCAGCGAGCGCGCGGAACTGCTCCAGCATAGCGTCGAAACCCGACTCCGCGATCGCATACTTCGTGCTTGGCGAGGTAGTAACGGGCGCGAAACCTACGTCCCAGAATCCGATCTCCTCCGTCAGATGCTTATAGATTTTGCGGATGTCGAGCGTTTGAGAAGTAAGCGTGACGCGCGCGCCAATGGGGCGGCTACGATGCCGCTTCAGCAGCTCCTTGATCTTCGGAGCCACGATATCGTAGCTGCCTTTGCCGTTGCTGAAGACGCGGAACTGATCCTGCATCTCCTTCGGCCCGTCAATCGATATGGTGACACCCACTCTATTTTCCGCCAGAAATTCGATGATCTCCGGGCGCAGCAGGGTAGCATTGGTGGTGAGGCTGAAGTCCACTTGCTTGCCGGTTTCCGCCGCACGCTGGCGCGCGTAACTCATGGCCGACTTCAGCACCGGGAAGTTCATGAGCGTCTCGCCGCCGAAAAAGGTGAGATGCGCAACTTTGTTTGCGCCGGCCTCGCGCAGCATGAAGTCCACACTTTCGCGCGCGGTCTCTTCGCTCATGAACTTCGGCTTCTTGCCGTTTTCGGTGTCGACGATTTTGTCTTCACCGTATTCGTAGCAATAAGTGCAGCTCAAATTGCACTGATTGGTGACGTTGAGCACCATCGTAGTCAGCGGGAAATTCTCCGGCGGCATTACTTTTGGCGCCTTCTTCTCCGGCACTCCAATTTCCCCGATAGCGCGAACCCGCAGCAACTCCGATATGGTCTCATCCACTTCAGTGGCCGGAAACAAAGCCGAAAGCTGCCGCGCCAGATCTTCGCGCGACACGTTCCCCGCACGCAATCGATTGATCACCGCGGCCGAGGAATCATCCAGCTCAAACACGGCCGCGCTCGGAACCAGATAGACGAAATCCTTGCCGGCGGCCTGGAAAGAATGAAATTCGCGGAGCGCGAGCTGGCTCATGGAGCGACCTCCGGTTGATCGAACAGGATGTAGAGCGGAACGGTCACTAGCAGATGTCCACGCGCACGCAGCGTCCTTCCGTCAGGCAGTTTGTAGGTTGCGATCACCCAAACGTCGCCGTAATTGTCGGCGTGATTTTTGCGCTTCGGATTCGGTCCGTCGACATTGGGCGTGAACAGCCCGTTGTCATCAAGCGTTCCGACCCATTGCTTGTCATCATCGTCGAATGTCGCGGTGTACTCTTCGATGCTCCAGGATACGTCGATTGGTCCGAGGTTGAGATCGTCCTTGGTATCGGGCTTCCCGTCGGCGCCATTGTTGTAGGCAATCGCTTCGAACTGCTGATATTCTTTCGGGAATTGAATGCCTCCCACGCGCGCCATTCCAGATTGTGGCCGGACCTTGATGGCGTCGATCTTGTCGTATACAACGGCCGCGCCTTCCCGATACATGCCCGCCACGCCAACGTCCCGAGGTCCGATTCCAGCCGTCTTCGCGACTTCCACTTCCACCTTCACCAGATCGGGCGAAGCACTTACCACGCGCTTGACGGTAACGCCCGGGCCGAAGTCGATGGCCGAAGAAGAAATGTCAGCTGGAAAATTCGTCCCGTGGATTTGCACTTCGCGAGTCATGCCAGCCTGCAGCGCGATGTTGTCGAGACCCAGCACGATCGGATCATTTCCGATGCGCCGCAGCGTGACATCAATGCCGATCTCTTCGTAAGCACCCGTGAACCAGCGCCCGGAAAGCTCACGCTGGTTGCGCTCCACAAACATCACTTCGCGCATACCGGCCTTGTCATTAGATGCGGCGAAAGAGCGCCCACGCCATTGGAATCCAGTATACACGACCGCTTTTCCTTGCCGCGTCACCACATCGGCAGTCTTAGCGCGAACGTAGCGGGTCTCGGTGGTGAACTCATCCTCTTTGTCCGTAGCTTTGATGGTGGTCACTCCATAGAGCGAACCTTTGCCGGTCTGGTATCCGTAGAACGCCCAGCGGCCCACCAGCTTCGGCGCGCGCATGTTGGGCGCCCACTCCGACCATTCCGGCGTCTTCAGCGGATATTTTTCCGTCAGGTACGGAATTGCTTTGTCCATCGGATGGCGATTGTCGGGAGGCCGGCCATCGGGACCGGGCTCAGTCTGCGGAGGGCCCACGCGCCGGAACGCCTGAAAATCGGAAAGCGGGTAGTAGCCGCGATGCATCGCCACCAGCAATTCCCACTCGCTCTTGGTGCGGCGCTGCGAAATGACGCGGCCCATGGAGTGACACTTCGAGCAGGTGGATTCCGTATCCTTGTCGGGAAACTTGTAATCGATCATCTGCTTTTCCACTTCAAAAGCAGCTGGACGAGCCTCTTCCGGCGCGAGTCCGAGATTGTCCGCAAGATATTTCAGGATTTCGCGCGCCTCGGCGGGTTCCATCTTCACGCCGTTCAGACTGATCATGCGCTTGATGGTTTGCTCCCAGCCTTCGGGCGTAGTCCGACGCCAGGAAATACGCGACAGGCGCTGCTTGTCGTCCGCTTTATGGCAGGGCGAGCAGGTTTTTCGCACCAGCTCGTTCGTGATAGGGATGCCGGCGTCGAGATCGTCCTTCTCTTTTTCGGATAGTTCTTTGGGCGGCTCGGTAGGGGCGGGCGCAGGCGTCGGTTGCTGGGCTGCCAGCAACTTAAATAGCATTGCAGCCGCGAAGGCGCAGCGAGTTAGCAACCTCATGGCAAGTTTAAATATTATGTCACAACCAATGTGGCGCACGCACTTTTTGCGTGCCGTGTTCGCACTCCTGCGAACACCAGTGTCCGGAAGAGCTCCAGGCGTTCACACGATTGTGAACGCTGCACGCATGTGTGCGTGCGCTACGGCCGGAACGCCGACGCATCTATCGTCAGCCCTGCGCCATCACGGCGGGCGATTTCTTGCCGCGCATTTCGCACATGCGCTTCGAGCGACTTCGCCTCGCGCTTGTGACCCGTGGATCGCAAAAATGTCGCGTAGCTCAGCAATACGTCACTGTATGCAGGATGCTCCGTGCCCAAACGTTGCTCCGCGATCCGAACAGCCCGGCGAAAAATCATGTCGGCATCATCCTTCCGGCCCGCGGCGGCCTGGGTCCTGGCCAAGTTGACTAGCGGACGTATCAGAATCGGATGCTCGGCCCCCAGTTCGGCTTCATGCATCACAATCGCCTCGCGGAGCAGCCGGATCGCTTCGTCATTCCTTCCCTGAAATTGCCGCACTACGCCGAGGTCGCCCAGCAAGGTCCCAATCTCTTGCTGCCAGCGCTCGGGCTGCTTTTCAAAAAACACCAGCGATTCCTCCAGCATTCGCTCTGCTTCCTGATATTTCCCATCGTTCAAAACCAACTCCGCCAAGCCGGCGCGAGCCAGCATCAAACGCGCATCGTCGGACGGAAGCGCGCCGGTTTCGATGTCAATGGTCTGCCGAAGTAGAGCTTCCGACTTGGCAGTCTGACCCGCTTCCCCGTATAGAAGAGCCAGGTTGGTGAGCAGCAGCGCGCGATCCGCTTGATTATTTCCGCCCAATTGTTCCAGTATTTCCAGTGCGCGCCGAAAATACCGCTCCCCGTCCGGGAAACGCCCCATTTCTTCATAAGCGAGCCCCAGCGAATTCAGCGCAATCATCAGCCGCCGACCCCGCGCGATCCTCACCGCGTCAACATAAGCCGAAGCAGCCTGGCTATAGTTCGCGTCGCGCTCGAGCTCCTGACCACGCGCCATCAGGCGTTTCCAATCGTCACCCTGGGCGAACAACGAGCCGGATGCGAGGAACACACCGACCGCGCACACTTCGAGCGTCCGCTTCATAAGCTCTCCAGAGTTTAAGGAACGCGGCTGGTTACTTGCGCTCTATTAGGATCGTGGCCTTACCATCGTCTATCGGAATGGCGAAACAAGAGAGATGGCCATCGAATTCGTGAAGCACCTTATCTAACTTCTCAATCCCGCTCTTTGAAAGAGTGTCGCCCTCGTGGACCGGCAGCTTCTTCAACAGATCATTGCGCGATTGATCGGAGAGTCCTAGAATGCGCAGGTGTTTCAGGACGCGGCCATCCATCAGGTTAATGTGCTCGTCGATTTTCCCCAACTTTTCCAGCTCGTGTTGGGCTTCTTCCACCTGAGATGTCAGATCGGCGAATTTTTCATTTAGCTCAGACTCGGCTTCTTCGATTGCCGATTCGGCTTCCTGCAACGCGCTTTCGAGCTCCGGCATCGCCTTCTCAACCTCCGCCACTTCGTCATCATCGGAATCCGTGTCGGCGTCCATATCGACATCGGAATCATCATCGTCGACGTCGATTTCGGCTTTGGGCAACTGGAACCGGACGCTGACTCGCACCGGGTCACTGCTGGAATCAGCTTTGAAATTCCACTTCTGGACGGACGCCAGAACCGTGTCGCGCAACTCGTCAGGTCCGCTCAACACGTGCGCGACTTTGACTTTTCCACTCGCATCGACAGTGACCTCAACTCGCACGTTGCCCTCAATTTCGTCCTCGATCGCGGATCGTGGATACTCCACCGGGACGCGAACCAGTACGGTTGCATCACCCACGTACACACGCACGCCCGGCGCATCCGCCACCGCTGGTGTGGGCGCGGCCGCAGCCTTCGGAGCAGCCGGGCGCACTTTCACTTCCTGGGCGTGAACGCGACTCCACGTCACGCAAAGGCCAACGCACGCGAGCGCGAGACAAATGGCCAGAATGCCGGGGAGCCGGGATGGTCCGAACCGCCGGGTCGCGGCTCCGGTGAGTCTCTGAATCCGATACAACAGCGGACCATCGTTGCTGCCCATGGCCATTTTCGGAGCAAAGGTGCGCAGCCTCTCGAGCTTGGTGAGCGCGCGCGCATAGCACACCGGATCGCCGCACAAGCTCACCGCCAGGTCGTCACAGCACAGTTCCCGTTCGTGGCGGATTCGCGCCGAGGTCCACCACACGGCTGGATGGTAGAACAACAGCGTCTCCACCACCATCTGCAGGACATTCACCAGATAGTCGTAGCGCCGTATATGCGCGAACTCGTGCGCCAGCACCGCTTCCAATTGTTCCGGAGTGAGTCCGATCAGGGTCGCCGCGGGCAGCAGAATGACGGGGCGTATCCAACCCACCACGCTCGGCCCTTCCGCCAGAGAAGTAATCAATAGCCGCACGGGACGAGTGAGACCCAGGCGCGAGCCGATGGCAGCGGCGACCGCAAGCACTGGACCCTCCGCAGGCTCCCCGCTGCGCCGGAGAACGGCCACTTGTCTCGATCCCCATGCCAGCCGCAACGAGAACAGGATCACGCCCAAGGCCCAAGCTGGTATCGCCAACGATCCAAGCGAACCCAGCCAGTCCGGAGTGGACGCAACCGATCCCTTCCAAACCGCGGCCACCGTCTGCGGCACACTCGAAAGGAACTGTTCGTTGATGCGCGCAGGGATGGGCCTCGTGTATGCGACGCAAACCGTTAGGATCGGTAACGCGACCAACGTGACCAGAGCGAGACAGCTTGCGATATATCTCGCATTCGCGGATCGCCTTCTCATCACGAAAAGCACCATCCACAGTAGAAAAGCAACCACCACTCCCTGCCACACGAAATCGAGGAGTGCCGTACGGAGAGCCTGCTCGAGCGCTGTCATTTTTTGTCTCCTTCGAACCGATCCAAGAGTTTTTCGATGGCTTCCAGCTCCTCGGGCGACGACCGCTTGGTAGCCAAGGCCTGCAGCACCAGCTCCTTCACTGAGCCGCCGAACGCGCGGTCCAGCAAATCGCGCAACAACTGCCGCTGCGTCTGTTCCTGGGAGTACCGGGCCCGATAGATTTGCGGACGCTGCGATTCGTCGCGCTCCACCAGTCCCTTCTCGGTCATGATCTGCACCAGTTTCAGAACCGTCGTATAACCGGTAGGACGCGATTCATTCAAGATGCGTTGAATATCCCGCACGGAGCGGGGACCGCCTTCCCACAAAACTCCGAGGATGCTCAACTCGCCCTCGGTCGGCCTGCGGCGTTTGGAAGTCATGCCCCGATTATTGACGAAGTCCTTCGTCATTGTCAACGAAAACTTTCGTCATTGGCCATTCCGGTTAAGATCCCAATAAAATGGTTGCAGGGATTCGAATGCCGGCCAAACCCAAAAAGAAACGCGCTGCGGCAAAACCGAGCCGCGCCCGGAAGGAAGCGCCGAAGAAAGCCAGCGTAGTAAAGAAGGCTGCTAGTACAATCCAACCCCTGGATCTTTCCGCCTTCCCGCCCGAATCCATCATCCAATCCGAGAAATGGATCTGCCTGGCCTGCGTTCTGGACGTGTTCACGCGCCACATGGGGCTCGCGCTCAAAACAGCGCATCTGGAAATCAAGCGCTACACGCCATCGCTGGCCGAGCTCTACGCTCCAGCCCCGACGCGGCCTTTCTTCGAAGCGACCGACAGCAAAGATCCCTGCCCTTACTGCGGATCACCAGTGAAATGGCACGCCCGGTTTCGAGTGCACCGCATTGAAAGCGGCAAAGCGACGGACGCGCTGCGGCGAGGGCTGGTGAAATCGCTGCCGAAGTCCGGCGATCAGTTCGTTGTGCTCGAAGAGAAAGCCACCGGGCAGCACGCGTTCTTCGAATGGATCGATAAAACCAGCGCCGCCATTAATTTCGACGATCCTGGCTGGCTGATCCAACTATCGCGCCATTACTTGAGCCGCAAGGAGCCGAAAGTGGATTGGCAGGCGCACTTTGATGCCACGCACTCCATCCGACGCTCGCGGCGGCTGGACACCGGCTTCGAAGTGGACCACGGGCGGTTGTTCCTTGCGCCGATGCTCTTTGATGAGTTGCTGCTGGTGCAGTATCTGGCCAGCCGTTCTCAAAAAGCGGGCGGTTTAACGTTGGAAGGACGCTACACGCTTCCCGAACTTTTCTCCCGGCTGCGAAACGCAGGCTATTTGCGCGCCGCGGAGATCCACGCTCACAATCCTTCGGATGCGCTGGAGCAGCTTCTTGACCATCTGAGCGGTGGTGAGACCGCGCTGAAGTTCTACCACTTGGTGGACCGCCGTGAGTTGCTGGAAAAGACCAAGGCAGTCCGATTGGTGAAGCCTCCCAAGCCAAAACCCAAACCTTAGTACTGAGCCTGCTATACCGTGGCGCTCTCTTCCGCGATGGCTGGGTTGGCCGTTACGCTACTGTATGCTTCCGAGTAGTGTGACGCTCTCATATAGTGGAAGGTCCTTCACCTTCGCTAAAGACGCAGACAAGGTGCTGAAGGGAAAGCTTGCGTGCGATTGCACCAAGTCGTTATTGATCCGCGAATATTGCGATCACGATTTCCCGGCTCTGAAGTGCGGCCACGAGATCGCGGTGGTCTCGCTGGTAGAAATGCAACCGGTCGCTTACGCTCGCGGTTCGGAAAGACGTGTTACTGAGCCGCGACCGTGAGGGAGTCGGTGAATTAAGTCGCCGTCACGTTCGCCTGTTCGGTCTCCACCGGATCCACCCCGCGCAGGTGGCGCTTCTTCGGTGCTGGAGTAATATGCTGCGGCGCTTCAGGCAATCCGGCGGCGCGGCGCAACTCGTCGAAGGATTCGTACAGAAATTCACGCATGCGGTGCGCCTCGGGAGCGGCAGCGTAATCGGACGTGATCCCGAACACCATCTTCTGGTTGTAGGTCTGGATGGCGCAATTCATTCCCATGTCGTTGCCCACCGGGACGTGCGGAAAATAATTCAGCATCTCCTGGCCGCCGGCATAGAGAGGAATTTGCGGCCCAGGCACGTTGGTGGAAACCATGTTGAACACGGGCGCCGGCAACGTGATAAATGGCAGTGCCATAACCAACGCCTGTAGCGGCGCGGGGGCCAGTCCGCCCGCGTTGGTGACGACGCGCAGCATGTCGGCCAGCCGCGCGTTCTTCAGCGTTTCGGTGCGCTTGTTTACCAGCTTGAGGCGCTCGGCGGGATCGTCGACATCTAACGGAACATTCACCAGCAGCGCCGATACCTGATTGCCGAGGTCCCCGCGCTGATCCTCGCGTCGAACATTTACGGGGACCATGAAGCGGCAGAAGCGGCGTGCCACGGGCTGGCCGCACATTTTCACATAACGGCTCACCGCGCCGGTTAGAACCGTCAGCGCCACATCGTTCACTGTGCCGCCCAGCGCTCCTCGAATGCCGCGAGCATCGGCGAACGAGAACTCACTCCAGGTTATGCGCCGTTCCCCCGAACACGGGTTGTTAAACGGTAGGCGATCGGCAGGCAGAGCAAGTTCCGCCAGCAGCGGCGCCACGTCGGCGATGGCTTTCACGCTCTCGGTCGACGACATAGTCTTCAACAAGCTGAGGTAGTCCTGCTGCAAGGTGAACATGCGTTCCAGACCTTGCTGAAAAGTGTGTGCCAGCGCGTTGAAATAAAGCTGCGTGGGATCAGGCAGCGGCGGCGGGGCGAAATCGGGCTTGTCGGCGAGTGGCTGCATCTCACGCGAGGTATCCATCATGATTCCCATCAAGCCCACGCCCGAGACTCCATCCACCATCGCGTGATGCACTTTCGCGAGCATGGCCGAGCGACCACCCGCCACACCGTCGATCAGGAAAATCTCCCATAGGGGCTTCGTGCGGTCCATCATCTTGCTGAACAGTTTGCCGGATAGCGCGCTCAATGCGGCTTCATCGCCAGGCGGTTCCAAGTTCAGTTGAAAAATGTGGTTGCCGATATCGAAGTGCGGATCGTCTTCCCAACTGGGATGGCCGATATTAAACGGCGCCGGAACCACGCGCTGCCGGTAGCGGGGAATCAAGTGGAGTTTGGAGTCGATCTGCTGGACAAAGCGCTCAAACGGAAGCGGACCTTCGAATACCGAGACACTCCCGATATGCAATGGCATTTCCTTGCGCTCGAGATACAGAAACGCGGCATCATCGGCCGTCATGCGCGGGCTTAATCCAGGTGAGGTCATACGGGGACTCTCCTTTCGAGCGGCCCTAGTTCACGAACCCGGTAACGTCGTAGGACATGATCACCAGGTCCTCGGTGCGGCCGTTGGCATTTTTGACGAAGTCGGCCAGAAGCGCCTCGGCGTGGAATCCCAGGCTTTCGAAAACATTTTGAGCTGCTTTCTGGCTGGCGGCCATGCGCGCCCAAATTTTCTGCAATCCACGCGCGCGGGAAATGGCGAACACTTCATTGGCGAGCGTCTGGCCCAGGCCGCGACCGCGAAAAGCGGGCGACACGCTCATCCGGATTTCGCCGACATGCCGGATCCACGGCGTCTCGTTAGTATGAAGGTTGCAATAACCAACGATCTGATTATTTTCCACCGCGATCACGCTGAGCGTTACGCCGGATTCAATACCATGCATCCAATTGTCGATTGCCGCGTCCTTCTGCACGTCCACCAGAAGATAGAAATTGTCCTCGGGCGGCAGCGAGCGGATGAAGGTCTTGAAGAGGTCCTTGTCGTCGGCGCGCATCAGCCGGAAAGTCACCGAGCTGGGGCCGAATTGAGATGCCCACGGATAGGTTCTGGGTGTAGTTGACATATGATTTAGCTCCAGTTTGCTCCTGACGATCGGAACGCGAATCCCTGAATCTCGCTCTGGGCTTTGACGAATGCTTCTACACCTTGCCGCGCGAGATCCTCAAATGTCACCGACGGTTGCCAAGCGTTGCCCGCCTGCCACGCGCGGGTCCAATCATCCATGAGACGTGCGGCTTGCTCACTGAGCTTGAGCTGCAAGTCCATGTAATCCTCGAAACTCTGCCGCGCCAGGTTCAGGAAATGCTCGGCGGGGTCGCCGGAGGGCGGATCCTTGAACAGCCGCTGCGTCTGCTGCTGGGCCTTGGTCAGCAGATCCAAAAGTTCTTTGGGCGCGAGAGCTTGTGCAGCCTGTTGCGCCAAACCCGCCATCTGCGAAAGCGGCATCGAGGTTGCGGAGTTGCCTTCCCGGCCCGCTTTCACCATGGCGTCGGCCTGCTGGCCGGCATATTCCAACAGCCGCTTTTGGGCCGCCGCAAAAGTGATAACGCCTTTCTCCAACATGTCCCAGAACTCGGTATTGAGTGAACCAGCTGAATTGCCGGCCATTCTCTTTAACAACCCAATATCCAGAAACATTTTCTGCGTGGCGGCGAAGGTGTCCACGCCTTGGCGGACCGTATCGGCAAATACTGACCAGGAACCTGCACCGGTATTCGACATTTTTGAGCCGATCGCTTCTTGCTGCATCGCAGCATCTGATCGAGTATACTAGGATTACATTTATGAGTCAACCACCCAAAATCGTCATCAAAAAATACGAAAATCGTAGGCTTTACGATACCAGCAATAGCCGCTACATAAACCTGGAAGAAGTGGCCGAGATGGTCCGCAAAGGCGGCGAGGTGCAGGTGGTGGATGCCAAGACGAATGAGGATCTCACGCGGACGGTCTTGACTCAAATCATCGTTGAGGAAACCAAGGGACGCGAGTTGGGCCTGCCGTTGGAGCTGCTGCGCCAACTGGTACTGGCGAGCGATTCGGCGCGGCACCAGTTTCTGGAATGGTATCTGAAGAATGCCATGGAAGCGTATCAAAAAGTCAGCGAATCGCTTCAAACGCGGTTTCAGGAAGTACAGCACGCCGCGACGAATCCGGTGGAAGCAGTCATGAATCTATGGCGCAGCAATCCGTTCCTGGGCAGTGCGGCGCCTGGGTCGGTTCCGATCTTTCCCTGGGCGGCGGCTGCACCTTCCGCGCCCGCGCCAGCCTCACCCAAGCCCGAGGAGCCGAAGGAAATCGAAGAATTGCTGCGGCGCATGGAGGAGCTTGAGAAGCAACTCAAGGCCGCAACTCCCAAGCGCAAGCCGAGGAAGAAGAAGTAAGCTGAATGCTCGGAGGAATATGGAACCCAACGAAGCAATCCACGTAGAGTCGCTGTTCTCGATCAAAGGAAAGACTGCCGTGATCACCGGTGGCTCGCGCGGCATCGGACTGATGATCGCCCGGGGATTCCTGGAATCGGGCGCGAAGGTTTATATTTCGTCCCGCAAAAAGGACGTTTGCGATGCAGTCGCGGCTGAGCTATCGAAAGTTGGCGAGTGCGTTTCAGTTCCCGCGGATGTGTCCACACTTGACGGATGCAAGCACTTGGCCCAGCAGATCGCAGCCGGCGAGAATAAGCTGCACATTCTTGTGAACAATGCCGGCGCCGTGTGGTTTGCGCCTATCGCGGAATATACGGAAGCTGGATGGGACAAGGTGATCGACACTAACGTGAAGTCCACCTTTTTCCTGACTCGCGAGCTTTTGCCCTTGCTCGAGAAGGCCGGTACGCCGGAAGATCCTGCGCGCGTGATCAATGTCGGCTCCATCGACGGAATTAAGGCGCCGTTTCTTGAAACCTTCGCATATCCGGCCAGCAAAGCGGCCGTACATCACATGACGCGAGACCTGGCGGTGAAGTTTGCCGGCCGTAACATCACAGTGAACGCGATCGCGCCAGGACCGTTCCCCAGCCAGATGACAAAGTGGATGTTGGAGCACTATCAGAAACAGATTGAGAAGTCGTGCCCGTTGCGGCGTATCGGCAATTCGTCCGATATGGCCGGAGTCGCGATCTACTTGGCCTCGCGCGCGGGCGCGTACGTGAACGGCGTAGTCATTCCGGTGGATGGCGGAATCTGCATCAGTTGATCAGCGTAGGGCAAGCCTCCGGCTTGCCTGGACAAGCCAGAGGCTTGTCCTACTGCGCAGCGAGGAAATCCAACACTGGCCGATGCGCGGCTTCCGGCTGGTCGGTCGGAAACATGTGGCCTGCGTGCGGAATCAGCACCAGCTTTGCATTCGGAATGCGCGCGGCGATCAGTTGACCGTTGCCAGGCGGAACTAAGCGATCTCGCTCGCCGTGGATTACCAACGTGGGGGCTTCGATCCGGTCCAGCCGGCTGTAAGCCTCCCAAGCAAGAATCCCCATCAACTGGTTGATGTAGGCTTCCGGACGCGGAAACCAGTCCCTTCGAACAGCCAGGTCCTCATCGATTCGCGCACGCGGTGTGCCGCTATCGTAGATGAACGGGATTGAGGCTTCCGCGGCTTCGTCAGGCGTCATTTGCCCGCGTGACATCAATAGCTGTGTCACTTCCGGTTCGGCGCGTACGGCCGTCGGCCCTCCGGCTGCGGTGCAGCCCAAAATCAGCGAGCGCACGCGGTGGGGGAATTGCAGCGCAAACTCCTGCGCGATCATGCCGCCCATCGATATGCCGTAGACGTGCGCGCTCTCAACTCCCGCTGCATCCAATACCGCGGCAGCATCTTCCGCCATCACCAGGATCGGATAGGGCCCTGGCGGCACATCGCTGCGCCCCACACCGCGATTATCGAGCGCGATGGTGCGGTAGCGCTCCGCCAGCAGAGGACGCGTGCGGTGCCACATCTGGGAGGGATAGCCCAGACCCATGATCAGCAAGACTGGAGTGCCCTGCCCTTGTTCGTCCCAATAGATTTTGACGCCCTGGTTTTCGATGAATGGCATCCGTTTAGATTATCATCACGGTCTGTTGCGGCCGAGATTCTCGTGGGCCTGCACCCAATCGCCATGCAGGACCGCACCCGCCAGCGACGTTTCACCCGCCAGCACCACAGCCGCGCAGATCTCGGCGAACTTGTTCGCTTTGCCGTTGCCGTAACAGCCCAGCATTTCGAGGCATTCTTTCTGCGTCGCAAGTCCCGTGCCGCCTCCGTAAGTGGCTACGATCAGCGACGTAAGCGTGATGGACCAATAGTAATCGCCATTATCCAAAAGCTGTGAGTAGCTGATGGCGGCCTGGGACTCGGCGATGTTGGCCACGTCCTGACCAGTTGCGATGAACAGGGCGGTGAGTCCGTTAGCGGCATGCCCCGCGATGCTGGACGATCCGGCGAGGAAAGCTCCCGCGGTCTGCACCTGGCGCGACCAGAAGAGCTCCTTGGTATCCACGCCCATCAAGCTTTTGAACAGATCCTTGCGGATCACTGCTTCGGCCACCACGCGCTTGCCACGCGTCAGAAGCATGTTGATGTGCGAATGTTTTTTGTCGGTGTCTATGCCTCCCGACAGAATGTATTTCAATTCACGCGGATAGTTTTTCTTGACCCATTCACAAGCGGCAAAGGTGGCTTTGCCGGTCATGTTCTGGCCGGCTGCATCGCCGGTCGTGTAGTTGAAACGCAGGTACCGCAACGGACCTACCTGATATTGGCCGATGTTGATCAAGTGCCCTGAGTGCGTGGTGGCTTCCGCGGCTTCTTTGAGCTTTTCGAAATTCTCGACCACCCACTGGCCGAAATCCCGAGCCTCCAGCGCATCGTTCAGAATGAACACGGGCGCCCTCTGCATGCTCTCCTCCACCACCGTGCTCTTCACGCCGCCGCACTCCGCGAGCAGGCGCATCCCGCGATTGTAGCTGGCCACCAGGCTTCCTTCACTCGTCGCCAGCGGAACGTAGAAGTCGCCCTGCGCGTGTTCGCCATTTACGCGAAGAGGGCCCGCCAGGCCCATGGGTACTTGCGCCACGCCGATGAACTGCTCGATGTTGCCGGGCAGGATGGATGGATCGAAGGAATACTGCGCGACATGCGAAAGTTCCACGCCAGTATGTTCGCACACGAATTCCCGCCGCGTCGCCGCCATCTGATGCGTGTAGTCGTTCGCACGATCGCGTGGGATGCGTGCTGGTTCATGTATCACTGCGCCGTCCATGAGTGTTCCTTTCCGAGGCTGGCAAGTCGGAGACTTGCCCTACGCGGAGAGCAGGTGAAGGGCCAATCCAGCTTAAGTTTTATTGTGGACGCGCGGCTCGAAGACGCCGGGCGATGATGTCGTAAACGGCTGGATTAAACGCCAGGCCGATGTGAGTTCCCGGAACTTCAAAGTCCACCCCGGGGTGTTCGGTGATGCAGTAGCGCCAATCCACCACCCCATCGGTGCGAGTATAAATGGCGGTCTCGGTGATGCCCTGTGGCAGGTCGCGGCGCAGCGAGTCCAGAAACTGGCACGTGCAGCGCCCGGTATAACAGTCCGGCAGTACGCCCTGGCCGTGCTTTAGCTGAATTCGCTTCCGCACAATCTCAGCCGCTTTCAAAACGCGGGAATGGGCTACCGTGCCTCTGAAAGGCGACCCCAGCGTGATTACCGAAGCGACGTCGTCCGGCCGCTGACCAGCTACCGATCGGGCGATGATACCTCCCAAACTATGTCCGATGACATGGATTGGATGGCCAGTTTCCTGAAGCGCCCGATCCATGGTCTCGTTAAGATGCCGCCGTATGAGCAGATTGGGACACTCGGCATTCAGTCCGATGCCGGAGAAGTACGGCTGGTAGCCGATGCGGCGCAACCAGGCATACAGCTCCATCAGATACATGTCGGTTCCCAGGAAGCCGGGGATGATTACAACTCCGGACGCATCGCCGTGTGGCACGCCAAATCCGTAGTAGGCTGGCGTAGCGTGAAGCAAAAGTACCTCAACGCCAAATAATGCCTCTTGCCAAAGAGGAACTGAAGCTTCGGCATCATCCTGACGAAGCTGTGTCGGTTTCTCCGGCATCTATGTTTGGGCGTTTACGTGGCCCACTCCTTTGTACACCGCATTCACCCCTCTTGTAAAGCGACCGCTCCTGGAGTAATCCTAGTACCCCGGCGCTGGAACACCGACTCAGAAGCCGTGAAAAAATCACAACAACCGGTCGCTTACGCTCGCGGTTCGGAAAGAATGTCTCATGTTTAGAGAGCGTTTACCGAACCGCGACCGTGAG
>PMOK01000295.1 GCA_003162425.1 Bryobacterales bacterium | reverse complement strand
ATTCGCGTTCATTCGCGTTCATTTGCGGCCTATCCTTTTTTCGGTGAACTGCGGTACAACGCCACCGACCCCGCTGCCAAGGTCGCGAACGCTATCCCCAGGATCAGGTACAGCCGATCGTAGATACGCGGCTTCACTTCCTGGATGGTCGGCGCGCCGTTGTCTTCTTCCGATCCCGATGCCGACGCTTCGGCTGCCGGCTGCAGCCCGCCCGTGCCTTCCACCGTAACCTTGTATTCGTTCCCCTTGATGCGGTAGATACTGGCCTGCGTCTTCGGCTCCTGTCCGGCTAGTTCCAGGTTGTCGCCCTTTACGGTCACTCCGGTCGGAATCACCAAGTCCGATGCTCCCTCCGCGTGCAGGATCTTACCCGAAAAGATCAGCGGATTCGTCACCGGAACTGTGTAGTTGATATCGAAGCGCGTCTCTCCCGGTTTGATCGGATAGTCCACCTTGTAAATGTTCGCCTGGGCCGTCTTCTGAGCTGGCCGCTGGATCGGCATGCCGCCCGGAGCATTGATTGTCACACTCACTTTCTCGTGCGCTTCAGGAGGCAGATAAAAACGGAACGACCCATTGGCCGCGTCGTTGTACGTAAGCTGCGGATCGCCCTGATACAGGATGCCCTCGCTCACCGCCATCTCGCTCGCCCCAGGTTGCAGCACAATAAAATGCTGGCTCACTTTCGCAGTCCCAGGTTTGTTGGTGGCTTGGAAAACATCCACTTCGACACCGTGCGTGGGCGTGCCCGGCATCATTACCTTGGTGTACAAAACGCCGCTAAAGATCGCCTGAATGAGCGCCGGACCTTGCGTGTCCTTATCGAACCGGAACTTCCCCTCCGCATCTGTCTTAGCGCTAGCCAGCGTCTGCATCCCACCCTGCCCAGGCTGCACAAGTTGCAAGATGGTCCCCACCGCCGGCTGCCCGGTAGTGCGATTAATCACGGTCCCATCAACAGCCGCAAATGCCGAAACACAAAAGAGCCACGGATACACACGGATGCACACAGATTTCCGAAAACATCCGTGTCCATCCGTGTCCATCCGTGGCCAATTTCTCTTCATGACGCCATCGCCTTCCCGCACTCCCCACAAAATTTCAACGGCTGCGGGAACGTCGCCCCACAGTGCGGACATTTCTTCCCGTCAGACTTGGGCTTGGCTACCGTCGCGGCCGGCGCAACAGCGGCTTTCGCCTTCACCGCGGGCCCGGTAGAATCAATCTCCGCCAGCACCTTCGCCAGCTCCCGCTGCAGATCCAGCTTGGTTTTCTGATAGTCCGCGTCCGAAAGCTTGCCCACCCGAAATTCGAATTGCAAATCGCGCAGGTTCTCGTATATCTGCGCCTTGCGTTGTTCCAGGTGCGCTGTGGGCGACACCGCCGGCGCTTCCGGAATGTCCCGGCCTCGAACCAACAACGTGAATACGACTGTTCCTGCAGTAAGAAGGATAGCGGCTACGAGGACCATCAATCGAGCTTTTCCACTTCTTTCTCGATTTGATCGTGATACCGGCTTAGCTCAGGGTCATCCATGGAAGCTGCCCCTGCAATCGCCCCTCTGCGGCTGTACCTGCGTATCACCCACACCACGAGAATCAGTCCGAGTATGGCAGCCGAGTACATGGAAAGTGAGCCCATCATACCGGGTGGATTTGCGACTACCTCTTTCCCTTGCTCCCGCGCGAACTGATCCAGTATCGCCTGGTCCGAGAGTCCAGCCGATTGCAGCTTCAGAATCTTTTTCTTGTTGTCCCAGCAGGTTCGGCAAGGATAGGGTTCCATGCGGCATGCCATATTCATCTTGCACCCACATGGGCAGAGCAATTTCTCTGCCACTCGATTCACCGCCGGACTCTCCAACTCCTCGGCGCTCTGAGCGAAACTCGGCGCCACGAAAAGGGCGAAAGCGAGAAAACTATTTCTCAACCGGCGCATGTTTCTGCGTCACTCCGATCACTTGCGTCCGCGCGTAAGACAGCCGCACCTTGCTCGGGATCAAACATACCAGCGTTCCCATCGCCAGCACCCAGAACCCAATCCAGATCCAGGTGACCAATGGAAAGGTGTACGCCTGAATCACCGCTCGCTGATTATCATTCGAAATCCCGGCGAAGTTCAGATACAAATCTTCGTTGAGGCGCCGCCGGATCGAAACCTCCGATGTCGGCTGCTGGCTGGATTTGTATAAACGCCGCTCCGGCTCCATGGTCCCGAGCGACTTCCCGCCTTCGGATGCCTCCACCACCAGCTTCTGCCAAACATAGTTGTCGTTCTCGCCCTTCAACATGTCGGCGATGCGTAACGTGTAATGCCCCAGTTGAAAACTGCCTCCGGGAGCTACTTCTTTAGTGACATTCTGGTTGAATGCCGCACCCGTGTACCCGATAAACATGAACACAATTCCCATGTGCACCACGTACCCGCCGTAGCGCCGCGTGTTGCGATGCGTCAGCTCAATAGTGGCCGGAATCAGTCCAATCCCGCTCTTGGCTTTGATGACCGACGCGCCCTTCCAGAACTCAGAAAAAATCGTCGCGGTAACGAACATGCACAGCCCGAACGAGACCAGAGCGAATGGATGCTCATAAACGCCTGCGATGGCCAACCCAACCATCACCACCAGCGCCGCAATGGACGGCCAGAAAAACGCACGCCGCAAACTTTCCACCGAGCTTCGGCGCCACGCGATCAGCGGGCCAACGCCTGTCAAAAATAACAGACCTAATCCAATCGGAACATTGATGCGATTGAAAAACGGCGCATCCACGCTGATCTTCTCGCCCGTCACCGCTTCCGAGATCACCGGGAACAAAGTGCCCCACAGCACCGCGAAGCAGCTCGCCAGCAGGATCAGGTTATTGAACATGAAGCTGGATTCGCGCGACACCACGCTCTCCAAATTCGCTTCGCTCTTCAGATAACTCAGCCGATCCAGAATCAGGTAAATAGTCGCCGCGATTCCGATCGCCAGAAACACCACGAAGTAAGTTCCAATCGGCGATTGCGCGAAGGCATGCACCGAGCTCACAACGCCGGAGCGGGTCAGAAACGTCCCGAAGATGCACAGGAAGAAGGTGGCTGAAATCAGCACCATGTTCCAGACCTTCATCATGCCCTTCTTTTCCTGCATCATCACCGAATGCAGAAACGCCGTGGCCGTGATCCATGGCAGCAGCGATGCGTTCTCCACCGGATCCCAAGCCCAATATCCGCCCCAGCCCAGCACCGCGTACGCCCAGCCCTGGCCCAGCAGGATGCCCGTACTCTGGAACAGCCACGTCACAATGGTCCACCGCCGCGTCGTATGGATCCATGAATCGCCGGGTTGCTTGGTGATCAACGATCCCATCGCGAATGCGAACGGCACCGTGAAACCTACGTATCCCAGATACAGCATCGGAGGATGAATCACCATCGTCCAGTACTGCAGCAACGGGTTCAGGCCCTTCCCCATTCCCTCCACGATGTTGCCGCGCCCGGCGATCAAAATCTGGAACGGGCTGAACACGAATGCGATCAGGATCAGGAAAAATGTCTCAGTGGCCATCAACACCGACGTGACCCACGGCATCATGTCCCGGAACTTTCGCCGGTTCATGAAAACCACGATGGCCGAATAGGTCGCGAGCAGCCAGGCCCACAACAGCAGCGATCCTTCCTGGCCCCCCCACCACGCCGTGAACTTGTAGATCTTCGACATGGATGCGTCCGTGTGCGCCGCGACGTAACCCATTCGGAAATCGCCTGTCAGGAGGGAGTATATAAGGATGCCGGAAGCGATGGTCAGCAGAATCCAGGTGGAGTAGACGGACCGTTCCGCGCTTACCACCAGAAACGGTTTCTTCCGCAGCTTGCCGACCACGGAACCAATT
Organism: Bryobacterales bacterium; assembly: GCA_003162425.1. Lineage (GTDB taxonomy): Bacteria > Acidobacteriota > Terriglobia > Bryobacterales > Bryobacteraceae > Palsa-89. The sequence goes on along the minus strand of PMOK01000295.1, from coordinate 29,166 downwards.
ACTGCGTAGATGGCAAAGCAAAATGCGAGCAGTATCGCGAGAGCGCCTATGTTTTCCATGCGGGTTTAGTTCCTCTAGAATGCACGGCAGGCACCTCGCCTGCGATTTCACCGGATGCTATATTCCGGCCCGGTTCGCGTCCTTCTTCAGTTGCGGCTTGGCTTCGTATTTCGATGCGCACTTAGCCTGGATCTTGTTTGCTTGAAACACGCCGTCCGGCCCCAGCTTCCCGTCCGCCAAAGCCTGAGCGCCGTCCTTGAACGTGTCCGGCAACGGATCGATCCCGCTGTAAACCACCTTCAGCGTCTTGGATTCCTGATGCATCACAAATGTCACTTCAGCGCCATTGCGAACAATCGATCCCGGCTGCACATCGCCACCTACGCGAAGCCGTTTTCCTTTGGCCTGATCGCCCATCTGACCGAGTTCCGCGATCGTCTTGTAGTAAGTCTTGCTGTCGCTGATGCCGCCCATCGCCAGCCACACCAGCACGCCCAGAATCACAGCCACCAGTGCGCCAAACTTCGCGTACGTGTTCATATTTGCTCCTAAAAATTCAGTATAACGCCGAGAAGCAATCGAGGGACCACGGATAACCCCAGCAGAACAATATATCAGGACTTAGCAATTGGGTCATTTCACCCAATGTGGCATAGATTACACGCGATCTTCAGATCCTCCGGGGTCGCGCACTCCAGCGTGTAAGTATGCCCATCCATGCTCCAGGTAAACACCCTGGCACTGGACCCCGCGTGCCGCCCATCCACCCTAAGCCGTCCGTCACGACCACCCACGCTATAAGCGATCTCGACGGACCCCTTCGCGAAGTTCGCACCCATCAACTGGACCCCGGCGGGCCGCGCCCGCAGCGGTACATCAATCCCCGCCTGAGCCTTCACCCAGCCCCGAATCTCGCCCGCATCACCCGACCTAAATCCCCGATGCCCCACAAACAACCAAATTGCAACTAAAACAACCGTGGCGCACGCGCCCACGCGTGCCGCGTTCACACTCGTGTGAACGCCAGTCTTTCGCACCACCCTCGGATTCCGAACCCGCTCCCAAAGCTCCTCCGGCGCCGCAACCCTGTCCAACTGGTGCGCCAGCACCGGCTCAAACCATTCCCTATGCATTTCCCACCGCCCCTCGCAAATGCGACAACCGCCGCTCCAAAATCTTATGCGCCCGGTTCAGACGCGACGCCACCGTCCCCGCCGAACATCCCAGAATCCGCGCAATCTCGTCATACGCCAATCCCTCCGTGTACCGCAACACAACCACCATGCGTTGCTCAGGCGATAACCGGGCGACAATCCTCTGAACGTCGTCCTGCACTTCCGCCCGCATCAATCGATGCAACACGGTCTCCGAATGAGCGCTCACGGCTTCGATCAACTCGCCCAGGCACGGCATCATCCGCCGCCCGCGACGCTGATAGTCCAGGCAAGTATTGACGACAATCCTGTACAACCACGATTCGAACCCCGCCTCGGCACGAAATTCCGGAATGGCGCCCAGCACCTTCAGAAACGATTCCTGCGCGATATCCATCGCGGCCGCCGGATCGCCCGAGTAGCGCAGCGCAATGGAATACACTCGATCCTTATGCGCCTCAAACAGCACACGGAAAGCGTCCGAGTCCCCGCGTTGGCAGGCCTCGATCACCTCCCGGTCGTTCGAATCCAGCACTATACCCAAACCACCACTCTAGACGACTGTGGCGTTCGGTTTCTTCCATGAATTAATGGACGTAGTTGTCCCCTTGCTTATGCGCGGGGCTACCGAGCCAAGTATGGTAGCCCCGCGCGTCAGCGAGGGGACAGACGCTCCTATTCCTAAATCGCGTGCTCCAACGCCCGAACCCGCTCCAGCGACGACGCCAGATGTTGTTCCAGCGCCTTCAACGATTCCGGAAGATTCGTCAAATCGCGATCGGCCGGTGGCGCCGCCGCCAGCGCCACCCGCATTTCGCTGGCTCGCGTCCGGCATTCCCGCGCGCGCTCTTCTTCGCCGCACCGTTCCGCCAGCGCCGCCTCGCGCTCAAACAATGTCGCCATCTCACTCAGGTCCGGCGACGGTAAACCTTGCTGGATCTCCCGCGCACGCGTGGCCGCCGCTAGCGCTTCTTCGGTTTTGCCTTCGTCCTCGTGCAGCCTGGACAACGTGTCGACAACATTGCACAACTGTTCGGGATACGCATCCAGAATCTCGATCGCCTGCCGCAAGTACTTTTCAGCCCCGGCAAAATCGCGCAACCTGCGCCGGCAGCCGGCCAAATTGTTGTATGTGTTCCCCACGCGCCAATGATTGCGCCCCAACATCTGGATGCGCAGTTCCAGCGTCTCTAGATAATACTTCTCCGCTTCCTCATTGCGACCCTGCTCCGCGCAGACCACGCCCAGGTTCAGCAGAACGGTCGAAAACTGCTCGGATTTATCGTCGAAGTTCTTCTGGCGCAGCCGCATCGCCTCCCGATAACAACGCTCGGCATCGTCCAGCTTCTGCATCCTCTTATAAGAGATGCCGAGGTTGATGTAAGGGCTGGCCAGTTCCAGCGCGTCAGCCCCTTTCTCCTTCGTCATCAGATCGATCGCTTTTCCGAACGCGGCTGCTGCGTTTGCATGCATGCCCACTCGTAGACACGCCATGCCGGCGCGCTCCAGACGGCTCGCGGTCTCGAGCGGCTTAGCTTCAGCCCGATGCCCCAGCCCTACCGCGGCCTCCAGAATAGGAATCGCCTTCCGCGCATGGCCCGTGTCCAGAAGCAGCCATCCCAACTGATCAAAGATCATCAACTGGACGTGCGCTCGCTCCACGCCACACATGCATGAGAACGCACGTGCCGAAGCCTCTAGCGCGCCCTGTTTGTCTCCCGTCTTCTTCAATGCCTCCGCCCGGATCACAAACGCCAGCGCCACTTCATCGTCCGGAGTAAATCTCCACTTGCGCGCCAGCGTCAGCGCGTCATCAGCCATGCGAAGAGCTTCCTGATGCTGGCCTTCATCCATGGCATTTCCCGCCGTTTTCACCTGCTTCCGAAACCGCCGCTGCGCGCGCCATGTTATCCCAAAACGGATACCGAGCCCTCCCGCCAGCACACCAAAAACTATCCAACCCGCCGCCGGACCAAACTCGCGGCTCACGGTTCTGCTGATCCCAATGAATATCGCCAGGACCAGCGCCATCAGCGCGTACCCACTGCGAATGACTGAGCGAATTCTGGCCGCCGACCGGCGTGACATACCCGTCAATCGACGAAAACGCCTGCGGAGATTAGTCCGTAGCGCACGCTCTCAGCGTGCCGCGTTCACACTCGTGTGAACGCCTTGATCGTTTCCCCAACATGCTAAGCTCTCAATGAGCTATGAGCCTCGATCCGAAACGTACCGTTCGAGAGCTAAAGGAACTCCGCGCCCTCACCGCCACCGAGGACGGCGCGCAGCGCGTTGCCTGGACCGACACTTGGCTCACTTCCCGCACCTGGTTTGAATCCAAACTCCACGGCCTGCCGGTGGAGCATCACCTGGACCCCGCCGGCAATCGCTGGGTAACATTGCAAGGCGCTTCCGATCGCGCCCTCCTGCTCGGAAGCCATCTCGATTCCGTCCCGAACGGCGGCTGGCTGGATGGCAGCCTTGGAGTTCTCGCCGCGTTGGAAGTGCTGCGGCGCATCGCCGAAGAATTCAAGGGCCGCCCGCCCATCACCGTCCGCCTGGTGGATTTCGCCGACGAAGAGGGCGCACGTTTCGGCCGCAGCCTGCTCGGATCTTCCGCGTTCGCCGGAACCCACTCCGTCGAAGCGGATCGCGTGCGCACCGACAAAGACGGCATCCGCATGGATCAGGCGCTACGGCGCTGTGGCGTCGAAATGGATCAGTTCCCGGACGCCGCCCTCGAACAGAAGAACGCCGCCGCCTATCTCGAGCTCCACATCGAGCAAGGCCCGGTGCTCGAAAACCTGATGATCCCGCTCGGCGTTGTGCTCGGAACCAAGGGCGTCGAGCGCCACGCCATCACCTTCCATGGGCAGGAGGCGCACTCCGGCGCAACCCCCATGAAATCCCGCCGCGATGCGCTAGCCGCGGCCGCCAAGCTGGCTCTCGAAATCCGTTCCATCGCAGGCCGGCATCCGGAAGCGGTCTGTACTATCGGAAGCCTCAAGACATTCCCCGGCATCGTCACAGCCGTGGTGGGACGTTGCGAAGCCACCTTAGACCAACGCGACCTGAGCGCCACAGTGTTGGCCCAAATGTATCGCGAGGCGCGCGAAGCAAGCGAACGTTTCGCCCGCGAAGAGAAGTGTACGGTGGAATGGTCCCGCATCTGGAATATTGAGCCGATCCAATTTCACCCCGAGCTCATCAAACGCTGCCGCGAAGCCATCGCCGAAACCGCCGGCGCAGCTCACCAACTTCCCTCCGGCCCCTTGCACGACGCCGCCGAAGTCTCGCGAGCCGGAATCCCGACAGTAATGATGTTCGTCCAATCCATCGGCGGCATCAGCCACAACAAAGTAGAGGACACCTCCGAAGAACACCTCGAAATGGCAGTCCGAGCTTTCGATCGCCTAGCAAAGAAAACCATGCAGTGGATCCAAGCGAATTAGTGTGCCGGTCGACAAACTTCTGGGAGGCATCTCCCGATTCCAAAAGCACGTCTACCCGAAGCATCAGGATCTTTTCGAAAAACTGGCTATGGGCCAGCGCCCCGAAGCACTGTTCATCACGTGCGCCGATTCCCGCATCGACCCTTGCTTGTTGACCCAAACCAAACCGGGCGAGCTTTTCATTTGCCGCGTGATTGGCAACGTTGTACCGCCTTACCCCGATGCAATCGGCGGTGTTTCAGCCACCATCGAGTACGCGGTGGGCGTGTTGCGCGTGCCGGAAGTAATCGTCTGCGGCCACACCGATTGCGGCGTCATGAGAGGAGCGCTCAATCCTGAGGCGCTCAAAGCTTACCCCAACGTGACCGCATGGCTGCGCTACGCGAAAGTGGACCACCGCGAACCGGAACCCAGCCCCGAGTTTCTTCTTGCGCTCACCGAAGACAATGTGGTCGCACAACTGAAGAACCTGACCTCACATCCCACGGTTGCGGATCGGCTGCAACAAGGCGATCTCGCCCTGCATGGCTGGGTCTACCACATCGGTCCCGGCACGGTGACGATTTATAACGAAGCCAGCGGAAGCTTCGAAACACCATTGCGCTGATTCAGCAAACCTAACAAAACGGCTTTTACGATAGAACAGAGGACGAGAACATGACAACTCTCGATTGGTCTCAGTGCCCAGCCGTAGAGAGCATCCCCGGCAAGCGGAGCGGCGCATGGGTCTTTAAAGGAACCCGGACGCCGGTGTCCACCGTGTTCGATAACCTCCAAGACATGACCATCGATGAACTGGTGGAAGAGTTCGGCGTGACACGGGAACAGGTTCAAGCTGTCCTCGATTTTGCCGCGCATAGCGCCGAAGTGTCGATCACCTACGCTCCGCGTCTATAAGAATGCTCGTTCTGTTTGATAACGGAACACCACGCATGGGGGTGGGACAAATTGGAAAACGGCGAACTCTTGACTGCCGCCGAAGCCGCAGGCTTTGAACTGATCGTCACCACTGGCCGCAATCTCCGCTATCAGCAAAATCTTGACAACCGTAAGCTCGCGATGTTGTGCTGGGCAGAGGTCGTTGGACGATCGTCAGGTCTCACATCGCGAAGGTGGTTGCCGCGGTGGACGCCGCGACGCCCGGCAGCTTCACCGAAGTCGAAATGCTCGAAGAGACCTGGTCAACAAGCGCGATTGCGGAGGGCCGGTTCAGCGTATTTCGCAGCAGTACGGCGCGTATTACCCTGGGATCATGCGAACAATCTCGCTTAAACTGCCGGACGACCTTCTGGCCCAACTCGCCAAGACGGCCAAGGCAAGGCGTGTCACTCGATCCTCGCTCGTGCGCGAAAGCCTTGAGAAAGCGCTACACGAGCAACCCCGCGCCGGCGCAGTGTCTTGTTACGACCTAGCGCGCGACCTCGCAGGCACCGTGAAAGGGCTGCCCAGGGATCTCGCGCACAATCCGAAATACATGGAGGGTTTTGGCCGGCGAAGAAAGGCCCTGGCCTTCTCGACACCGGGCGGCTGGTAAGCTTCCTCGCCGCCGGGTTGAGGCATCATTCCTGGACCTGTGAACAATGGAAGTTCTTCCAGCCGCCCCTGCTGACCTGTGAGCCCGTCCTCATCGAGGCGGGTTTCCTCCTAAGCCACGAGGCCGATCCTCTGTTCGCCTTGCTGGAGCGGGGAGTAATCCGCATTGCGCTCGATCTGCAGGAAGAGCAGGCGGATATCCGAGCGCTCATGCACTGTTATCGCAATAGGCAATATCAGTATCGTGGCGACTAGAACGCCTCATGAATTCAAGTACAACTCCTTCGCCTTGGTGAGATCGGCGGGAAAGAAATCCCAAAACACGAAACGCCCACGCTCCGTGAATGTGCCCGCGAAGGAAGTGGGACCTAATGGAATGTTGTGTCTACGTAGACCATCGAGGATACTTCCAACGCCATTGACGAATTTCTCCAAGAAGCGCTTCGGAATTGGTTCATAAGCGTCTACACGACTCAATAGCGCAGTTTGTTTGGTCCTCTTGAGATACTGCACCCCTTCGTCAGCCAGGCGAGCTCGTAGTACTCCCGCTGAGTCGATTACCGTTCTCGGATAGGCGGGATTCCTCAACCGAGCACCAACCTTCGCGAGCCTCTCCTCTACTGTGCGCTTGTAATCCTCAGTGCCGATAACGTGTGTGCGCTGCGCCAAGACCGGCTCTCGGAACGGTCGCAAGAATTCCGGCAGGAAAACCTCAAAACGCTCGTGGGGAAGCGAGTCGCTGCGCAGTAGATCGCTCGCATCAAAGCCCGGACCAACAACTTCGACCGTCATCGTCTCTTGTGCGGGGTCTGTTATGGCGCCAAGAGAATACCGATCGCGATAAGGGCTCAGAGGCTCCAGAAAGGCTACGATTTTTCCATCGCTGTTCAGCTCCTTGACCATTCCACGTGCCTTTGACCTTGGAATGATATAGCCTCCGCGACGTTCCGACCATCGCTGGTTGAGAGTATCAATGCGGAGCAACACCTCATCGCAACCATGTCGATCACAGAAAGCCTTCAAGGCACGCTCTGCCTCGACTGACCAGTGCTGTACGACCAGGCCATCGAGGATCGGTTGACGTAAGGCGCGAATCCACACCATGCTCGCGAACTTCAGATAACCGTTCAGTGAGCGAACCGACTCTCGAAGGTTGCGCTCAGAAACGCGTCTAAGCTCGAGCGGCGGTTCGACCGCAGACATTAGCGCCACACAACATCACGCAGTCGGGACGTCTGTGACAAGGTATTGAGAAGCCTATCCTCTCTTCCGCACCGCCGCCAATCCCACGTCTGAATGCCAAGGGCCTCAGCGAGCAAGCGGCGAATGTACTGGGAGGGAATGAATGGCGGATAGAACACGTATCTTTCGCCGCGCACCGATTCGTAGTAGAGATATGACTTGCCAGGCTGAATGCGTTTGAGATCGAGCAAGTTGGATACCTCCTCGACAGGAAACGCCCGGACGAGTTCTTCGACTGGATCCTTTTCAGCGGGAAAGGGCACAATGTGCAAGTGGGCGTGGCTGATACCGCAGCCACCAGAGTCGGGTGTGCGCGCACCGTGTTCAAAGAATAAGCAATCGCCGTATGTAGACCGCATTTGCTCGGTCAAGCCCGTTTTTAGACCCTCGGCCGCGTTCAGTTCCTCCAAGGACATGTCGGCGAATGCTCGGTAGTGGTAGTTCGGAACAAGAAGCAAATAACCCGGAACTATCTGCCCGATGCTCGGCATCGCGCGGAAGCCATCTTGTTCAAGAATCGTTCGGCTTGCGATTTCGTTAGCGTAACGGACTGCGAACGAGTTCGCCCTTCCACCGGCGAATTCATCGCAGAACTCGCATTGATTGCAGTTGATAACGATGTTCGAGTTACCCATCAATATATTCGCCTACGTTCTCGTCATTAACTTTCTTCGAGCGATTATCCCGGATGTGATCAACATTTCTGGCGTAGACAGCATAGGGGCATCTTGAACTGGGGCCATGCTCCACCCTGAGCGCTGGAGAGGTGAGATTACTAAATCCGGCAAGGTAGTGAGTCACAAGCATCCAATTGTCTACCCAGGTCACACCGAGACTGGGAGTAGCAGCGTACGTGTAGATGGCTAGCCGCTCTTTTTCGGTGTCGTTGAGCCGACCGCGGATTTCCCATAACATCCTGATCGACTCCTTGATCCTCGCCTTCGTATGCCGCTTCTGCTGGTCTTCCTTTTCACGCACGTCGGCCTCGGATGTGTTGGGATTCAAGAAGAAGATCTCGATTTTAACGCCAGCGACCAAACGGCCAACAAGGGCAGGTTCGAATCGGTCATCCCTAATCCATTCGCCGTGAGCTTGACCTAATAAGATGCAACTCCGCTGTGCGCTCTCCAACCAGTCAACCCACGATTCCTTGGGCACCATGTTGCGATTAGGATAGAAGTCAGTGACGCCCATCTGGAGAAACTTTTGGTACGTCTCCTCGCCATTCGGCCCTGCAAAGGTCACCAACATGGCAGCGAGCATTGATGTACCGATCCCCACTAAGGCAGATGCAAAGAGCGCATATTTGGGCGAAATCCACGACCCCACGACGACCAGGACGACGCCGATGGAGGTGACAATCCACCAGTAATGTCCCCGAAAGACGAAGCAAACTCGTCGCCACACGACAACTGTATTATAACCAAACGTTTTTCGTAAAAAATGTGTTGGCCGTCTGCTGACCAGCACGCGAGAATAATGTCGCTAATCAGCCTCGGCTAACTCTAAGAGAAGAGATCCCTGCCCGTAGATCGGATTGATCCCGCGCAGACCGCGCGTTTTTCGCGGTGTGTGCCTCTTCGAACTTCGGCTTATCGCCCTGGCGGCATCCGTGAGGACTGCCTTTACCAACGGTGTCAGCGGAAGATCGCCGAGTTCATCGAGCGGGACGAACTTGACTTCTGAAATATCGTCTGAAGCCCGAAGGTATCCTCCGATTACTTTAGCCCAACTGTAGATGATGATCCGGTGCTCCTGTGGCGCGTTTATAACCTCATAAACGCGAAACTGGTGCTGCACCTCAACTATGAGACCAGTTTCTTCCGCCAGCTCCCTTGCAGCAGCATTAGCTATACTCTCGAAAGCGTGGATCTTTCCCCCAGGGAGAACCCAACTGCCCCGCTGCGGATCTTTGTTGCGCTTTCCTAGCAGAATCCGGTTAGCGTCGTCCCTGACGATCAGTGCCGATCCAACCCTTGGAAGTCCCTCGCCCATTCTAGTCAGTCCCCTGAGCTGCGGCCCGAAATCGTGCGCAGCAGCCAAGTTGCTTATCGGACTTAAATCGCTTGATCATCAGGAGACGGCACGGCCAAGAGACAGGATAGCCGACATGGGCTCAACACGATCAACCGATTGCGGTTTATCCGAACCCTAATAAGGAGGGATGAGGGATTTTCCTCAGAATCTTTTTGTCCTGAGCGCTCAGTAAGATCCGAAGCCACGCGGCGGGCAAGGCTGTGGAAATTCGTGAATAGGCTGTTGAAAACTGCTCCTCCAAACATTCTACCCTCGGAATGATGCATGGCGCGCCCGCGCCTTTGTCGTCAGAATGCCAACCAGAACATCGGGGCGCTCGACAAGGTACGTGCTGCTGGCAATCACCACCGCAGGGCGGACCTTCGTTTCAAACGCGCCTGCTAGCACGCCAACCACAACATCGCCCGGCTTCAATTCGATTCCTCTGACTCCTCGGCTTCCAGCCGCGCCAGAGATGCAGCCCTGAAATCCTTCAAATCTTCATCGGTCCATGAGTCGGACCAGTCGATAGTACCGTGCGATGAGAGCGTGGCTAATCGTTCGGCCAAAGCTGACAGCTCAGCAGCCGTATCCGGCGGAAGCCGGCGGAACACTTCCACTAGCGACGCCTCTCGCGGGTCCAATTGCATTTCCATAGCCCCGTAACCAGTATAGGACTGACTACACCAACCCCCCTACCTCCGAATATTCTGCGGCGTAGCCCGGATCGCCCTCTCAAACGCCCATCCTCTTATATGATTAATCTGCTCCTTCATCGTCCTTGACAACGGCACCAGCTTCGCCGCAATCCCAATCAAATCGTTCTCCACCACTTCGCGATCCGCCAACTTCGCCTTCGTGATCGCCGAAATCACGCACTGCTCAATCTCTGCCCCCGTCCACCCCACCGTGAACTGCATCAGCTCCGGCAGATTAAACTGCGCCGGATCCACGCCCCGCCGGCTCAGATGAATCTTGAAGATTTCGAGCTGTTCTTGCTCCACCGGCAGATCCACGAAAAATACCTCGTCAAATCGTCCCTTGCGGATCATCTCTGCCGGCAGTAAATCAATCCGGTTGGCCGTCGCGGCCACAAATAATCCGCGCGCTTTTTCCTGCATCCACGTCAGAAAGAATGCGAAAATTCGGCCCTGTTCGCCGCCCGAATCGGTGGACGTGATCCCCATCTCGATCTCATCGAACCAGAGCACTGCGGGCGCCATGTCTTCCAGCATCTTGCACGCCTGCACGAACACTGCCTCCGGTTTGCCGTGCCGCCCGGAGAAAATCTCGATCATGTCCACGCGGTACAGCGGAAGCTGGAAGAAGCTCGCGATGGCCTTCACCGTCAGACTCTTTCCGCAGCCTGGGATGCCCATGAACAGCACGCCCTTGGGCACAATCTCCATGCTCAAGTCGTCGCGCAGCTCAAACAATTTCCGGCGTTCCAGCAGCCATGTCTTCAGCCCGTCCAGTCCGCCCACTTCATCCAGCTTCGTTCCGCTGGCAATGTATTCCACGTAGCCGCTTCGATTGACCAGCAGCCGTTTCTCCTGAAGCACTGCAGGAATCGACTCCGGCCCCAGCCGCGGACTAACCGCGAGCGCCCGGCGCAGCGCGTATTTGGCTTCGTCCAGCGTCAACCCCTGCAACGCACGCGCCACCTGATACAGAATGTCCTCGCTCGCCTCGCCCGTTTCCTCGCGCAAGAAATCCGTCAGCTCCACCAGATCCGGCGGACGCAGCTCCACAAACAGGATGCTCCGCTCCACCTCTTCGGGAATGAATCGCACCGCCGAACTGATCACCACAAATTTCCGCTGATCGACGCAGCTATCATGAACATCCCGCAGCCGCCGCCGGATCTCCGCCGATTCCCGCAGCGGCTCGTGAAAATCTTTCAGTTGGAAAATCGCCGCGCCTTCATGCGCAATGATAAAGTCGAGTGCCCCTCGGGCATCCTTGGTCCCAGACTCGGCGGTTTGCCCGTCCAGCCGCATGCCCTCGGTCATGCTCCAGGTCCATATGGGCTTGCCTGCAACCTCCCTTAGCACCCTCCCCACCCGCTGCTCTTCCGAAGACCGTATGTAAGTGAGCGGCCGTCCCGACTCGAAAATCTCGCGCACCATCTTGGCCGCGCGGCTCTCCCGGGAACTGACAGAAATCTCCATCGACGCCATTCTATTATCTATGACGGCCCCCGCCTCTCAATTAGTTTGACCTGAGGACCTGGTGACAAGCTTTTCGCAACTCCATCACCTTACCCACCCGCCACTTGCGACTCCGCTTCCCACCAACCACAACCTGCCCACCTTATCCTGATCCCGAAGTGAGCGTCATGCCAGCGAGCATCACCATCCCGAACCCTAGCGCAGCGACTTCGAGTCTCCAATTCCTGACGCATCTTGAAATTTCGATACAAATCCGCCCCGCAAGGCCCAAAAAACATCAACAATCGCAGCCGTTTACGAACGATGCTCTGCCAAACACAAGAATCGCTCGATGCGTCAGGATCGGCCTGGGCAGCACCGCGCGAAGCGCGACCAGCCCCTAGTCCCCAGCCCCCCAGCCCCGGTTTTTTGTAAGAACCACCCCCGCCTTCCGACTACCTACGCAGAATGATCCAAACCCGCAACCTCAAAAAATCCTTCGGCGCGGTTCAGGCAGTCCGGGACCTCTCCTTCAGCGCTCCAGACGGCGCCATCACTGGCCTCTTGGGATCGAACGGCGCCGGCAAAACCACCACCCTCCGCATGATCTGTGGAGTGCTCCAACCCGACAACGGCTGGGTTCGAATTGACAAACCTGTCGGCGCGCTCCTCGATCACATAGGTCTCTACCCTCGCCTCACCGCGCGTGAAAACCTCGCCTACTTCGGTGAACTGCGCGGCATTCCGCCCATCCAGCTCGCGCAACGAATCGAGCAGGTGCTCTCCCAACTTGGCATGGAAGCCATCGCCGATCGCCGCACCGCCGGTTTCTCCCAAGGTGAGCGCATGAAAACCGCGCTCGCAAGAGCCATCCTCCACTCACCCCAAAATCTTCTGCTCGATGAACCAACCAACGGTCTGGACGTTCCCAGCGTCCGCGCGCTTCGCTCCCTACTCCGGCAAATGCGCGATTCAGGAATGTGCATCGTTCTCTCCAGCCACATTCTCGAAGAGGTACGCCTCCTCTGCGATCACGTCGCCATCGTTTCCGCCGGCCGCGTGGTCGCGCAAGGCTCTCCCGACGACCTGTGCCGACAAACCGATACCGAATCACTCGAAGACGCCTTCATGAAACTGACTCAGGAGAATCTCGAATGCTTGTCCACGCTCTAATCGTTGCTCGAAAAGAAATCCGCGATCATCTGCGCGACACCCGCTCGCTGGTCTCCTCCGCGTTCTATGCCTTGATGGGACCGCTGGTCGTCGGCATGGTATCCATTGCAGTTCACGGCGCAGTGCATGGCGAGAAAAGTTCCGCCGTCCTCCTCAGCATGATGTCCGTCTTCGCCCTGGTAGCCACTTTCGTAGGCGGTATGAACGTCGCCATGGATGCCATCGCCGGTGAACGTGAGCGCCGATCGCTGCTCCCACTCCTGATGAATCCGCTGCTCCGGCGCGATGTGATTATCGGAAAATGGCTGGCCATCAGCTTATTCGCTGTTGCCGGCGTGGTCATCAACCTCTCGGGATTCGCTATAGTGGTCGCGTTTCCCTTCCATCTCCTGATCGCCGTCACCCTCGCCCTCATTCCGCTGGTCCTGTTCGCCTCAGCCGTCGAGCTGCTGATTTCCACCTGGTCACGCAATATAAAGGAAGCGCATACCTACCTCTCGCTAGTCATCTTCCTCCCCATGGTCATCGGCATGTTTTTGGTATTCTTTCCGCACATGGCTTCGACGTGGCTTTGGTTGCCAGTGGCCGGTCAGCAATTGCTGATCGATCTCCTCACCAAGGGCGCGCCAGTTTCGCTAGTTTCATCGCTGGCGCTAAGCCTTGTCACCGCAGCCTCCGCGGTGCTCATCTTACTGGCCGCCGCGAAACTCTTGCATCGAGATGAATTTGTCTACGGCAGCTAGCTTCGAAGCAGCGGACGCCGAGCCCGTAGTCGAGCAGCAGCTCAATCGATTGCTAACCGAAAACGGCCCGGCGCTGCTGCGGCTGGCCGCCAGCTATACCAACACCACAAGCGATCGCGACGATCTGTTTCAGGACATTGCCATCGCGCTCTGGAAGGCCCTACCCAAATTCAGAGGCGAAAGCTCCGAGCGGACCTTTCTGTTCCGTGTCGCGCACAACCGCGCCATCGATTATTTACGCCGTCATCGCGCACCAACCACCCCCATCGACCCCGATGCCCCATTGCGCGATTCACGTCCCAATCCTGAAGCGGGCCTCGCTCAGGAACAACAAGGCGAGCGCCTCCGCCAGGCCATCCATCGCCTCCCGCTTCCCTACCGGCAAGTCATCACACTGACGCTCGAAGAAATGTCGTATAGCGAGATCGCAGCCATCTTGGGCGTCACAGAAACCAACGTCGGCGTCCGCCTGAATCGAGCCCGCCAACTGCTGCGACAACTCTTGGAGAAAAGCAAATGAAACTGGATGCTGAATTAGAACTCTGGCGCGAACAATGGCAATCCTCGTCGGAGGCCCCGGTATTAACCGGCCTTCGCAAACGAGTAGCGCGCGAATCGCTTTACATGAGAATCATGTTGATGGCCGACGTCCTGGTGACGCTAGTCATCGGCGGCGCTACGCTCGCCTTGGCGATGCGGAATCCGCGCCCCGCAACCATAATCCTGGCCGCGGCAACCTGGCTGTTTATCACGGTCGCCTGGATCTTCGGACTGTCAAATCGAAAAGCCGCCTGGTCCCCGTCGGCCTCAACCACTTCAGCGTTTCTGGATCTCTCCATCCGCCGCTCGCGAGGCAATCTCCGCGCCATAACATTTGGAGCAATTCTCTACGCCGTCGAAATGACGTTTTGCCTCTCCTGGGTCTACCACGAATCCGGCTTCTTATCCTCAACCCTGATAATCATCATCACGCTAATCACACTACTCTTCGCCGCACTTCTGATCTGGTATAGAAGAAACAAGCTAACCGACCTGTCCTATCTCCTCAAACTAAACCACGAGCTCCAAGCAGAATGAGTTGTCTTATCCGTGTTCATCCGTGTGCATCCGTGACGAAATAGAAATCTCCCTCTCATCCCCACCGACCGCCCGCAACGTGATCTCCACCCGCTCCTCGGGCATCAACTCAGGAAACCGCTCCCCCCACTCCACCAACACCACGGCCTCGCGCTCGAAGATCTCATCCAGCCCGATCGTCGCCACCTGCTCCGCCCGGTCCAGCCGATACAGATCCACATGATAAACACGCGGTCCGTATTCATGAATCAGAGTAAAAGTCGGGCTCGAGACCTCATCCGGATGTGCGGCTTCCAGCCCCTTCACGATGCCCTTCGCCAAAGTAGTCTTGCCAGCCCCGAGATTACCAATCAACAGCACCACCACCTTGGCCGGCAATTCCGCCGCCAGGCTTTCGCCCAGCGCGATAGTCTCCTCTTCAGATTGCGTTCGAATGGTCCGCGACTTCACGCATGGCCTCAGGCAGGTACTCAAACAAATCCGTAGCAATCAGCGATTTTTCCCCAAGCTTCGCCGCGCCCAGTTCGCCGCATCTTCCATGCAAATAAACCGCCGCGAGAAGCGCTGTATCAATTTGATCGGGGAACTGCGCAACCAGTCCCGCGATCAGTCCAGTCAGTACATCGCCCGTGCCTCCGGTCGCCATCGCCGGCGAACCAGTGGGGTTAATCCAGACCCGGCCATCCGGCGCGGCAGCCACGCTGCGGTTTCCTTTTAATACAAGGTACACGTCGCGTTCGGTTGCAAACGCTCGAGCGGCTGCGATCCGATCCGCCTGAATCTCCGCGATCGTACGACCGTTCAATCGCGACATTTCGCCCGGGTGCGGCGTGAAAATCCGCGGCCATCGATATCGCGTCGGGTGACCGGCCAAAGCATTCAATCCGTCCGCATCCACCACCATCGGCAACGGCGTCTGCTCCACCATCCCTCGAACGAATTGCACCGTCTGAGGATCTTGACCCAGGCCAGGCCCGATCGCAACCACGTTCTTGCGTTCCAGGATTCTTGCGCGCGCCGGATCATCGAACGCCAGCAGTTCGGTCATAATCTCAGGAGCATGGGCGGCGATACTTCCGAGCGCCGCTTCGGTGGACGCCACAGTCACCAGTCCCGCTCCCGCGCGCAACGCTCCAATTCCCGCCATGGCTGCTGCACCGCTCTTCCCGCGCGATCCGCCGATCACCAGCGCGTGGCCATACAGCCCTTTGTTCGAATCGCGCACGCGCGGCCGGAACAAATGCGCGAACAGCCCGGGCTCCGATAGCGAAAGATAAATGGCGGCATCTTGCTCGTACAGTTCCCTCGGACTCCCGATCGCCGCTACATGCAGATGGCCCGATAATTCGCAGGCCGGTGACAGCACGTGGCACAACTTCGGCGCCGTGAACGTCACAGTATGGCTGGCGTGCACTGTTTCGCCCGGTGGAACTCCGGAGTCGCTGTCCAGGCCTGAGGGAAGATCCACCGATACTACATCCGCCAGCGGAAACCGGTCGTTGATGGCGCGGATCAGCTCCAGCGCCCGTCCCTTCGCGGCGCCGTGAATTCCGGTCCCGAGCAGCGCGTCCACAATCAGTGTCGCGGTCTCCATCTCGGCCGTAAGTTCAAAGCTCACCGGACACCCAACCGCTCCGAGCATCCGGTAGTTCGCCGCCGCATCGCCTTCCATCTCGCCGGGATCGCCTGCCAGCACCACGTGCAACGCCCGCGGGTGAAATCGCGTATAAAGCTGCCGCGCCACCACCAATCCATCGCCGCCGTTATTGCCCTTGCCGCACATCACGATGATGCGCTGCTCGCGCAGAGGAGCATAGGCATGGGCCAGCACTTCCACCACGCGCTGCCCGGCATTCTCCATGAGAACCAGTCCAGGCACGCCCAGTTCACTTGTGCGGCGATCCACTTCGCGCATCTCGGCCGCCGTCAGAACTTTCACGTCTGCACCTCCGTCAGCATCTGCTCCAACCGGCGCAGATTGGCGGACTCGCCCATGGCGATCAAAAAGTCGCCGCCTTCGATCTCCGCTTCGGCCGGCGGATTGAACAGCATGCGCCCGTCGGTTTTGCGGATCGCTAGAACGATCACTCCCAGTTCCCTGCGGATTTGCATTTGCTGAAGTGTCTTGGAGGCGAATTCGCACTTAGCCGAGACGCGCACTTGTTCGATGCCGACATCCAGGCCGATGTCCTTGGTGGTGAAATCGATGAATTGAGAGACGTGCGGCTTCAGCATCACCTGCGCCATGCGGTTTCCGGTCATATCGTAAGGCGCGAACACGTAATCGGCCCCGGCCAGCCGCATCTTCTTCTCGCTCTGCTCGGACGCGATGCGCGCCGAAACCAGCAGCGACGGTTTTAGAGCCTTCGCCGAAAGAATCACGAACAGATTGTCGGCGTCGCTTTGCAATGTAGCGATGAGACCTTTGGCGCGCAGCACTCCCGCTTCGCGTAGCGTAACGTCATCGGTGGCATCCGCAAGCACGGCCAGCATGCCTAGCTTCATGGCCCACTCCACCTTGTCCTCGCTCCGATCCACCACCAGAAACTTGGCGCTGGCCCGCTGCAGTTCCACCGCCGCGCCCCGGCCCACCCGGCCGAAACCGCAGACGATGTAATGGTCTTTCAAATGATCGATCATTTTCTTGGTCCGCCGCTTTCCAAAATACTGGTTCAGCTCCAGCTCTATGATGGCTTGGGTCATGCCGCCCACAGCCAGCAGCATTACCGTAACGCCAAAGAAGATTAGAAAAGAATTGAAAATCCGCCCGGCATAGCTCAATGGATGCACTTCAGCATAGCCCACCGTACTAATGGTGATGAGCGTCATGTAGAATGCATCGAACACCGGGTAGTGTTCGATGAGGATGAAACCCAGCGTTCCGCCCAGTTGCGTCACCAGCAGAGCGCTGACGATGAGGATGAATCGTTTGCGGAAGCGCTCCATGCTTCCGTTATTCTAGTTCATTGCTCCGTGATTTCTCCGTCGCGGCAAGAACTTTTTTCGTCCCGCTGTGTTTCCAGAGTACGGGACCGGGTGCTCCCCGCCGCGTCGATCGACGGTCCCGAATCCAATAAAACAGGAGTGAACTAATGTTCACGTTTACACAGAAGATGTGTGTCTTTACGATGGCCGCTGTTGGGCTATTCGCACAATCTACTCCGGCCGTACCCGCTCCGGAAACTCGTACGTCCGGCATGATCGGTGTCACGGATGGGCAAGTAGCTCGCGTGAATGTTCTCAATCCGGGCGTCGCCGCGCCTGCCGCTGGAGTGGTTTGCACGGCCACTCTGAATTTCTGGGACGGCAAAGGTACGCTGCTCAAGACTGGTCCGGTCATTGTACTTCCTGGACAAAGCCAGTATCTGGACCTGTTCGGCGATAAGGACCTTGCGCTGACCGGTCTTGATCGCCGCGAAATCCGGGCGACGATTACCATTCCCGCCGTGCCGCCGCCAGCAACCTCAACCACCGCGCCGCCCGCGGCGTGCACCTTGATTGGAACGTTAGAAATCTTAGACGAATCTACAAGTAAAACTCAGGTGGTGCTCGGGGTAGGCCACGTGGTACCGAGTCCATCCGTCACCACCACTAATCCGTAACTCGAAGAGCCCACAGCAAGTTATCACCGGTCCGGCCAATTCCCCATCAGAGCCGGACCGGCTTTCGACAACTTTAGTACCGGAACCCATATACCCATTGATTCTATTGTTCACTCTACGGCCTGGGACCTAGACTGAGATCGAGTCAGAATGGGAGAAAAAATGAAATTCAATTTGATGTTTCTTACGCTGACGGTCACCGCGGCCGTCGCCTTTGCCGATCCCGCACCAATTACTAGTTCTAGTGATATTGGGCTGGCGCGGTCCCTGGTTCTCAGCTACACGCCTGCCGGGTCTTCCCAAATGGGTGTCGGCGGCGGCGAATTCGCCGGGACGGTCAACGGGTACAGCACGCTGTACTGGTGCGTAGACGATCAGGAGGAGTTTACCTTTGGTGACAGCGGTTACGGCAACGTTATCTTACTTAACAACGTCGCTGGCAATTCGAACTTCGTAAAGTACGGAAACGTCACCAACGGCGGAACGCCGGGTTGGACCAACACAACCGACACGTTCGACAGTGTCGCGCTTCCGGGCACTGCCACTTCACGCTTTGAAATGGCGGCCTATCTCGTGTCGCAATACAACGGCTTTGTGGGGAACGAATCTGGAGCAGTTGTATCCAACACCGCGCAGGACTTGGCCATTCAGGAGGCTATCTGGTCTCTCACCAACAACAGCTCCCTCTCGGGCGGATTCTCCACCATCAGTGGAAATGATACCGTCAACACCACCGATCAGTATTGGATCCACCAGGCTCTGCTGAATTACGCCTCAATAAACACCGCAGACTGGGCCGTGGTTTCGTGGACTACCGACAGCTCAGGAAACTTGAATTACCAATCGGATAAGCAGACTTTCCTGGTTCAAGTCACCCCCACGCCGGAACCGCGCTTCTACGGAGTCCTGATACTGGCAATGGCCGGTCTCGGCTTCTTCGCCCGACGCCGCCAGCTTGTGACGAAGCGGGTCAGCTCCCAAACAGCTTGATCATTTTATCCCGCGAACTATCGATGTGTACCGCCATCGCCTGCTGCGCTTCCAGCGGGCGATGCGACTCCATGGCCTCTAGAATGTCGGTATGTGGGATCCAGCCCGGTACAGTCTGAGTACACAACGTATCCAGACGCTGGACATATCCTAGAGATAATCGCAGTTCGTCCACCACCCGCTGGTTGCCGGCCATCTGTGCCAACCGCAGATGAAATACCTGGTTCGCTGAGAGGATTTCCTGAAGCTCGGCCGCCGGATCGTTCTCAACCCGCACCAGATCCCGCAGTTCTTGAACCTGTTCGCGGCTGGCCGAACGCGCCACCTTCTCGGCGGCAAAACATTCCAGAAGCCGCCTGAATTCGTACAACTCCACGATGTCGCGAACGGAGATGGGCGCCACCAGATACCCTTTGCGCGGGATTCTGACCAACCAGTTGTCTTGGGCCAGCCTTCCACAGGCTTCCCGTACCGGCGTCCTGCTGGTCCGGCACTGCGCGGCCAAATCAACCTCGGACAAAAACTCGCCGGGCCGCAAACGGGCAGCGACCAGCCATTCGCGGAGGGTGCGATAGACGCGTTCCAGCTCGCTTTCCCTCTCTGCCTTTTTCTTTCTTGCGATTGCTGCGGGCATATTGCCGATGGTCTGCTTGCACTGCCAGTATACAGCCTGTATACTGCTAGAATCCACGCAAAAACAATCTGATGTGCGGAATCGTTGGCTATCTCGATAAAACGCGCAGTAATGCCGGCGCCCTGGGGCACACTGTGTTGGACATGCTCAACGCACTCAGCTGCCGCGGTCCGGATTCCGCCGGGGTTGCATTGTACGGCGATACGCGGGATGGCAAACTGGTTGTGCGTGTGGCGCTCGCGAGCAGGAACGATTTCGACGCTTCTGCTGCTAAGATCCTCGCAGCAGCGGGAAGGTTCGGCGCCGTCAGCGATTCCAGCATCACGGATTGTTACCTGCGCTTCCAAATCGGCGCAGAAGTATGTGTTCAGCCGTTGATCGATGCCGTAGAATCGGCCGAGCCGGGAACTGAAGTAGTGAGCCTGGGGCGGCATCTCGAAATCGTCAAGCAAGTGGGATCGCCGGAGAATCTCGAGGCCACCTATCATGTCTCCGGATTCCAAGGCACTCACGGCCTCGGCCACACCCGGCTCTCCACGGAATCGCGCGTGGATCTAAGCCATTCGCAACCCTTCTGGGGGCATGGCTATCCCGATTTGGCCGTCGCCCACAATGGCCACATCACCAACTATCATCAGCTTCGCCGCCGCTACGAGCAGCGCGGGATTCGTTTTTATACCGAGAACGATTCCGAAATCATCAGCATCTATCTGGCAATCCAATTGAGGGCTGGGCACACTCTTGAAGAGGCATTTGAAAGCATGCATCGCGACCTGGACGGTTCGTTTAGCTGCGTGGTAGCCACCGATTCCCAGATTGGATTCGTGAAAGATCAGTTCGCATTGAAGCCTTTGCTATTCACGGAAACCAGTGACTTCGTCGCCATCGCGACCGAAGAGGTTGCTATACGCAGCGCCGTGTCCGGCAACTACGCCGTGCGGGAAGCTCAGGCCAAGGAGTCGCGCATATGGCGGAAGTAACTTGCGAGGGGCGGAGCATCCGCGAAATCAACGTCGCCATCAAATCTCACATTCGTGGCGGGGACAACGAGATCACGGTCCGGAATCCCGGCGGACGGCATAATTTGGGCGTAGCCATTTTGGAACCCGCGCACGTAACCATCGAAGGCAGCGCCGGATATTATTGCGGCGCTCTGGCGGACGGCTCCACGGTGGAAGTGACCGGGAGCGCTGGTTGGGGCCTGGCCGAATCCATGTTGAATGGAACGGCGATCGTGCATGGGAGCGCTGGAAATGGAGCGGGCGCGGCCATTCGAGGGGGCGCGGTGATCGTTTATGGCGATGCGGCGGCTCGCGCGGGCGTCTCCATGAAGGGCGGCCTGGTGTTGATCGGCGGAGACTGCGGCTACATGGCGGGTTTTATGGGGCAAAAGGGAGCGCTAATCGTTTGTGGCGACGCTGGAGATGCCTTCGCCGATTCAATGTACGCTACGGTCTGCTACGTAGGCGGAAAAATCGCCGGCCTGGGAAATGACACGGTGATCGAAGCATTGAGCTCGGCGGACGTGGAATTTCTCGACGCCACCCTGGAACGCTACCTACCGTTCGAAATTCGCAAAACCAAACCTTCCGGGAAAAACTTCAAGAAGATTGTTTCCGGCCGCAGGCTGTGGAACTTCAACCAGCGCGATCGGAAAATCTGGCAGGAGGCTCTGTAGAGTGCTCGAAACCAGCGGAACATTTCAACCCGGCGTCATCGAGGAAATACAACGGAAAGCAGCGACGGGCCTTTACGCGATTCGCGGCTATGGCACGTTGCGCGAGCGCCGGTGGGCCACCTTCGACGACCTGACGTTTTTGCCCTGCTCGCTGACTCGCATTCCGCTCGAAGGTTATCGCGAGAAGTGCTCCACAAAGACAGTTCTCGGGACGCGGCACGCAAAAAAGCCGATCGAACTCGACATCCCCATCATGATCACGGGCATGAGCTGGGGAGCGCTTTCGCTCAACGCGAAAACAGCGCTGGCAAAGGGAGCGGCGCTGGCTGGTTCATCCAACACCACCGGCGACGGCGGGATGCTTCGCGCGGAACGTGACGCGAGCAGGTGCCTGATCTATGAGGTTCTGCCCTCGCGTTACGGCATAAATATTCACGATATGCGTGAAGCCGATGGTATCGAGTTGACCATCGGCCAAGGCGCGAAGCCTGGAACAGGTGGCCTGCTGCTGGGCTCTAAGGTTTCCGATGTAATCGCCCACCAGCGCGATTTGCCCATCGGCGTGGACCAGCGCAGTCCGGCGCGGCACCCGGATTTTCTCGGACCCGATGACATGGTGATCAAAGTGGAAGAACTTCGCGAAGCCACGGATGGCCAGGTGCCGATATTCGTCAAAATGGGCGCAAGCCGCGTGTTCGACGATGTGAAACTCGCGGCAAAAGCCGGCGCCGATGTGATCGTGGTGGATGGCATGGAAGGCGGCACGGCGGCTTCACCGGCCATTCTGCAGGAACACACCGGCTTACCGACGCTCGCGGCGGTGTGTGAAGCGCGCCGCGCACTTGAAGATATCGGCGTTTATGGAGAAGTGCAGTTGATCATCGCGGGCGGGATACGCGACGGAGTGGATGCGGCGAAAGCCATCGCGCTGGGGGCGGACGCTATATATATCGGTACGGCCGCGCTCATTGCGCTGAACTGCAATCGCGCCATGTATGAGATTGACTATCACGCCATCGGAGCCGCGCCCTATCATTGCCACCATTGCCACACCGGCCGCTGTCCCGTGGGAATTACCACACAGAACCCGGAGCTGATGAAGCGCCTAGACATTGACGAAGGCGCCGAGCGCGTTTTGAACCTGCTGCGCGCGATGACGCTCGAAATTCAGATGCTGGCACGCGCTTGCGGAAAAAGCGATATTCATCACCTGGAACCGGAAGACATGGCGGCGCTCACCGCGGAAGCTTCCATGATCTGCGGCATCCCGCTGGCCGGTACCAGAAAGGTGTTCGGCAGCTGAATGTCGTTCTTGTTGGCGTGCCCGGAATGTGGAGAACGCAGCGCTTACGAATTCCGCTTTGGCGGCGAGGTCAAATCACGCCCACAGCAGGGCGATAGCGAAGAGGCCTGGTTCCAATACATCTACACGAAGACGAACGAGGCCGGCGAGCAGGAGGAATGGTGGTTCCACCGCAACGGCTGCCGCAAGTGGTTCCAAGCGCTGAGGGACACCCGAACCAACACTGTGATCGCCACTTGGTATCCGGAGTAATCAACAGTGGATATCCGCTTTAACGGAAAAGCAATCCCCATCCAGGAAGGCGATACGGTAGCATCGGCGCTTTATCGCGCCGGTCAGCGGATTTTCACTCGCAGCTTCAAATATCACCGGCCTCGCGGGCTGCTGTGCTGCTCCGGCCACTGTCCGAATTGCCTGATGAACGTGGATGGAATTCCCAACGTCCGGACCTGCATCACTCCAGCGCGCGCGGGGATGGCGGTGAAACATCAGAACGCGCGGCCCTCTCTGGATTTCGATTACCTGGCCATTGCTCAGCAATTCGATTGGATGATGCCCGTCGGTTGGTACTACAAAAATTTCACCAATCCCCGTATGTGGCATTTGGCTGAGGCGCAGATCCGCAAGGTGGCGGGATTGGGCGATCCTCCTCCGCCGGATGCTCCCGAGGCCGTATACGAACACGCCCACATGCAGGCCGGCGTAGCCGTCATCGGAGCAGGTCCGGCCGGATTGAATGCCGCTCGCGAAGCAGCTTCCCAAGGGGAACGCGTGGTGGTGGTGGATGATCAACCGCGTACTACGCCGGGCGACTCTAGCTACACTCTTCTTTCCCGTTCCTACTGCTTCGGACTGTACGAAGGAAATCTGCTCGGCGTACTGCAATCGGAGCCGCATTCGGGTGCCCGAGAGCGTCTGGTCCACATCCGCGCGAAACGGATCGTAGTTGCAACCGGCGCGTATGAGGCTCCGCTGACGTTCAAAAATAACGATCTGCCCGGCATCATGTTATCCACGGCTGTCTGGCGCTTGATCCATCGGCACGGCATTCAGCCGGGAACCAGCGCCGTGATTATCTCGAATGAAACCGGGGATTCAGCCATTGCCGCGGAACTTCGCAATGTGGGGATTGCGGTGGTTGCGACGGTTCCTCCGAGTGACGTGCTGGAAGCTACCGGCAGCAAGCATGTCACTGGATTGCGGACCAGACGCGGCGCCTTCGCATGCGATCTAGTTGTTATGTGTGGGCATCGCATCCCCGATGCGGGATTGCTCTCACAAGCCGGCGCCAAATTGGAGTGGAGCGCTGAAGCGGGCGCTTTTGTACCAACTGAGCTTCCGCCCAACATCACAGCGGTGGGAGACGTAGCGCACGCACTCGTGCGTGCCGCATCGACACTCGTGTCGATGCCCAACAAAAGAACATTCGTCTGCTTCTGCAACGACGTCACCAGCCAAGACATCTGCGACAGCGTGGCGGAAGGCTTCGATCACATTGAGCTGCTGAAGCGCTACACGACAACCACCATGGGTCCGTGCCAGGGGCGCATGTGCCAGCTTCAGGCGATAGGCATTTGCGCGCGGGAGACCGGCCGCGCGATTCAAGAAACCGGCGTAACAACATCCCGTCCTCCGAATCCCGGTGTCACGTTGGGCGCACTCGGCGGCGCACGCCACCATCCCATTCGCCGCACGCCCATGCACTACCAGCATGAGGAACTGGGCGCCGTGTGGATGGACATGGGCGATTGGAAACGTCCCCGCTATTACAAGAGCGCTCAGACGGAACGGGAATCCATCCTGCGGGAATATCACGCGGTGCGGCAGGCTGTGGGAGTGATCGACGTCAGCACGCTTGGCAAATTGTCGCTGAAGGGTCGCGACAGCGGCAAGTTGCTGGATAAGGTTTACACCAACCGGTTTTCGGACTTGAAGCCGGGGCGGGTGCGATATGCGGTGTTGTGTGATGAAGCCGGGATCATTCTGGATGACGGAACTATCTCGCGTCCCCTTGCTGACGCGCGGGGCTACAATACGGGTGACCCCGGTGGGACAAGAAGTGTAGCCCCAAGCGTGAGCGCGGGGACCATAGATGATTTTTTTATCACCACCACCACCGGCAATCTGGATTTCGTGGAGCAGTGGCTGGAATGGTGGCTGGCAGGCGCGGGTTGGGACGTTCAGATAAATAATTTGACGTCGGCATTGGCGGCCGTAAATCTCGCGGGTCCCAAAGCTCGAGAAGTACTGAGCGCGCTGACTAGCTGCGGTCTTTCCAACGCTGAATTCCCTTACATGGCCTGCCGCAATGCGGAAGTAGCGGGCGTTCCCGCGCTTTTGATGCGCATCGGATTTGTTGGCGAAACCGGGTGGGAAATTCATTACCCCGCGGAATCCGGCGAACATCTTTGGAGCGCTTTGATGGATGCGGGACGGCCGTTCGGGATTTGCCCGTTCGGCGTGGAAGCGCAGCGGCTGCTCCGGTTGGAGAAGCGCCACGTTATCGTTGGCGTCGACACCGACGCGCTCACCAGTCCGTACGAAGCCGGCATGGCGTGGGTGGTGAAGCACGACAAGGCCGACTTCATCGGAAAATTCGCTCTCGGTAAGCTTGAGAGCGCGCAGGCACAGCAGAGCCTGGTGGGGTTCACGATGAACGCGAATCAAATTCCCGAGGACGGCGCCGCGATCCTTGTAAATGGTGCGCTGGCTGGACGCGTCACAAGTGCGCGGTATTCGCCCGCTGTCGAGAAAGCCATCGGACTCGCATGGGTTACGGCCGGGGCTGCCGCCGAAGGAGCCCAGATCGAGATACGCGTGGCCGGCGCGCCCGTTCGAGCCACTGTCACGCAGCGCGTTTTCTATGACCCGGACGGCGCTCGACTGAGAATGTGATGAAGCGATCGGCATTACATCGATGGCATGAGAAAGCCGGCGCGACGCTGGCCGAAGAAAACGGCTGGTACGTACCGTTGCGTTATTCGAACGCCGAGCAGGAGGCTGGGGCGGTTCGCGGGAGTGTTGGCATCTGCGATCTGAGCCACCTCCACGAACCGCTTTCTCCCTACGCTCGTTTCCTGATTGCGGGACCCAATACCCGGGCGGTTTTGAGCAAGCTTACGTCGCTCAATCTGGATCTGACGAAGGCATACGGCTCCGTGGCACACGTGCGAAGCCTGGTCACGCGCCACGAGCTTGGTTTCCTGTTGATGATCCCGCGCGACTACGCTGAATCGGTATGGGAATCTCTTTTGCATGCCGGCGAAGAATTCCACATCACAGTATTCGGCCTGGAAGCGTCGAGGAGGCTGGAAGCTTGACAGAGAGAATGTGGAGGCCGCGTTCACTCCAGTCATCCTATGACGTCGTCATTATCGGAGCTGGGATTCACGGGCTTGCCACTGCTTACTACCTTGGCAAGCGTCATGGAGTGAAGAAAATCGCACTGCTCGACAAGGGCTATCTCGGCAGCGGCAACAGCGGCCGCAACACGGCTATCCTGCGATCCAACTATCGAACTCCGGAAGGCATTCCCTTCTATGACGCATCGGTGAAGCTTTATGAACAAATGTCTCAAGAGCTGGGATGGAACGTCCTGTTCAGCCAGTGCGGACATCTGACGCTGGCGCATACGGATTCCTCTCTCATCGGGCTGCGCGTGCGCGCGGAAAATAATCAGGTGCTCGGCGTGGACAGCAAGCTCATTTTCCCGGATGAGATCAAGCGGATGGTGCCTGCGATCGACATCAGCAGCCGCGCGCGATTCCCGATTATGGCGGCGCTCTATCACCCGCCGGGCGGCGTGATCCGTCACGATGCAGTGGTGTGGGGCTATGCCCGCGCCTGCGATCGCATGGACATCGAGATTCATCCCTATACGGAAGTGACGGGCATCCGCGTGGAAAAAGGCCGCGCGCTCTGCGTCGCAACCACGCGCGGCAATGTTGCCGCTGGGGCGGTGCTCAACGTCACCGCGGGTTGGGCGTCCACCATTTCAAAAATGGCCGGAGTACCGCTGCCCATCGTGTCCCATCAGTTACAGGCCTGCGTTACCGAACCTTTGAAGCCGTTTCTTGATAAAGTCATCGTCTCGGCGACGCTGCACGTGTATGTCAACCAGACCGACAAGGGAGAACTGGTGCTGGGCGCGGAAATCGATCCTTACCAAAGCTACAGTATGCGTTCCACGCTTCCAACGCTGGAACAGATCGCGGGGCACACGCTGGACCTGTTTCCTCAGTTGCACGGCCTTCGCGTCCTGCGCCAGTGGGCTGGCGTATGCGATATGACGCCGGATTACGCGCCCATCATCGGACGCGCGGAAGAGGTGGAGAACTTCTACATGGACGTTGGCTGGGGCACTTACGGATTCAAGGCCGGTCCGATCGCAGGGCAATGTACGGCCGAATTGATCGCCACGGGCAAGACGCCGGCGTTGATTCAGGCTTTTTCGCCCGGGCGTTTCCGCGCAGGCCGGTTGGTGGGAGAAAAGGCAGCCGCGGCAGTTTCTTCATAACGCGAAGAGAGGACCATCATGAAGATTGACGAAGTAAGAAGGCTGGTGCGAGACAAAGGAATCGAATATTTCTTTTGCTCGTTTGTAGAAATGAGCGGCGCGCCGAAGGCCAAGCTGGTTCCCGCAACCAATTTGGAAGAAATGGCGTCGGAAGGGGCGGGATTCGCTGGATTCGCAGCCGGCGATCTGGGCCAAGGGCCGCACGATCCTGACGTCGTCAGCATTCCGGACTTCGAATCGCTTGCGATTCTTCCATGGAGGAAGAATGTCGCTTGGGTGCCTGGCAATCTACACGTGGACGGAAAATCCTGGAGCTATTGCCCGCGCACGATACTTGCGCGCCAGATTGAGAAGGCGCGCCAGAAGGGTTACATCTTCAACGTCGGCGTTGAGCCGGAATTCATGTTGCTGAAGAAGAATGCAACGGGAGAACACGAGCCTTGGGATCCGCTGGATACTCTTGGGAAGCCTTGCTACGACATGCGCGCGCTTTATCGCAACCTGGATATGATGACCAATCTGCTGGCGCATATGCAGGAGCTGGGTTGGGGCCCGTATGCCAGCGATCACGAGGATGCCAACTGTCAGTTCGAAATCAATTGGGCATACTCGGACGCGCTACGCACCGCCGACCGGCATACGTTCTTCAAGTGGATGGTGCGAACGGTGGCCGAAGCCAATGGCTTGTGGGCGACGTTTATGCCCAAACCTTTTTCTCATCTGACCGGCAATGGCGCGCACTTCCATATGAGCCTGGCCGACGCGGCTACGAACAAGAACGTCTTTCTGGATTCCGGCGATCCGTTAGGGCTTTCGCAAATCGGCCGCTGGTTCATGGGCGGCGTGTTACATCACGCCGAAGCGCTCACCGCCATCACGGCTCCGTTGGTGAATAGCTACAAACGCTTGATTCGGGGAGCGCCGCGATCCGGCGCCACCTGGGCGCCTGTTTACGTGACCTATGGCCGCGCCAATCGCACGCAGATGATCCGCATTCCTGGTCCAGGAAGGATTGAGAATCGTACTGTGGATGGCGCGGCTAATCCTTATTTGGCATGCACGGTGCTGCTGGCGGCCGGTTTGGATGGAATCGAAAACAAAATCGATCCGGGTCCCATGAACCACGACAATCTCCATGAGATGTCTGAATCCGAGTTGAAAAAGCGAAACATTCGCTTCCTGCCGACGACGCTGCGCGAAGCTCTGGACAAATTCGCCGGGGACACAGTACTTCAGGAAGCGCTCGGCATTGACTACGCACAATACTACCGGCGCGTACGATCGGAAGAATGGCGCGCCTATCACCAAAGCGTCAGCGCCTGGGAAATCGAGAACTACCTGAAACTCTATTGAGGGACGTCACGGTACCTGTTCAGCGGCCACGGAACAGCCACAGCTTGATCGGCTGATACAGCAAATAGAGCACGCCTATGGCTAACCAGATGGTTGAGCTGACTGAGAACATTCGCGCGGTGGTTCTCACTTCAGGCGTGCGGTCTAACTGAAGCAATGGGCCACTTTCATTCGCGGCGGTCCGGTCGTAGAGAAACAAGGGAGCCGCCGCAAAGAGCGCGAAAACCGGGAACCAGGTTCCGGTGATGACGACATTCGCCTGCTTGATCTCCCCACGCATGAAGAAAGAAAGGGACTGGACCACCTCGGCAAGCGTCAATGCCGCAAGCGCGAAATGACGAATCGCGAGGGCGCGTCCGGCGGACCGCAAGCCGGTCATCAGATCGCGCGAGCGCTGAATGGCCGCTTTTCCCGATAGCTTCTCGACCACGCACACCACCGGCCAGAGGCAATCGCCGGTTACCCAGCCGGGTCCGTAGAACAACACCGATCGGGCCTGCGTTGCCACCAGAACCGGAATCATCCGAACCAGTTTCCAGAAGACTCGGAA
>PMOK01000047.1:48581-51269 GCA_003162425.1 Bryobacterales bacterium | reverse complement strand
GGCTCTGAGCAGGAATTCGACAAGAGGCCCATTTTATGCGGCTTTCCTAAAAAGCACGAATTCGGTCTTGGTGACAGCCATGCGCTGAGCCTTGAGCAGCAGGTAGCGTAGATTCTTGTAGCCCCGGCCTCTTCTCAGCAGGGTCTTGATGTTGCCGTTGATCGCTTCCACGACCCCAAAGCGTACTTTGACGCGGCAATAGTTTAGGATGCCGTCCAGGTGATCGATCAGCAGGTGCGCCAACTTCTCGAAGGCGGGGAGCCGCTGCCACCGAAGTTGCAACGTCCAACTCTTGAGATAGCGCCGCATAGCGCCCTCGTAGGTGTAGGTCCATAACCGCTCCAGGCTTTCTTTGAGGAGATAGGCCTTCATGAGCCTTCGATTCAGGGCGAACAGATGGTTGAGTTGCTGTCGCTTGTCCGCCGTCAGATGCACCCAACGTGTGAGCAGCAGCCAGCGTTTTCCTTTCACCACGCCACGCATCCGGGCACCCTTGCGAAAGAACTCCGCACGCCGCACTTCATCTACTGCTTGGTTGGCGTGCTGCATGATATGGAACTTGTCGTAGACGATGGCGCAGTTCGGCGACCACTCTTGGATGCTGGCCTTGTAGGGCTCCCACATGTCCACGCAAGCCGCTTCGATCCGTTGTCGCTGCCGCCGGCTCAACTGCGTCCGGAAGAACTCGTCCAAGGTCTCTTTTTTTCGTTCCCGGCCGAACCACAACGGCTCGCCGGTTTCCAAATTACTCACCACTGTGACGAATTTGGTCGTCTTTCCCAAATAGATCTCATCCACCCCCATCTGTTGCAGGGCCGGCTTGGCACGTTGCGCATTCCAACGCTCCAGGTAGCGCAGATCAATGGCCCGGACGGTGCTTTCGGCTAGCCCGAACTGCTTGGCCACGCGCCGCGCCGATGCACTCTCGCAGGCCTCGCCCACGGCCTCTTCGAAGCGTTTGGAGAAGGGCGCCTTGCTCGGCAACTGATCTACTTTCTCGATCTTCAGACCACAGTCCGGACAACGCACCCGATACAGTTCGATTACCACCGTGGTGCGGTATTGGAAGCACGGCAGATCCCGGACCTCACGCTCGGTAATGTCGGCCGGGTCTGTGATCCTTCGCCCGCATCCCGAACAGATTAACCGTCGGTTGCCGCGTTTTCGCCGTACCCACAGCTTTAATGTTTTAGCTTTTTGGTCTATCTCATCCCGATAAACCTGGTAGCCCGGCCAACCGAGGATTTTGCTCCAGTCGTCTCGCCTCACCCCGCCAGTCTACCGAAACGCCCGAATCCACCAAACTCATCCCTGCCGACGTTCTGTCAGATTCCTGCTCAGAGCCGTAATAAGAACGCATTCAGGAGGACAATATGAATATTCTGGCTGGTTCAATCAGGCGCGTCATCCCATTGTGGGCCGTGCCAATCGCTCTGACTTTGTTTGCCGTGCCGCAGGTGGCTCGCGCGGACGTTGATCCCGTCTTCTGCGGTGGTACTGTATTTGGACCGTTATGCGCAATGGCGTCATTACGGGAGCTCCCAATTTCGTAAAGTTCGGCAACCCGCAGCCGCTCAAATCCTTTTCAGCCTTTACTTGCATAGGTGCTTGTGGCGGCTTTTTGGACTCTGTTTCCCTTTCGCTACTCAACGGGGCGGGTGGCTCCGCTAGTGATACGGTCGCGGGATTTAGAGCTGGTATTAAGGGTTCGGACGTCAGCATTCCGTTTGCGAATTGGGTGACTCCGTTTGCGTTTACATGGAAGGACAACGGGCCAACCAAGGGTGGTGGATTTGCCTTCTTTAACTCGATTGGAACGCTCAATGGCCGCTTCGGAGTTCCATTCGCCAACGAGTTGATTGTGGGTGATCCTCCAGACACCTTTCAGCTCCTCGAAGCCTTGGATGGGGGCTTGGGGGGGAATGGCATATTGCCTTCTCCCATCGACATTTCGTCAGACATCGGTTCCGACGGGAGCGTTAACATTCCTTCCGCCGATACCCCGGGAATGGACCCTGCGCCTGAGCCGGCCTCAATTGGTTTGCTATTTCCGGCCGGAGCGAGCGTTGCGATTTTTCTCCGCCGGCGACTGCGTGGGCTCCAAGCCAACTGATTACCGTCTTATTCAATGCGAACGAGTTGCTGCTGGATCTCGCCTGTGACTCTGGCTTCGCCCGGTCCGACGTACATGTTTACCTCGGATCGAATTCCGAACTCCGGAAGATAGACGCCAGGTTCAATGGAGAAACAGGTTCCGGCGATGATCCGGCGGTCGTCGTGAGTTTCGAGATTATCCATGTTGGCGCTGGTACCATGAACTTCCTCGCCGATGGAGTGGCCGGTGCGATGAACGAAGTACTGGCCAAAACCTTGCTGATCGATGTAGCCGCGGGCGGCGTCATCCACTTCGAATCCGTGAATCATCTGGTTGTGGCTGATCGCATGCTTTACCCGCTCGATGGCGCGGTCGCGCCCACCGCGCACAACCTCGAACACGTTTTGTAGCGCGGCTGGCGGATCGCTACCGCAATAGCCAGTCCATGTGATGTCGTAGAAAACGGCGCCGGGCTTGTCGAGCTTGGCCCACAGGTCTATCAACACTGCGTCTTTCCTACGAATGGGAAAGCTGCCTTCTGCTTCCGGTTCGTAATGCGGATCCGACATATGGGCGTTCACGCCAACGATTGG
>PMOK01000047.1:0-48563 GCA_003162425.1 Bryobacterales bacterium | reverse complement strand
GCGCGCACGCGGTCCACACGACGGCCGGCTTCCAGATGCATCTCCAACTGCTCAGCCGTCCAGCGCGATTCGAATAGCTGGATTAGGTTGGCCGAGCTCACCACCTCGACGCCCGTGCCGCGCACTAACTCCAATGTCCCGCCATCTATCAACGAGACGTACGGAATGGCGCAATTGGGCGAGTATTGCATCGCGACCCGGCGGCAGCCTTTGAGCAATGTACTGAGGCCATCGGTCTGGGCAGCCCAGCTGGAATATATTTCCATCTCTCCCGGCAAACCTGCCAGCACGCCGGATTCAATTGCGTGCACCAATCCTTTTGGCTCGCCTTGCGCGGGAATCAAGTAATACCAGCGACGGGTGGCGATTCGGCCGGAGCCCAAGTTCAAAATTCGGTAGGCCAGCGGATCTCTGTGGTGATGGTCGAAGAACAACCAGCCATCCAGCTTTTCCTCTCGAAGCGCTTTCTGAATTCCCTCTATTTGCATATTTAAGTCTCGAAGAATGGTTTCCACTTCTCTGGCGGTGGGGGCGACGTCATCAGGCTGATAACGATCAAGCTGATGACGGAGGCGCCCAAGGCCGGATAAACCGCATCCAGATCGAAGCCTGCCAGATTCCAGCCGACCGTTACTGCTGTTCCTAACGCGATGGATGTGATAGCGGCCACAGTGGTCGCCCGCTTCCAAAAAAAGACTGCCATCACGACGGGCGTCACCGCTGCCCCATAGACCGTATAAGCGTACAGCGCAGCTTTCAAAATGGATTCGAACCGGGTAGCTTGCAACAGCGCAAAAAGACCGAGTAACACCACAATCACTCTGGATATGACCAGCTTGCGGCGTTCGGAAGCAGTGGGGTTGACGAACCGGCCGTAAACGTCGTGAATGAGATTCGTGGCTGGTGAGAACAAATAATTGTTGGCGGTTGAGATTACCTTCGCGAAGATTCCACCCAGCAAAATGGCGCCCACCAGCGAGGGAAGGCCCTTGAATGCAGTGATGGGAATGATCTCGCGCGGCTTGTCCGTCTGGAATAGCGAGCTGCCGATCACCGCCAGCGTAACCAGCAGGGTCTCCAGCAACAGAGTTCCGACAATCCATCCGTAGACCGCGAACTTAGCGTCTTGTTCTGACCGTGCGGAAAAGAACTTCTGATACATCCCCTGATTACCAACCAGAAGCAGCATGGTGGGAATCATCAATCCAAATGCTTGTAGCACAGTCAGGTTACCGAACACTTGAAAATGCGTGGGGGGAAGGACTGCGGTGACATGCTGCCAGCCTCCGGCTTTCTCGAGCACCATCGGAACGGCAACAATGACAATTGTGGTCACCAGCGCGCCAATGACAAGATCGAGGTACGCAATGGAGGCCATGCCGGCGGCTGCGGTGAACACAATAACGAAGGCTGCGATGATGCACATCCCCTGATCCCGCGAGATGGCGTCTGGAAAGATGAGATGCAGGATGTCGCCGCCGCCCTTGAACTGATAGCTGGCGATCACGGTGTAAGAAATAACGATTGCGATGGTTCCCATCACGCGCGCAGCAGCGTTATATCTGACCTCGAGAAGATCGGGAACGGTAAATTGCGCGAATCGCCGCGCGCGACCTGCGATCAGCGCGATGACGATAAGGCCGGCCCATCCACCAGCCCCTTGCCAGAGCGCCGCGAAGCCGTTCTTGTACGCGTTTTCTGCACCGGCGAAAAGGCTGCCCGCTCCGATCCAGGAAGACAGCAGTGTAAATACCAAAACGGGCCATGGCAACTTGCGGCCAGCTACCAAGAAATCCGCCTGATTCTTCACCGACCGAGTTTTGACGATGGTAACGGCGCATAGCGTGCCCACCACAATAGCCAGCACCACCGCGTAGATCATGACGGGCGGACGCCACTTCCCTGGGAGTCAGGTAGCGCGGCAAACTTCCGATGACGCACGCGCGTATTCAGGTTCAGCACGCCGGCCACGTCTTTCGTATCCACCACCCGGAAGTCCAGAACGTCATCCAGCCAGTCCTGGCTGAGCCCATTCCAGTATTGAGTCGCAACGGTCAGTGTATACTCTTGGCGGGCAAGCAAGCAATCGATCTCGAAATCCACTTCAAGCGACTCGCCAGGTTCAAATTGCCCCAACTCGACGCGCTCCAGGCGTGTGTTAGTTCCAAACACGTCCATTCCAATGCGATTGCGAATTAGAATGCCTACGACTGGATTCGATACGGCTTTCTGAAAAGTGGCGCGCACTCGAATGACAACGGTCTCGCCGGGTTTAAATGCCCGGCACGTCTGTTCCAACTTATTCAGCATTCGCGCATCCACAATGTGACTTGCACCGTCGCCATGGCGGAAGCTGCTTTTGTTGACGATTTCCGCCGTGGGCCTGTCGTCTTTTTTGTCGCCCCGCTCTCGGTCCAGGACAAAACCGACATACTGGTTCACGGCGTCCTTCGGCGAGCCTTGCATTACCACTCGTCCCTCTAGCATGAACGCGGCACGGTCCGACAGCCGCTTCACCAGGCCGAGATCGTGCGAGACAAGCAGCACGGTTACTTTTCTTTGCCGCAGTTCCTCAAATTTCTGGATGCATCGGCTGGCGAAGATCGCATCGCCAACCGCCAGCGCTTCGTCGACTACTAGAATTTCAGGATCGACGTGAATCGCGGTAGAGAAAGCCAAACGCACATACATGCCGGTAGAGTACTCCTTCACCGGCCGATCGATGAATTTGCCAATCTCAGCGAACGCTTCGATTCGCGGAAATGCGCGATCCATCTCCTTCCGCGAAAGACCCATGATCTCTCCGTTCAGATAGACGTTATCGCGTCCGCTAAACTCGGGATTAAAACCGGCGCCCAACTCCAGCAGCGCCGCGACGCGTCCCGAGCAGAGAACACGGCCACTGGTTGGCTGCAAAATTCCACTGATGATCTGGAGCAAGGTACTCTTGCCGGAGCCATTGGGACCGACAATAGCGAACACTTCGCCCTTTTCTACGCGCAAATTGATATTCCGGAGCGCCCAGAACTCCGCGCTCTGCCTATTGCCGAGCGCAAAGCTGCCCAGCACCCGATCAAATGGGTGTCGATAGAGATGATAGAGCTTGGAGACGTTTTGGACGGCAATCACGGGTGACAGATCTCACTGTACCGCAGTGGCACGGCCCTTCTATCCGAGCTGAACGCTGCGGCGCATGCCTGTGGATAATGGCAAGGGGTACCCGATCAGGCAGAACTGGTCTAACGCAAACAGCACTACCGACTCAAAGCCGGCCGCTTGTGCCATCCTCGCTTCCTTCAACCACGAAGTTGACGAGTCGCTGATGCCCACTAAGTGACTTCGTTGCGATGGGGGAAAACCAAGGGGGATTCCAGCGGCTATTGACGTGGCGCTTAAATCCAGGTTCCGTGCGTAAGTGTAACCAAAGCTTTCCGTTTTCAAACAGTTTAGTATAGCTGGGGTCCATTCAGAGACAGGATAGTTAATTACCCGATTCAACGGCGTGTCATTTACGTCGATTGGATAGAGCACCTCGAACCTGCAGTTGGGAATGCTGGAGCGTACGAACGCGATGATCTGGCTTGTGAAGCTTCCGATGAGTCCTGGCAAAAATGCCGCTTCCTGAGGGATCGTCGAGGGATCGACCGTGTTGCTGGCGATCAAGGCAAGCGGACGTCCATACTGCGCCTGGAAGGTGCTGGTCGTGGAGGCGTCGTAGAACGGCATGCCCGAGCCATCATCGGGAAAGTACCACCACTGGACCTCGCCGAATTGCAGGTAAGGCTGCATGCCCGCCGCTACCAGCACGTTGGCCATGTCCAAGTGGAC
The DNA here is from genome assembly GCA_003162425.1 of Bryobacterales bacterium. Taxonomy (GTDB): domain Bacteria; phylum Acidobacteriota; class Terriglobia; order Bryobacterales; family Bryobacteraceae; genus Palsa-89. The sequence continues at coordinate 44,735 of PMOK01000047.1, read as the reverse complement.
TTGCTGCCAGAAATTGGCACTCGTCGGCGAAAAGTTGGTCTGCAGCGACGGCGTATTCAGCCACACGGCTGCGCCGCTGGGATACCGTTGCGCGATACCTGCACCAACCGATGTATCGCCGTTCCCCAATTCCATGCTGAAGGACGCCACGCCATCTAAGCCATAACCTTTTACCGCCTGGAAGAAGCTTTGACAGTCGCGAGCAGCGCGATTTAAACGCGGCATGGCCTCTAAGTCGGTCAGCCAAGTGCCGTCGACTCCGCCGCTAAACGTGGCGGCAGAGAGCTGAATGGTAAGGTTAGTGGTGTTGGCGCTGGTCGCAATCGTGATCAAATTGCCGTCAGTGCCCAGAGACCGGGAGTAAATGGTGAGTTGATTGCCGCTTGCACTTGCGCGAATTGCCGTGTAACCCCGATTCAACTCCAACGCGAACGCCAGCGCCAGGGTTTGCACGGTATCTCCGGTGAGATTCAAGTGTTGGATCGTGTTTGCGGTCGAAGCAGGCTCGTCCGTGCGGCCAATGATGATCTCAGTTATCAGATTCGGATCAGGCGATCCTGTAAGCGTAACCGTCCCCGATGCGTACACGTTCGCGGGATTGACCAGTTCATAAAACCATAGCGCGCCTACATAGTGATTCACGCGAGCCTGCATACCCAGAGAATTGATCATCCATGCGGTGCGCTCGGGAGCGAGCGCGAGGGAATGCTCAGTGTCCCAATCTGTTGCAAAGCACAGCTTCGTTTCCACCCGTTCCGTGGGCAGCGTTGTGTTGGGAATCGCTATCTCCAGAAAGTCGAAATAGAAATAAGTGCCGGTAGTCCCAACGTGGGTTGCGACGACGGTGTGACTTCCAGGCCCGTATTGCCCCAGCAGTTTTCGGATCAGGACATCCTCTGTTGGCACGTTCAAGTTCACGCTTATCGGAGTTTGCCCGTCCACTGAGACGGAAATGAATGTGCCGGCGTCAGCGAGTCTCGTCCCCAAATAGAGGCTGTGTGTTTGGGCTGAAGTGTACGAACAACTGAGACTGTCGGAATTAGTGCTGGTGGAATGAATCGTACCGCCTGAGAAATTGCCACCGCCGCTGGTCCACGTGCCGGTATACTGGACGGCGATTGAGTTATCCTCAATTCTTCGGCTGCCTGGGCCGGCCACCGAATACGTTCTCGATCCGCTTACCGTCCAGTCGGAAACCACTACTTGAAACTCACTTCGAACGAACGCGCCAGGTTGAAGAGCTGCTGAGTAGGTCCAGCGCATCTTGCGGATGGCGCTCGCCGGGATCTGGCCCAGCGTCGGGTCCTGCAATGTTGCAAAAGGCAATACAATCTGCCATTGAGAAGGTGAAGTTCCACCTGCCATTTGCTTCCATGGGGCATCCCATTGTTCAGACATACTGTTTGAGACATATGTGTACACACCAATCAGGTTGCCGTTAGCGCCGGTAGTGCTGTTCGCTAGAGTTTGGTCAGCGCCAACATAAGTAAGTGTGATTGTTGTTCCGCTCTGAGTGGCTTTCATCGTCGGCGAAAAGGCCTTAACCCCCGCCACGATATTTTGAATAGCCACCTCTAAGGTGTCGCCTGCATTCATCAAATACGGATAGTGCTCGGAAAGGAAAACTATACCAACATAATCCAGCGCCGTCACCGTTCCGCTGAGCGTGAATTGAACGGTGGCGGGTGTGTAGCTTCCGGCGATAGGAGTGGCGTAGTTCAGAAGGGGAACTCGATATAACTGCTCTCCTGTTCCGGGATCACCCCACACACGAAGGTTGGGCCAGTCTACGGTAGGGTACAAAGTGGAATCGATAGGAATACAGTTCTGTCGAGTCTCGTTATAAGTGAGTGTTAGTGCGCTCAGGTCGCCGTCGGGTAAGTAACGGAATGCCGGATGCTCAAATACATTATCGCGATTCCACTCGATAACCGCCCAGTCATATTGCTGGCGCCATGTACCGGACACGTTGTAGCCAGTGGCGCTGGTTCCACTCAACGCGGCTATGGCGGATGGCTCTAGGAAGTAGCACTGTAAGTCGCGGTTGGGAGTCAGTTTCTCGATGGTTTCAGACATGAGTGCCCTATAGCCGAATTGTTACGGTGAGATCACTGCCGGGACTTGTGCCAGACGTCTGGGTCACTGCTGTTATATCTAACCCGATTTGCGCCTTCTCTGCTAACGGACCCAGCGCGAATCCATCGACGTCGTTCGAGATGACGGCGTTGACTGGAATCGTGAGTTGGCAATAGTGGGTTCCGTTCTGAGTGACCTGCATCGTAATTGCCGTGCCGGTGGGCGCCTCCTTAACCACGGCGTAGATGTCTCTTACTGAATGAGCGGTGTCCATCAAGAGAAGGGGCGCGGCATCGGTCTGGATCGCCAGGGGTCCCGCTATTTGGATCGTTAATTGTCCTCCGGAGAGCGTCCGAATTCCTGCGTCCGTTGTCGCGGTGTAGGACTCCTTTGCTACGCTGCTGTTTCCGCGATCGTTAGTGACAAACAATTCAGCGGTAGCCACGCGCACGTCGGGAATGGCCACCGGATAGGCGTAGCTGCCGCTGGCCAGGCTCCCAAAGAACTGATTCGCGAACGGCATGATGTACGTCGACTTCTCGAGCAGGTACACCAGAGTCTGAGTCGCGTGCGTAGCCGCGCTACTTCCATATGCACCGCGCGACACCGAGCACGAGGCCGTGTTAGTAACCGCCTGCTGGACTACCATGACTTCAGACTCGATCTGAATCAAGTCCCCCACTTGAGCCGTTACCGCGCTGGACAAATGGAGGGTAGTGTCACCCACCACGACGGCCGTATTGACGGTGAGAGATGGAAGGCCGTTTAATTCATTCCAATAACCTAGCGTCAATGTTCCCGCACTGATATGGGCCGTGTTGTCGAGAGATGTAAAACCGATGGCTTGTATCTCAACCGTGCCCTGTCCCGTTGGGAAAAGCCCGAACGTGGGTTGCCCTGGAACATCAGTGTCCTGTCCGGATCCGGCCGAGCCGGAAACCTGCCAGCGGGTCAGCGGCGATAGTTCGAAATCACTTTCGACGTCGAGGACATTGGCAGCCCGTCCTGATATCTCAATTGTCGTACCATCGCGATTGGGAACCACGAACACAACCGGCGATGCACTGCTGGACGCTCCAAACTGCCACGTCGAGTCGGCGATCGCGAACAAGCTTGAGGAATCCGGCACAGTATCCCAGTTCGTTACGACTGTGATCGTGGTCGGCGTGTAGGACGCCACCGTTCGTTCCTGGCCCGCTCCGGTTCCTGCTGTAATCCGCACTGTCGCTCCGTCGTAATCGCCAGCGAGCATATTCAGAGTGCTGTTCCCGACAGTGTTCGTTGACTGTATAGTCGCGTGCTCGGGAGGTTGTAGTTCAAACCGCCAGTAGAAGTTCGCGTGATCGAAATTGTAGTCAGGCGGTCCCTGCAGTGTAGCTGCAGCGCCCGAATCCACAAACTGGACCGCTACAGGCTGGTTTGTCGCTATTCGTAATAATTGACTCGGGTTTGTTCCACGATAGACGTTGAAGCCCGTCGCGGTGGACGACAGGCTCAGGCTGATCAGCGTCACCTGATTTGTATTTGTGGCCGCGGGAATAGCTGCCGCCACCGTGAACGATAATCCGCTCTCAGCTCCACTCGCGTCCAGCGCACTAAACGCGTAGTAAAGCGTCTGGGCGCCGGCTATTGTTCCTCCAGTTGTGCTTATCTGCGGATCGAGTCCCACCAACGGAATTCCGACGCTAGCCACGGTGGGTTTGGCCGGCACCGAAAACGCTACAGTTAGCTGTACGGAGACACTTCCGTCGCTCGATACAATCGTCGACGCTGTGATTCCGAACTGTGGATTACCGTTGCTGTCAAGAACGCTGCCCATCAGTGGGCGCGGCACTCCAACATCGAAATTGGGCTGTCGTCCCAGGCCCGCCACTCCGGCGTCAGCCGCGGCATACCACTCGTCGTTATGAATTTGTGCCGTGATGGTCGCGGTCCGATAGTTCAGGCTTGGGGAGATTTCAGTGATCCGAAACGGTTGACGGTTGAAGCCTTCTTTCGAGTAAGTGATCGTGATCAGGTCGCCTGGCGCTAATCCCACCGCCTTTACGCTGGTGTCGAAGTTTACATAGGTGTTGCCGTCCACCGACTTGTATAACTGCAGGGCGGTGGCTCTTACGGCTTGATCGAGATTTGGCAATCCCAGGGCCGCCAGTGACACCACCACGTCCTGCCCAAAGAGCTGTGCGTCATTCACATCCACCAGCGAGAGGCTGTCCTGCTGGTATTGATTAAATTGGTCCTGAAATTCCACGGTGTACCGATTGGGCGAATCGGCTGCGTCGCGCGATGATACCGTTAGACTAATCCCGCCATTGGCGTTTCGCAATATGCCGGAGAACGCATTGTCTCCAAACTCATATGCCGGCCAACCGCCGTTCAAAGTCTCCGTACTGTTGCTGTTGGCGGGCTGCGTCGGCTGCTGTGCCGCCAACGTGTCTTCCACTTTTAGTTGAAGCAGCCCCGTGGAATTGAAAATCAGATACAGTGCGCAGGCGTTCCTTATGCCACGCACTACGTCTCCCGCGCTACGTCGGCCAGTGAGTATCAAATTGCATTGGTAGCGTGGGATTAGTGTGGCGTTGCCGTTCAGATCGACGGTGGAAACCAGCGCGCCACAAACCAGCGCCGCCGCCGCGAAGCTGGGTAAATCCAACTCACCCAGGCGCCAGCCGCTGCGGCAAAGAACGTCCACCAGAACCCACGCGGGATTATTAGTAAAGACATTGTCTACGAAGTTCCCGTTGCTGTCGAACGTCGCTAGCTGCAGACCTTGCACCAATACCTGCATGCTGGGAAGGGCGGCCCCGTTCGAAATGTTGTTCGGCACTACGACCGACATGAAGGCCATGCTTCCGTAGGGATCACCTAGTGGATTTCCAGAAGAGTCGCTGAAGTCGGAATTGAAGTTGCCGTTTCTCGTGCCCAGACTGATGACGTTGTACCAACCCGTGGCCGTCATGTTTTTTCCAGGGCTCCCAGCCGGGATCTCAACGCTGTTCACAATCACCGTCACGACACCGGTGATTACGCCCGCTCCCAGCAGCACCTCAAAATGCGTCAGGTTTCCGTCGTTCCGGGCGAAAACCACCGGCGGCTGGTACCATCCCGTTCCATAAATCAGCGGTACGTAGTCGTTATATAGGGCCTGATTCGGAAGGGGGATGGAAACATGGGATACTCTCTCTCCGTAGCTGCGGACGATGATCGAAGCAGGCACGAATTCGATTCCGCCAAATCTGCGTGTAATATTGTTGGCGTTATCATTGGAGAACATTCCCCGTTGTTGGCACTGTGTTCGTGTGAAATCGCAGGTAGTGTATGGCGCGCCGCTATTGAGATTTCCCACGCCGCCCGTTTGATCCGCCGAATACCCGCAGCGATAGAATGGTGAGAATTCGCCACGCGCTCCTCCGTTCTCTGCCTCCAGGCGCTGCGCGGCGGTCGTCGGAAACGTCCACGGGCAACGCTTCTGAATACTCATCTCGGGTAGATACACTCGTTGCAGATTCAGGCGGTTCGTGAAGCTCAGCCGCAAGCTCGATTCCGTAGACTGATCCGGTGAATTCGCGATGCCCCGGAATACGATCTGGCTATCTGACGCGACTACATTGTTGATCAGATCGAAGAACAGAAAAGTGACGGTCAGCTGAGCACCTTTCCAACCAATGTTTTGCTCGATCGGTGACAGAAACGAGTCGGCGTTCGCGAGCGTAATAGAAAGTTTCGAAATCGCATCCGTGGTTGCATCCGGAGACGATCGGATTTGGAAGATATTGTGCTTCAGGACTCTCGCTAAATAGGAATTGCCGTTCACGGTTACATTATGAGTACTCCACCGTTCGACGTCGCCCGACTTGAGCGTACAATCAAACAAGAATAGTGGTGTACCCGGGACTTCTAGTTCCTTCAGGCTGCTAATAGTCGCCATTCCCCACTACCTTCCTTTTGATCGCCTTCGCCGGCCGTTTGCGCATATCAGCCCGAAACCAAATTGCTCACCAGGCCAATGGCGCAGGAATTCTGGTTAGACGCATTAGTAGTCTGTGTAAGTGAGTCTGAGTCGAATCGAGTACTTGGGTAGACACCGGCCTGATCGGTAGTCTTCTTGTAGTAACCGGCTGCAGGTTGAGGCTCGACCTGGGCTCCGAACACCACGATGCTGACGCCGGCAGGCAATTGCAAGCCAAAACTGATGCCGTCCTCCTGCAAAGAAAGGCTATCCGCAATTACGGCTCTGGTCCAGGAAGCAGCGACCGGGAACTGGGTGAGCGACTCCTGCCCTGTTGCGGAGAATAGGATCTGAACCGTCGTAGGCGCGTTCGCGCGAAGATAGACGCTGTAACAGTATTGGAACCAGCTCGCAGCGGCGATGCTCTGAACGACGCGCTGCGTTGTTTGTGCGGTGTTGGTGAGCTGCACTGCACCAGTTCCGCCGAGAGGATCCGCTATTGCTGTGGAAACCTGCAACAACGGATCGACTGTCCAAACCGGTTTGGTCCAGTCTTCGCTCCAATTCAGCAGATTGTCCATCGGATCAAGAAATGTAAACGTGGTGAGCTTACCTTCCGCCGCCTCGAACAATTGCTCCAACGACGTCCATTCGGCGTCCGTTAAATTTGAATACTGAAGCTGCCAACCAACAACGGCTGAGCCCGGATCGCTCATCCGAATGCTGTCTCCGGAAGGAAGAGTGTTAGTAATCGTTCGCAACGTCGTCCGCCGGTTGATCGGATATTGGGATACGACACCACTGCTGAGCTGCGGATAGTAAAGCATTCAGCCTCGGTTCTCTGTAACAGTCAGCGTCGTCTTTCCCTGCTCCGCGCTGCTCAACACTTCTGCCATCTCGTCCCCGTCCAGGCTACAATTCGGATACACAGTGCCGTCCCATGGGTCGGTGAAGCTAAAACTTTCTGCCGCACCGCTCTCGGTCCGGAAAAACTCGCGGACGACGTGCAACTCGGTTTCATCCAGTAAGTCAAGCTGGACAATCCACCGCTTCAGTGGCGCTTGATAGCCCCGATACCGTTGCTCAGATCCGTCTATGAACCGCACAACGTCCGTCGAGAATTCGGTCGCTCTTTGTGCCGGATACTGAACAGTGGCGCCCGTCTTGAGAGTGGGAAAGTTACTCATGTTATAAGTCCCCGATGACGTCACTCAGGGAATGTGAATTGAGTAGCGCGGATTTTACAGCGTTGGCGATGTCATCGCTGTGGTCCAGGAACGACTGGCTGTCCATCGCATTCACTTGAACTGTGACTTGAGGCGCCGAATTCGCTGACTGAGCTCGTGGTTGGCCGTTTTGCCCGGAGTCGACGGGCGTAACTTGCCCGGTTCCCGTAATTCCGGCTTGATAATTGACCGCTGGCGGTAGCATAAAAGGCGTTGGTGCGGTCAAGCTTTCTGTGCTGCTGCCACCGAACAAGCTCATTAGCCCACTGATAATTGGAGATAAGCCCGATCCGAGAATGCTGGACGCGATTCCGCCCAAGGTTCCTCCAACTGAACCTCCGCTCCCTTTTGTGGACGTGTTCTGCCCCAACGCCTGCGTATTGTCTTGCATCGCGGTGATCTGTGATCGCTGAATCGATGTCAGATTCCCGATCTGGTTCGTGAGGGTGGAGAGCCCATCGTTGACATCCTGGAATGATCCCTGCATGGCGCCAGATAAGGCGGCCGCCGGGGACCCACTCGAATCACCTGCGCTAGATGTCCCGCTGCCCCCAGCCACGGAAGTCGCAGCCAGTTCTTGCAGCACCTCACTTGGAGAGCGGCTGGAGACAATGCTCGACGGCAAAAGGCTCTTCAAATCACCTCGACGCATCGTCCTTCTCCAATCTCAGTTCGTTCTCCAAGACAAAGATTGCCTCCACTACACGTGCCGGCAGCCCGTACATATCACTTGCTCCAATAAGTTTCCAGGCGTGGAATTCTTCCAGCAGTGCGATGCTTTCAGGCGTGACGTATGAAGTTGGGCAACTACTCGCCGCAATCTTTCCTCGCGCCCAAACCACTTCCGGACCGCCGGACTCGGGCTCTCCCAGCCATCCACATCGACGTTTCTTCTCCAAGCCACTCTTACGGCAGGTGTCGCATTTCCACGCGGCTTGATTGGCAAACTGGAAATGGAATGCGACAATCAGTTTTTTCTTTCGCCTTCACTGAGCCCGCACTGCTCCTTGATGGCGCTCACGATTTCCTTGGTCAATTCGTCAGGGCCTCGTTCCAGGAGCCTCTCCGCCGTGGCGGCTTCGCCATCAATCGTTAAGCCGGCGATGCTCACCAGTCCCCACGATAAATACATCGCGTCAACCTCTTGAGCCAGAATGCTCCCTTCGATCTTCTCCTGTAACTGACTCCCGGCTTCCAAGAACTCTGCCTTCCTGCTGATTTCGCGAGCCCGCCTGCTCAATTCCATTCGGCGTCCGAATGAGATGCGATTGATGACGAACGTTACTGCCGGCATCGCCTTCGAGCGAACCATTACCACGCTCTCGTAAGAGTCCCGTGCGCGCACTCCGCTCGCGTGCAGGCTCACACGCTCTGTCCTACCCGAACGCGACAAAAAGTTCATCGTCCACGCTCCCTTGTGCCCGGCAATTCTGAAATTGCCACTGCTGCCGCGTTTCTGCGTCGCTAAACTCGGGCACCTCCGGAATTACACTCTTCATGTATATGCCGAACAGTTGCCCTTGCTGCTGGCCAAGCTGAATCATCACGCTGATCGGCGATTTCTGCCGCGCTGCTTGGTATAGTGCCTGCGTCGCCGCGTTGTCCTGTTGGTACAGGCTGAAGTCGAGAGTCACCTCACGCAGTCCAGGTGAAATCGCGGATGGCAATAACGTCCCAAATTCGCGCTCTCGGAGATCGACATTATTGTTGAATGTAATCTGGGCAGACGTGAGAGTAAAGAACTGGTTCGGCAGGCTCCCCAGCCACACTTGCCCTAAGTGACCGGGGATAATCGAATAATTCTGAGGTGCCACCGTGGGCTCCGCGGGAAAAGCCGTAAGTCCTGATTGACCACTTGTGAAACTCGCGGTATCCAGCACATCTTGAGCTTGTCCAGAGATGTCAAACTCGTGAAAATCGCCGTTGACCTTCACCGTCAGCTTGTCTAGCGCTGCCCCGGACAGAATGCGCTGGACGGCGGTTCCGGGACTCCAGTAATCGTAGATCGTGACACTGTTGAGCACCTCGGCCGGCTGATAGACAACAGTCGGGCCCGTGGAGGAACTGGTAGCCGGCGGCGTTGTAAAGGGTGCCTGCAATTGCACCGTAAAGTTGTCCACAATCGCGGAAACAAAGCGTATCTCGCCGCCGCTCGTTACTGCTTGTCCCGGAGATAACCCGTGCGCGGCCGCGAACGCCACCTGCGACGAGCTCGGCAGTCCTGCCACCGTTCCCCCTCCGGAAAGCGCCGCCGTGCTGCCCAAACACGCTTGAAATAGTGGCCCGTGGCCCGGGAGTGCCGCCTGATTGGCCCAGTTCGACATGTAGCTTTTCAGCTCAAAGGTGGTGTTGCGGCGCAGACCGCTTGGGTTTCCCACAAAGGTTCTGGATCCGGTCTTATCCTTGCGCTGGATCTTCTCGGTCTGTTGTTTGATACTCAGCTGCACCGCCGGAATTCGATTTACTGCCGTCACTGCCGCCGCAGTCCCATAGTTCTGCTCCAGCGCAACGTAGTAACGATTGTCATTCGATAGAATGTACGACATATATGATGTGTCTTTCGTTAACCCTAGAACGCTCGGTCATGCTTGCCGGTGAGGAACCTCGTTCGGCTCTCAATCCGCGGAGTCTGCACTGATATCCAAAACAAAAGACACCTTCGCGATCTGTATGAAGTTACGCCCACCCTGCTTCACGCCGCCAAACGCGACCTCATATTTGCCGCCGTAGAAGACACCGTCCCCCCAATCGCCGCGATTGCTGTCCAGCACCTGTGTAATTGCGTCAACGTACAATTGAGTCTGTGTCCCCATGTCTTCCAAACGATCTTGCGAAATCCGTGCCTCGATCACCATATCCGCGTCTCCCGAAAACGTCCGAAACTTCTCTCGCAGTACGTTGGCGATCTTGTTGCAATAGACACAAACAATTGGATACTTAATAACTGTGCTGTGCTCCGCTAGTTCTGGCGGAACATTCTGAGCAATGAGCTGCTGCGACGCAACCGCCGGCAAGGCGATGCTCTGCTCAGCAGCAAGCGCAGCCACTGTGTCGGGAACACCTCCGCTCGCCAGAAGAATCCCCATCAGTTTATTGGTGCTTAAGGTACCGATCTGCAGCACGCTAGCCCCTTTCAATCAGCCGGTGATCTACCAGAAACCACGTTGGCTGTTGACCCTTGCTCGGAGGGGCCCCAGCTTGGAGCGCCGTCGTCAGCGTCCACGTGTTGCCGATCGCGATCGGGCTGCTATTCTGCAAACTCGTCGCCTCGGGCGCCTCCCCAACATACGCATTCCACCCTGTCGCATTCGCCGGCGGATTCACTGCGGCCACAACCAACTGCTGCCCAGTGGATGTTGTTAGCTGGGCAACCTCGCTGGCGCTTCCGAATTGCCCTGTCTGATTCACCCATGCAACAGCCACATAGTAAGTGGCTGCGGACCCAGTTCCGGGGACGGTAGTCAACACCGGAATCGCCGCCCTCGCAATAGGGCCAGAGACCAATCCAACCCCGACCTGAAAGTAAGCCTCACCACTTGCCTTGGCAAGTTGCTCATACTCGTTCCACTTTCCCTTATATCGATCGTTCAGTTGATTGTTGTATGCGTCTCGATAGACCAGGGCCAGAGTCTTAAGGGCATGCCATCGTCGTAGAGGGTCGGTGACAACCACGTCATCAACTCCGATTGTCCGCCCGTAAGTAACGGTCCAAAGGAAATCCGGCTGACGATACCGCCGCCGCAGGAACAGTATTAGCTCCGTCGCCATCTCACCTTGTGCCAGTGCGCTCTTTCCGGCCAGATCTATCTGCTCAGTATTGGCAACCGTGAGAATGCCGTTCTCATAATTCTGAAGGTCTATCGCTTCGTTGATTGGTCCATCCGTGAACAAGGCCATGGCTCACCCAAACCCTCAGCGCTTCTCCGGCCGAGAGGCACTCTTGATGGCTCGAAAGTCGGCCTCGGATACAACGTTCACTTGGATTTTCTGTGTCGCTGCTCGCTGTTCCGCTTCTTGCCGTGCCTGTTCCACCGTGGCACGGTGCTCTGAGGCCTCTTCGGCGCTGGCGAGACGCGCCCGACCTTCCACGATCAGCTTCGCAGCTATGCCTCTAGGTACCTCGGATTTCTGTCCTGCCCGGCCGCCATCGGGTGTCTCGTTACTGACCACCAACACATGTGGATCGGTAATTTCCTGCTCGATCTTCCGCAGTTTCTGATAGAACAGTCGTAAATCCATGTTTCTCCCTTGGGGTGGCGCAGGCGCTTTCGCCTGCGCATTGGTTTGCATCGGGCTCCTGTCGTGCGCCGGTTAGCTGTCCACTTGCACGCCGAAACCATTCCGAAGCACTGCACATCCATACAACACGTCCACGGTGAACTGCTGCGCCAGGGTGTTCGGCTGATAGCTCATCACCACACGTAGTCCGAAATTCCCCATTTCCGCGTATTCGGCGATGGCTCCAGTTCCGGGCAACGGCTGAGGCAATCTGCGGATTACGAGGCCGATCCCATCCCGTGCGAAGGCAATGTTGTGAGTAGTTACTGGAGCGCTGCCAGTCTTGGACACTAACTGCGACCGGAAAATGAAGAAGTCCTTCAACTTGCCGACTGCGCCATCTACTAGTGCCCGAAGTCCGGCTTCGCCAGCCGTGTAATATTCGCTGAATCGTGGAATTTGCCTCAACGCCGAGTAAGTCACGGGATCAACAATCAGATACTTCCCGGCGCTGGCCGGCACCAGGCCCTGGAACAGCGAGGTCTCAGCCTGGTCTATCACCGCCTCAGTGATAGCCATCCCCGGCAGGCCTACCACGGTGTTCGCTGTGAATTGCGAGTAGAGGCCCAAAAGATCGGACTCGATTCGCTCAGCTAAGGCCACTACCGCCGGCTGCATGTACAGTTTCAAAAGATCCGGTACCGCGAGCACTTTCGTCACGTCCGGAATCAGAAAGGTCGCCTCCGCGTGGGTATTCAACACGATCTGTGCGTTTCCTAGGCTCGGGTTCTGAGTCTGAACCGTACCCCCCTCCGCGATGTTGTTAGCCACCAGAACTGGGGGAATCGGAACGTTTACCGTGTCCCCGGAATTCGCCAACGTCGGTTCGTAATCCCGGTTGACTAAGTTACCCATCACCAGATTGGCGACAAGCGCTGGTAATGCGTCCACTGCAACCAATTTGACAATCGCACTCGAGACATTTGCTGATGTAATTGCTGGCATCTTTTCTTCCTTTTCTTGTTGCGTTCATTCAGTTGCCCGGAGTTGCTCGTCTTTCGGACTGCTCCCCCAGCGCCTATCAAAGACCTCGCATCGCCTGGCTTGCCACACGCGCGATCTCCTGGCGGGCCTTCTCCAAATCTTCCTGGCTCATGCCCGGTCGAATCTTATCCAGATCAATCCCGCCCCCACCTGTCGTTATCTTCGGCGCCGATCCCATCCCCGAGCCGCCGGTGATTCGCGCCGGCAGCAGCTCCGGATTCTCTTGGACGAACTGCGCCAGATATTCCCGCACCGGAACTTCGCCCTGTCCTCCCTTAGCGGTCAGCCGCCCGTCTTCTCCCCGCTGAATGTCGTCCTTCACGGCACGATAGGCTAAGTCGACTTTGGCGACGCCAAGCCGCTGCAGCTCTGAGCGAATCGACACGCTTCGCTCGGCCTCTTCCGCCATCTGCCGGCTCCGCTGATTCTCCTGAACTAGGTCGTTCATTCGCCGCTCTAAGTCCTCACGGCGTTTGCGCTCATCCAGCAATTCAGCCTTGTATGCAGGCTCCGCCCTTACTTGTTGGGCGCGCACAAACTCCTCGATCACCCCTTGAATAATGGGGCGTAAATCCGGGCCATCTTTCTTCGGCTCGTCCATAAACCTCCCTACCTTCCGGCTTCTAAGTCTGTTGATCGATTTCTTTTCCGATCCTGTCTTTCACTTCCTGCCTCACGTCACATAGGAATTGGAAAGCCAGCTTCTTGAACACTTGCCTCTGCAATGTCGGTGACTTGATTCCTAACTGTAGAAGCCTCTCCGCATCCAATAGCTCCGTCCCAAAGTCGCCAATATCGAATTCGTCCATGCCAGAGACATCCACGCTCAGTCCGTCTTCGCGCGCCGCCTCGATCGCTCGTAGCACGCGCTTCATGGCTTCCTTCACGGCGTCGCCATAAGCACGCAGTACCTCTTGGGTAATCGCGAAGTCTCTTTGCTTACTGAGACCCGATTGCGCCGTACTTCCCGATACCGCCCCGCCCGCGTGCGTAACATGACAAACGCGGTAGATCTCCTCCTGTAGGCGCGCCAAGTTGTCCGCCGCAATCTGGTAAACGTGGCCTTCCGGCTCCGTCCATCCAAACCGGTCCTGTGGGCCCAGTTGGATGTAGTAAGACTCACCCATCACCTGGTTCCAGTCCCGTTCCGAATACACCACCGGCATCGCAAACAATCCCATCGTCAGCGCCCATCCCAGAGCGTTCGATTTATTGAAGTGCTCCAGCTGCAGCGAGCCCGCCTTGTTCAGCAACCAAAGACCTTCCGATACCCGAAGTTCCACTATGGGGACACGTTCCTGCCGCGCCAACCCGTGCCGGCCCTCCGACACTACCTCAATTGCCCTTCGCTCCGTACCCTGCTCTGCTTGCTCATAAATGCGGTAGTTCTCTTTGTCGTAATACACCCAACGTGTTAGTTTTATCCACGCCGGATCTTCAATCTTCGCCTTCTTAAGGCTCTGCGTCCGCAGCACCACCCAGTCGTAATGACCGTGTTCGTCGTAACTCCAGTTGATTAATTCATCCGCGGCGTAACTTACTAAGTACGCTCGTGAGGCGCCCCGCTCATCCTCCTCGGCGCGTGTCCATGCCGGGTGGCCGAGCCGCGGAAAATCGATCAGGATAAAGCTCTTCCCACTAATCAGTGCGTCAATGAACTGTCTCCTGAAAAACTCCGCAACGGTGGTCCCTTTCAGGTCACAATCCTCGGTGAATTCTGAAAAGAACTTCTTCGCGCGCTCGCTTTGTCCTTCAAAAGTCAACACCGGCTCGCGGCGAAACAGTGTGGCCGTGTACCAGTCGACAATCGAGCCGATGTAGTTCTCATAGAAGCTGCGGCTCAATCTCTCCGCGTACACGTCACCTGGTTCCTTCTGACGCCGGACCAGATACCGGTCGGCATTCATCTGGAATTGCTCCCCGCCCGCATACAGGTCCCGGTACATCCGCCACGTCGCGCGCTTGCTCGCGTATTCCGGATGTTCGTGATTGATGTCGAAACTGGCGCTACCCTTGTTCATCTCGTCCTGTCTGCTAAATTAGGCGGTTGCCTTGCTCGCCAAAAGCTACCGTCGGCCGGCATTCCTGCCAGACCAGATAGCCCAACGCATCCGATAAGTGTGTTCGCTTAGGATCCTTGTCTTTGTCGATAACTCCGCTGTCAGGCTTGAACGACACCTCTTCGAAATCCATAATCAGAGCCTTACAACGCGGGTCAGTGAATAAAGTAACTTCCTCGCTCGCCGAAAAGAGCTTAGCGTTGACCAGCGCCACCCGCTCCCGCACGCTTGGGTTACTCGGCGGGACCTTGAACTTCAAGCCCCGATACGCCGTTTGCCGGAAATATTCCTTAATGATCTGATAGTCCGTGGTTCCCGCCGTCTGTAACCGCTGTCCCGAAGCGTCGCCATAAATCACGATTCCGGACTGATGATTCGGGTATCTGTCATGGAACTCCTGGCATGCTTCGGTAGTGCTCGCCCTGCTCAATACAATCTCGTCCAGAACTCGCACCTCGTCTCCGTTCTTTTGCGCCACGATCGAGCTCATTGGATCTACGTTGAAGTCCAGTGCCCAGTACAAAGGCAACCGCGGATCAACTTCCATCGCCTTCACATTGCGCGTCCGGTTGAATCCGCTGTAAACCACTCCGGCCTGAACGTTCAAGTACGCGCCCAGCACCTCTTGTTCGAAAAACTTCGGATCGTAGCTGCTTTTCAGCCGCTCATAAAAATCCGGAATCTTGTCCAGGACGAACCTGTTCTCGAAAGCTTGCGCGAGAACCACTTCATAGCCATCCACCCTATGCCGAATAAAGCGCCGGTGCACCCAGTCGAAACCCTTCGGGGTCCAGACTGCAAATCCGCACAATCGGGACGCCTTGGGGTCCCTCAATCGTCCTTCTAATCGAAGCCACGCTTCCTCGGCCGTGTAAGTCAACTCATCTAACCCGAACCACGCCAGGTTAGTGCCCCGCAGCCTCTCAAAGTCGTCCACCGACCGAAAATAGATTCGCGAACCCGTGTCTTTCATCACCAACACCGATTCGGACTTGTTGTACTCGTGCGGCAGACCGTTCTCACTAATAACTTCCAAGAAACTCGTCAACGTGGCATCCCGCAACATCGGATAAGTCGGTGCTCCAATTAGCCCCTGCCTACCAGGATTCAAGTAACTCAACCGAATCGCTTCCTGGCACAGGGCTTGGCTCTTCCCCGATCCGATCGGGCCCGAAAAACCTTTGAATCTGGCGTTCGAACTGTGAAACTTACGCTGCGACGGGAGCGGGCTATATCCTATTTCTCGGTACTTGGTCTCTCCGACAGGTCTTTCCACGTAACAATGACCTCCGCCGGTTGCTCCTCCTGCTCTAACTCACGCTGCAATTGGATCAGCCGGATGAAGTCCGCTAGCGTCACCTTCGTCTTCTCTGAGTCGAGTTGTCCTTCAATCCTGGAAAGTAGCGACGTGATCAGTTCCTTGCGGCTCTTGGTTTCGCCCGCCTGCTTTTGCTTTTGCGGAATGTCGCGGGTCTTCAACCGGGCCGCCTTTGTCGATGCTGGCATCGCAACTCCAAAAAAAACGGGCGCCCCTTTCGGAAGCGCCCAAAACAACTCTCTCCTGCACCAAACTTATCAGCCCGATTCTTAAGTCCAACCGCGACCGTTTCTCAAATAACTGAAAACGCTATGTAGATTTCGCCGAATCTGCCGTCATCGCCTTTTTCGAGCTATCACTGCCCGGTTGTTGTTCCTTCTTTTGCTCCGCTTGTAGCGTGTTTCTTATCGATCCACACCGCCAACTCCCGCAAGACAACATTCGCTACCACCACCGTAACCGCCGCCAGTGCTGGCATAGCTCGTTCCCCGGCTCCCACCAGCGTCCCGATCGCCGCCGCGCACCACAATGTCGCCGCCGTATTCAGCCCTCGCACGTGCATTCCATCCCGCATGATCATCCCTGCCCCCAGAAAACCAATACCCGGAAGTATCTGCCCCACAATTCGGTCCGGCGTGCCAAATGTCCCCGCCATCATTACGAACATCGCTGACCCCATCGCCACCAGCGCGTTCGTCTTCAGCCCGCCCTCGTGATTGCGGACCTGCCGCTCCAACCCAATCAGCGCTCCCAACCCGAGCGCCAAGAACAGTCGCGTGACGAAATCAATTGGCGCCAACGATACATGTTGCATGTCAGTAGTCCGTTTTCCTAATCGCTCGCCAGCCCCCTCAAGTTCCACCCGCAAATCTTACTGGCCTGCAGTTTGTCGCCCCCCGGCCCCGCCCAATGAGTCTCCAAACTCAAGTAGCCCTTGTATTCATCCTTCAACAAGGCCGCGATCTGCCCCTTCCAATCGATCGCCCTCGTCCCCAGTGGCCCCCAAACCGGCGTATGCCCTTCCATATGGCAATCCTTCGCATGCACATGTACAATCCGATTCGGCGGCAGCGCTGCATATCCCACGGGAAATGGGTTCTCCCCGGATACATAGGCATTCGCCGGGTCCCAAACCACCCCTAAGTTGGAATGTTTCAAACAATCCAGTACCTGCCGCGTCTCTGCGCCAGTAGCAATATTGCAGGCGTGCTCGTTCTCCAGGCCAATCGTCAAACCGTGACGCGCGGCCTTCTCCGCAAGCTCGCCGAGCTCCCGCACCACGCTCTCAAAACACGCTTCCGGCTGGATTACTCGCCAGAAAGAAAACACCCGGATTATCTTCGCTCCCAATCTCTTGGCGATGAAGAACGCACGCTCTGCCAACCGTGGCTGGTCTTCAAACGTGTGCTTCGACGCGAAAACATCGTGCTGAAACCGGCTGTCCACTGGCGGTGAATCCGGCAGCAAACACTTGAACAGTGGCGATGCAATCGAGATTACTTTCAATCCGCCCGCAGCCACACGCTCAGCCACCAGATCCAACTCCGCATCGGAAAGATCTATGATGTTCCTTCCGGATATCACGCGCAGCTCTACCCCGCTCATGCCGATCTCTTGCATTGCCTGCAGTGCAATATCGAGATCCGGAGAGAACTCGTCGGTAATTGCAGCTATAGGAATCTTCGGCGTCATCTAATCCACAAGAGGCCGGATCAGACGCAAAGCGGACCGCGTGTTGTATTCCCTCCGATACCGCTCGTGCATCGCATCATTCGGAAAATGTTCGTCGCGAGTATAGGGATACGCACTCATCGCATGGAATGGCAGCGGCTCCACTGTCTGTGAGTAGGCCGTATTGGCATCGCGATCCTTCGCCCAACCGTCCACCTTCAAGATGAATTCTCTTTTCCATCCCGGCTTCAAGCCTGGCAACGCATCGGCGCGAAACTGCAGCCGCACTTCATCCCCAGAACCCAAAATCGCGAATCGATCGTCCACGTCATCCAACAGCTCCTGCACGTCGCCATAGCGTGTATACAACCCGGGCGTGGGATTCCATGTCGAAGCTCCTCCCACGTTTGCATAAATAAACTCCTCGGGCTGTTTCCGGTCAGGATCGATTCTGATCGCCGAGAATCCGCGGAATCGCAGTTCGCCAGACGATGCGGGTACCCTTGTCATCACCGACCGCGGCTCCCCAACATCATTGCCAAGAAATATTTCGTCCCAATACACGCATAGATTCGTCACGATTCGAATCTCCCGCGATTCCGACAGGAACTTACCCGAAAGATCCACGGCAATCGTCTTCGGCTTGCCGTCCGGCATCCCCATGTCTTCAATTACAGTCTTCCAATTGCCGGCCGCGTCCTTAACCTGAAGATAGGGCGGAATCAATCCTTCCTTGCTTTCTTGGGCAGCCGCGAGAAACGTACTCCCATCCGCCCAATCCACCCAACCGTTCAATACCAGCACGCCTCGATTATGCGGCGCTGCCTGATTCCCGAAGTCAAGCGTCAGCGCGTGCAACTCCGCCTTGCCGTTTCGCTCGCGCCGGAACGTATCCACATACTTCCGATCGCGCGCCACCAGCGCCTGCAAGACATCCCTGCCCTCGCCGTCCGACGCGCGCTTTGGGTAAGTCCGTTGACTTACGCCGAATAAACGAAACTCCGGATAAGGCGGTCCTTTCCACTTTTCATTCGTAAAAATGTCCGTCCCCGCCGGATGATCTACCGCCAGTAACTCGATCTGATCGAGATATGACACCTCACTCAATTCCTCAGTAACTCGAACCTCGTACTTGCCGTCAACAACACTCAAAGCCTCGCCTGGAATCTGAACGTACTCGTCGTGGTCCACCGGGAAGTACTGGCCGTCGCCTGACATGGCGCCCAACGGTGCAACCCCCAGCACATCGCTGATAAATCGGAATTGCTTGCCATCGAAAGTCCAGATCATAGGACAAGATCCGGAAAGTTTCTGTTCTTCCTTGTAGGTATAAGAACGATTGGCCAATTGTTTCGTATCGTTCTGGATCAGTCCATTTGGCCAGGTGATCCGCACCGTGTCCGCCGCCAGCCGTCCGCCCAGATCGAAGAGCACAGGCACACCGCGATAAATCTTCTTCTGGTACGACGCGCCCGCCTTCATTTCAACTTCCGAATCGTAACCCAGCTTCAAATTCTTAACGCCACTGAGCGTAACTCGAATCCACTTAGTGGCGCGCGCAGGAACATCGTCCTCGACACTTCCATCCCCTACTGGTGTCGCCGCGCGCTCGAACTTACCCTGCCGATTCAACAACGTCCCGTCCGAACTTACAATGTCCAGCCAACTATCATCATTCACGTCCGCGGCGTCCAGCCACTTTGCACCCGCCGGCAGCTCAGGCAGCGGAACTGCTTCGTACCTTCCGGAAAGTTTGTCCGAATACAAAACTGCTGCATGATCCGAGTAACTCACCACTAGATCGAAAGCTTTGCTGTCCGCCATCCAGCGGTACGACACCGCGTCTATCGCATGCCCCGCCACAAAAGGAAAATCACCGGTGTGATCCACGAAACCCGCCGCGCCCTGGTTGCGAAGCAACACTGATTTCTCACCCAGTAACAGCAAGTCCAGATCGTAGTCGTGATCGTAATCCAGCCACACCGCCTTCTCGAAACGCCCGGACGGAAGATTCGCGTCCACCTTCTCGAATTTTCCTTTCGCATTCCGATATAACAGTGGCCCGCTCTCTGTAAGAATGCAGAGGTCCGCCAGACCATCGTTGTCGAAATCCCCGGCCGCCGCCGAAACTACGCCTCGCACGTCGTCCAACCCCGTGTTCTTCATTGATTCCCGGCCGCGCAGCAGTGTCAACCCATCCTTATTCCACACCAGCAACTCAGCCTTGCCATCCCCGTCGACATCAATCAGCAATTGCCCCTCGCTCGTCGCCGGCAACAAAAGACGGGCAGCTTCCGCCGGCCGGCGCGCATCCTTTATGTCAATGGGATCGTAGATCTCCGCATACGCGCACCACTCCGGATTTTGAGGAATCGCCGCACCCTCGTGCTCTTTCTTGAGCCTCTGAAATATCGCCAGCTCCTTCGCCGCATCCTCGCGCCGTCCACCCTGCCGGTAGATGTTGTAAAGCTGAAAGTGCGGCGCTTCCATCTCGGGATCCAGCTTTTCCGCGGTTTCCAGTTGCTTGGCAGCGTCATCCAGCTTGCCCACTTGCTTGTAGAGCACACCCAGGTTGTAATGCGAAACCGGTTCGCTCGGCACTAGAGCCACCATCTTCTCGAACTGCGTAATTGCGCGCTCGAAGTCTCCATCCTTCCGGAAAACGATTCCAAGATTAAACCACGTGTGCGGCAACGAAGCGTCCTGCTTCTGGACCTTCTCCAGTTCCGCCACGCCCTCCTTGGTCCGCCCAGCCCGAAGCAGCGCCAATCCGTAATTCAGCCGCTCCCGCACCGAGTTCGGAGCCAGCAAGAGCGCCTTCTGAAATTCCCCCACCGCTTGCACCAGCGTAATGTCGTTTTCATAGTAAGCCTTCCCCAAGTTGCGATGCTGCCACAATCGCTCCTCCACCGAAACACGCGTCTCCGCCGCAACCAGACAAAGACAAAACAAAATCAAAAATCGCCTCATACCCGCTTCCCTACCATCTGCTTCTCTGGCGCCTGCCTCCTGCCGCCTGCCTTCTGCTTCAGCCTCACGCCGTCTGTATCTGCGACGCAGCCTCCAGCCCCCGTTCCCGGATCTCAACCTCGCGCATCTTGAACTTCTGAATCTTCCCAGTCACCGTCATCGGAAACACATCCACAAACCGAATAAACTGGGGGATCTTGAAATGCGCAATCTTGCCTCTGCAATGTTCCCGAATCTCATCCTCCGTGCACGGCTCTTTCACCCGGATCCAGGCCGCTACCGCTTCACCCAGCTTCGCATCCGGAAGGCCAATCACCTGCACGTCGGCCACCTTGGGGTGCGTATACAAAAACTCCTCCACCTCGCGCGGATAAATGTTCTCGCCGCCACGAATGATCAGGTCCTTCGCACGCCCTGTTACGCGAAAATATCCATCCGGACGCATCGTCGCCAGGTCGCCCGTGTGCAGCCATCCGTCCTCGTCAACCGCGCGCTTGGTAGCCTCCGGCTCCTGATCGTAGCCTTTCATCACCAGATAACCTCGCGTGCACAGTTCGCCCTGCTCCCCAACTGGAGCCGTCTCTCCCGCAGGTGTTACAACCTTCACCTCAGTGTTCGGACACGCACCGCCGACAGTAGAAACGCGGCGCTCCAGGCTATCTTCCACCGAAGACATTGTGATCACCGGCGAGCTTTCTGTCTGCCCGTACATTATGGTCATCTCCGGACAATGCATTTCGCTCACCACCCGCTTCATTACCTCAATTGGACACGGCGCGCCCGCCATCACGCCCGTCCGAAGAAAGCTGAAATCGAGTCGGCCGAACTCCGGATGATCCAACTCCGCGATGAACATCGTCGGTACTCCGTAGATCGTGGTCGCCCGTTCATAATGAATTGCCTGCATCGTAGCCAATGGATCGAACGTCGCTGCCGGAAGAATCATCGTCGCGCCACTCACCACCATCACCAACGTCCCCGCAACACTCCCAAAACAATGGTAAAGAGGCACCGGCACTGTAACCCGATCCCGCTCGGTGATCTTCATCCCGCCCGCAATCACCGCAGCATTGTTCAGCAGATTCGAATGCGTCAGCAACACACCCTTTGGCGATCCCGTCGTTCCCGATGTGTATTGGATATTTGTGACGTCGTCCGCCGCGATATCCACCCTCGCGATCTCCGCGCCATTCGCCCGCATTCGATCCCACGATTCCGTCCCGAAATAAACCACGTGCTCAATCGCGTGATTCGCTGGACCTATAGCATCCTGAAAAATCGCCTTGTAATCCGACCGCGAGTCCCGCTCCCATAAGAACAGCGCCTTCATCCCGGATTTCCGCAAAACAAATGCCAGTTCATAGGCGCGATACGCCGGGTTGACATTCACCAGCACCCCGCCAATCCTCGCGCACGCGAGATTCAACACCACCCACTCGACGCAGTTCGTGGACCACACGCCGATCCGGTCCCGTGCACCAAGTCCCAGCCCAGCCAACCCTTGCGCCGTCCGTTCCACCTCCGCGCTCAGTTCGGCAAAAGTGAGGCGCGAATCCTGGTGCCGCGAGATCAGCGCGCGATTATCCGGTAACCGTTCGGCGGTCTCGCGAAAAGCCTCCGCGATCGTCGTCTGAAGCAGCGGAGCATCCGGACCCTTCGAGTAACTCAGCATAGTCTAACGTAGGACAAGTCTCCGACTTGTCCAGACAATCGCCGTTTCAGTGTATAACATACCCTATGACCCTCCGTATTCCGCTGGCCCTCGTGCTCGCGTACTCCACCGTAATCGCGGCTCCCGCCAAACGCTTCACCCTGGAACAAATCATGAGCGCCCCGTTCCCCACCGATCTAACCGCAGCCCCGAAAAGTGGCGCCGTGGCCTGGGTGCTTGACCAAAACGGAGCACGCAACATTTGGGTAGCCGAGGCGCCGGATTACAAGGGCCGCCGCCTCACCGATTACCACGATGACGACGGCCAGGAGATCGCCCAAATCGCCTGGACACCCGACGGCCGTTCCATCATCTACGTCCGCGGCGGTGATTTCGAGACGTTTCGTGACAATCCGAATCCGGCCAGCCTCCCGCAAGGCGTCGAGCAGGACATTTGGATCATTCCCGTCTCGGGCGGCGCGCCGCGTAAAATCGCGGAAGGCAGCCAGCCTGCTGTATCGCCGAAAGGTGATCTCATCGCATTTCTGAAGAAAGATGAAATCTGGTCTGTGGGTCCTGAAGAAAACGCCAAGCCCGCGCAACTCATCCACACCAAGGGCCAAGCTGGTGAACTACGTTGGTCTCCCGACGGCGCCCGCCTCGCTTTTGTCACCACCCGCACCGATCACTCCTTCATCGGCGTTTATAACGTAGCCTCCAAATCCCTTCTCTACCTCGACCCTAGCGTCGACCGTGATTCCAACCCCGCGTGGTCCTTGGATGGAAAGCAAATAGCGTTCATACGCCTCCCAGCCAATTCCAGCCGTATCTTCTTCGGCCCCCAGCGCACCGCCGCACAACCCTGGTCCATTCGTCTCGCCGATGTCGATTCCGGAAATGGCCGCGAACTTTGGCACGCAGCCGACGGCCCCGGCAGCGCCTTCCATGCCATGGTCGCCGACAATCAGTTGTTCTGGGGCGCGGGCGACCGCATCGTTTTCCCCTGGGAGCGCACCGGTTGGATGCACCTCTACTCCATCTCCACTCACGGCGACGCACCCACGCCATTAAACGTCTCTGGCGATTTCGAAATCGAGCACGTCTCCATGTCTGCCGACGCCAAGACCGTCCTGTTCTCTTCCAACCAGGACGATATAGACCATCGTCATCTGTGGCGCGTCACGGTTCTCGGCGAAAACTTGACACCCATCACTCGCGGCGACGGAATCGAGTGGTCACCCACCGAAACCAGCGACGGCAAGGCGGTCGTGATGCTCCACTCCGACGCCAAGAATCCAGCCCGAGCAGCTATCATCACCACCAATAGCGCGGTCCGCGACCTTGCTCCGGACTCCATTCCCGCCGAATTCCCGGCCGCTTCTCTCG
The DNA here is from genome assembly GCA_003162425.1 of Bryobacterales bacterium. Lineage (GTDB taxonomy): Bacteria > Acidobacteriota > Terriglobia > Bryobacterales > Bryobacteraceae > Palsa-89. The sequence continues at coordinate 21,166 of PMOK01000047.1, read as the reverse complement.
TGGTTCCGCAGCAAGTCATCCTCTCCGCGGCCGACGGCATGCGCATCCACGGCCAGCTCTTTCTACCCCCCGACAGCACGCCTGGCGAAAAGCATCCAGCCATGATCTTCTTCCACGGAGGCTCCCGCCGGCAGATGCTGCTCGGTTGGCATTACATGGATTACTATCACAACGCCTACGGCATGAATCAGTATCTCGCCAGCCTCGGCTACGTCGTACTCTCAGTGAACTACCGCAGCGGCATCGGCTACGGCCTGAATTTCCGCGAAGCCATCAACTACGGCGCATCCGGCGCCAGCGAATTTAACGATGTCCTCGGCGCGGGCCTCTATCTCCGAACTCGCCCGGATGTCGATCCCAAACGCATCGGACTCTGGGGAGGCTCCTACGGCGGCTATCTCACCGCACTCGGCCTAGCGCGCGCTTCCGATCTTTTCGCAGCAGGCGTCGACTTCCATGGCGTCCACGACTGGAGCGCTTTCCGAGGTCCCGATCGCACCGCCGACGAAAAAGCTGTTCGCACCGCTTTCGAATCCTCGCCCATGGCGTCAGTCAGCACCTGGCACTCCCCGGTCCTGCTGATTCACGGCGATGACGACCGCAACGTCCCGTTTTCCCAAACCGTAATGCTGGTGGAAGCCTTGCGCAAGCAAAATGTCCAATTCGACGAACTAATCTTCCCCGACGAAATCCACGGCTTCCTAACCGAAAAGCGTTGGCTCCAAGCCTACCAAGCCGCCGCCGACTTCCTATCCAAACACCTCTAATGTCTTATCCGTGTTTATCCGTGTCCATCCGTGGCAAATTTCTTTACGCCTGAAAACGGCACCGCGCGACAGCCCTCCTCCACCCCTCATACAACTCCTCCCTCCGCCCCGCCCCCATCACCGGCTCATAAATCTTCTCCGCCCTCCAAAACTGCTCCACCTCCGCCAGCCCCTTAAAAAACCCCACTGCCAATCCCGCCAGATAAGCCGCTCCCAGCGCCGTCGTCTCGCTATCCGCCGGTCGAACAATCCGCTTTCCCAAAATGTCCGCCTGAAACTGCATCAGAAAATCGTTGGCCGCGGCTCCGCCGTCCACCCGAAGCTCCTTCAATGTCTCGCCGCTGTCCGCTTCCATCGCTTCCACCAGCTCCCGAGTCTGATACGCGATCCCTTCCAGCGCCGCGCGCGCAATCTCCGCTCGACCGGTCGCTGCCGTTAACCCCGTCAGCATCCCACGCGCATTGGAATCCCAGTGCGGCGCACCCAACCCAACGAACGCCGGCACAAAATAAACCCCGCCCGTATCCTTCACTGAACCCGCCAGTTCCCCGCTCTCAGCCGCGCTCGCGATAATTCCCATCTTGTCGCGCAGCCATTGGATCGCAGCCCCCGCAATAAAAATGCTCCCTTCCACCGCGAACTCCGCCCCACCACTAGTCGACGCCGCACGCGTCGCCAACAACTTGTTCTTCGATACCGGCCGCCGCCCTCCGGTGTGCATCAGCGCGAAACACCCGGTGCCGTATGTGTTTTTAGAAAGCCCTGCCCGGAAACACGCCTGCCCAAATAAAGCCGCCTGCTGATCGCCCGCGATTCCTGCAATCGGAATCTCCACGCCCAAGTGCTCCGCCGCCGTCACGCCCACCACGAAACTGGACGGAACAATTTCCGGAAGCATCGCCCGTGGCACTCCAAACGTGTCCAGCAGCCCCTGCTCCCATTCGCCAGCCGCTAGATCCATCAACATCGTCCGCGATGCGTTGGAGTAATCAGTTACATGCACCGCCCCGTTGGTCAGCCTCCAGATCAGCCACGTGTCGACGTTTCCGAACAGCAGCTCGCCGTCCCGCGCACGTGCCCGCGCATCCGGAACGTTCTCGAGAATCCACCGTATCTTGCTCGCGGAAAAATAGGCGTCGATCACCAACCCCGTTTTTTCGGTAATCGTGCGCGCCGCAGGTGTCGCCGCAAGCTCGTTGCAATATCCAGCCGTCCGCCGGCACTGCCAAACAATCGCCGGCGCCACCGCCTTACCCGTCTTGCGATCCCACACAATCGTGGTTTCGCGCTGGTTCGTCACTCCAATGGCCGCAATCGAACGAGCACCCCCGCTCTCCCGCGCAACTACCCGCAGCACCGCCTCAAGCTGCGATCGCCAGATCTCCTCGGCATCCTGCTCCACCCACCCGGGCTGCGGATAGCGGCACTCTATCGGGACCGATTCCATCAGCGTCCGCCGACCCTGTTCGTCGTAAAGCGCCGCCCGCGCGCTCGTTGTTCCTTCATCCAGCGACAAGAGAAATGGCACTCTGGCATTATAGTAAGTGACATGTTCTTCCGCAGAGAAACGCCGCACCAGCCGTCCTTCGCTGAGCGTATCGAGAGCCTCAAGAAATTCGGATTCGCCATCAACGTCTTGAGCTCCGGGCATGCGCAAGTCAGCCGCGACGGAATCGGCGCCATCATAGAGGAGCGCCCCGGCCAGCGCCCGCACGTCAACAAAGCCGGCTTGCTCATCGGCGATGAAATTGGAGCCCTAGTCAATGGCGGCTACCAGATGTTCTGGCGAACGCCCGCCGCGAAACAAGTCCCCGCCCAAGCCACCCAGCTCAAACTGCTGCACAACTTCGAGGAAGATCTAAAGGAAGCCCTCGGCCTGCCCAGCCTCTACAACCAGGGCCTCGGAACCACCTCCGACCTCCATCTCTACGACCGCGTGGAGCACCGCGACGAAGCCCCATCCCCAAAACCCTGGGACCACAAACCAGCCGCTACACCCTAACGATCCTACGCTAGTGATGAAGACACCCCGTAGCGCACGCACTCCTGCGTGCCGCGTTCACACTCATGTGAACGCTTGGGATTCGGTCGCCGTTGGACCGGCGTCTTCAACGGAGCATAACCGCAAGGTCGCTGCAATTCGCCAGCCCGCACCAGCAACCAATCACCAGCAACCAGCCACCGCTAGCCCCCAGCCCCCACGGCCCGCCTCGCGTTAACCTCTTCCCCAAACACATCCGGCACATCCCCGGCGTACTTGAGAAAAAGCTCATAGCTCTGCTTCGCCTTCGATCTCTTCCCCTCATTCTCCAAAACCACTCCCCGCAGATAAAGAAACCGGGGAAATATTAGCGACGCGAAAATAGGATCACCCGAAGACAGCGGAAGAGGATAAAGCTGCACCAGCTTGCGCGCCTCCGCGATCCGGCCAGCTCCCACATCGGCCCATGCCGCCAGCGTCCGGATCTGCCCGTCCGCAGCCGGATTAGTCTCGCGATACATCGCATCGAGCGGCCCAACCGCCTCCGCATACTTCCGCGCGAACAGCAGCGCATAAGCATTCGCAATCCCAGAGCCAGCCGCGACCCCGGGCGCTCCAGCGATAGCCTTGCACACTGCGCTCAGATTGCGCGTCCGTGGACTCCTCGCCAATCCCTCCGCCTTTCGAGCCAGTTCCGCAACCTCTGCAGCCGCTCCGGTCTCCAGTTTCCAAATCGAGAGCTGGCAATATGCGAGTGCCTGTTGATCCGCCTCGAGCGATGGAATAAGTTGTTCCAGCCTCGCTATCCCCGCTTTACGCCTCCCCGTCAGAAACTCCCATTGCGCCTGTTCCAACCCAGCCGCCTGACGCTGCCCACGCTGGGCCAACGCGAGATACTTCTGGAACAGTGCATCGGCGCCCCCCAAATCTCCCGCCATCAGCCGCGACTCCGCAGCCTTCATCAATTCCTCGCCACGCCGGGCCCCATTTTTCTCCTCCGCTTCCAGAAAATACTTCGCCGCCTCGGAAAAATCGCCCAGAAAGAAGTTCACCTCTCCTAAAGAATCCAGCGCGTTCGAATTCGCCGGCCCGAGCATCTGTTCATAGTGCTCCAACGCACGATTCGCGCTCGCCAGATCCTGTTCGAATGCGTACGCGTAGCCCAACTGGTTCCAAAGTTCCGCGTCCTCAGGCGCCAGCCGCGCCGCAGCCTCAAAGTTTTGCGCCGCCTCCTGAAATCGCCGCTGAGTAAGCTTCAACCCGGCCAGCTCCCTGAACCAGTTCGCATTGGCGGGACTCCAACGCGTCAAAGCCTCCAGCGCTTTCGCTCTCCCCTCCACATCGCCGCTAACCGATGCCGCAACATAATCGATCTCCGCCGCATCAATGGCATCCGGATTCGCGGCCCGCGCTACCTGCAATATCTTCGCGCTCTGTTCACGTTGACCTTCGGCCCCCAGCAACCGCGCCCAAATCAGATACGCCATCGCAAAATGCGGATCCGCGGCCGTAGCAGCTTCCAAACCATGCACCATCGCCTCTGCGTCCGCCCCAGCCAGCACGCTTCCGTAAGCGCGAAAAGCCCCCAGGCTCCTGGTCCCGAATGGACGCGCCGCTGGACTAAGCCGCTTGGAAAGTTGGTTCAGCAACGGCAACACCCCATCCGACGCGGGCCCGCTAAGCTCGTAGCTCGCTACCGTCTTGGTCTTCCCCAGGTTCTCCAACGTAGCCACTATCACCAACCGCCCGCTGCTCTCCGAAAAATATCCCTCCAGCATTTCCGATGCCCGAAGCGTGTAAGCTCCCGAACTGGAATCCACCAACTGAGCATACAGATCAGGCGATGGCGCAAGGTCATATACCAGCGCGGACGCTATCGCACGGCCCGCCCAGTTCAGATTGGAATCGGAACTTAGGTTCTCAAACGGCGCGATCGCCAGCCGCTCCACGGCGCGCTTACGCCCGCGGCTGCAGGCCAGCGGTGCCAAAACCAGAAGAATCGTAATGGTGCTAAGTGAGAGCTCTCTCCTACAAAACACGCGGCTCCATGGCCAGGAGCTGCTTGAACTCGGGGAGTTCCTTCAAATGCGCGAACGCCGGATCGTCTGTCAGCTTCTTTCTCTCCTTGAAGCCTTCCTCCAGCGCCTTCCGAATGTAGATCAGGGCGTGATCGTCCATGCCGGCCCTGGCATAAGTCCGCGCCAGAAATATGTGATATTTGGCGCGTTCCTCCGTCGTTTGCTGCTGGATCAGAACGCCCTGCGTGCTGCGATTCTCGAAAACCTCCGGATCCAGCGCTAGCGCTTTCTGCCAGGACTCGGTCGCGTGCGTGTAATCCTTGCGCTCAAAGTAGCCTGAGCCCAGATTGCTCCAAATGGAAGCCGACTGGGGATTAATCCGCAGCGCTTTCTTGTATTCGTTCACCGCCCGGCGATAGCTCTTGTGCGAGAAATAGATGGTGCCCAAATTGTTGATCGCCTCGGCATAGTGCGGATTCGCTCTGACAGAAAGCCGGTAATACTTCTCCGCGACATCGAGCTGAAGCATTTGGTGATAGGCGATGCCCGTCTTGTTCAGCACGATCGCCGAATCGTGCGCCCCTTCCTTGTACGCTTCCACAGCCTCCCGGTACATCTTCTTGGCCATGAAAATATCGCCCCGCAACTCCGGCGTCACCAGATTCGCTGGCTTGGGCTGCACCGCGGATGGCTGGCCAGTCCGCGACTCGGCCACTAGTCCGTCCTGCTGAGGCGCCGCCTGCTGAGGTGTGGACTGCTGAGGTGTCGATTGTCCGAAGGCGGTGGGCATCACCCACGCCATCGCAAAACTCACTGAGAGAAAACTAAGCCTGGAAACCATAACCGGCCTCCCCGTTATCATCGGCTGCTTTGCGCCAAGCATTAGACCTCAACGCCACCAACGAGTGCCGCTCTAGGCTAACCCTCCACGCATCTATTTAAATATACTCCTAAGTCTGTCAAGTAGGCTCTTCTTTTTGGGCTTGGGAGGATTCGCGGGCGCCTGCTCCTGACCCTGCGCCGGAGCGTCTTGCGCCGCCCGATCCCGCGGCTGATTCCCTGCCCCGGCCGAACGATCCCGCGCCGCTTGTCCGCTCGGTGCAGTCTCCCAACTCGCCACTTGCGTTCCGCCTCCGCCGTGCAGTTGACACATCTCAACCGGCTGCGTGCCTTCGATAAAATATTCCGTCCGCACCTTGGGACACGCGGCTGTTGCAAGCTGCCCCGACGCCGGATCTATCTGCGCGCTCACCACTCCCGCCGGCGCTTCAAATTCGCTCACATTTCGATATTCCCGGTGTTCGTGCGCCCGTTTCATGAACTCGGCCCACACCGGCAACGCCGAATGTGCGCCCTCCAGATTCAGCGGCCGATTATCGTCGAAGCCCACCCACACCACGCAAATCAGCCTGGATGTGAAGCCCGCGAACCAGCCATCGTGATCCGACGTGCCCGTCTTGCCCGCCACCGGAAAATTAATGCCGCGCCCGTGCATGCCCGCTCCGGTGCCGCTTCGCACCACTTCTTCCAAAAGCTGGTCCATCAGAAACGCTACTCGCGGATCCAACACCGCGCGATGCTCCGGCTGCGCATCGAAAACGTTCGACGCCCGGTCGCTCAGGATGCTGCTCAGAAAATACGGCTTCGAGTATGTCCCATGGTTCGCGTAAATCGTATAAGCGCCCGCAATCTCGAGCGGCGTCACTTCATAAGAGCCCAGTGCCACCGCCGGTGTGGGTTGAATGTCCATGTTCAATCCAGCCTTGCGCGCCAGATCCACCACTGCGTCGTACCCGATTTCCTCCGCCACTTTCACAGTGGCCACGTTCAGTGAATGCGCCATCGCATCGCGCAATGAAACGTTCCCGTAGAATTTGTGCTCGAAGTTACTCGGCTCATATGGTTTGCCGTCGAACCAAAATGTGGTCGGCTCGTCCGCTACCATCGTCGCCGGAGTCAGCAGCAAATTTCCGCCCATCAGACCCGTGTTCAGTGCCGCCGCATAGACAAACGGCTTGAACGACGATCCCGGTTGCCGCTTCGCTAGAATCCGGTTAAGCTGGCTCGCTCCGTAGTTGCGCCCTCCCACCAACGCACGCACTTCACCGGTCAGCGGATCCAATGCAATCAAAGCGCATTGCGGATCCGGATAATTGGGATCTCTCTTCTTCCGGTGCTTAATCCGCTGGTCGACCTCCTCCATGCCGATCCGCACCGCTTCGGCGGCGTCGCGCTGCAAGTTCTGATCGAGCGTCGTGTACACCCGATACGGACTGGTTTGAAAATTGGTGTCCGGGAACTTCTCCACCAGAGCGTCATTCACCAGGTCGACAAAGAAAGGAGCATCGCTAGCCTCGAGCGTAGCTTGCCGCACCAGCTCCAGCGGAGCAACCACCGCACGTTCGTAATCCGCGTTGCTGATGTACTCGTTCTCGCGCATCATCTTCAGCACTACATTCCTTCGCTGCTTGGCGCGGTCCGGCCAACGGTATGGATTGATGAAGCTCGGCTGCTGGATCAATCCAGCTAGCGTGGCCGCCTCCGGCAAGGTCAACCGCGTGACATCCTTCCCGAAAAAAACCTCAGCCGCTTCGCCGAATCCACGAATCCCGAAGCTTCCGCGATTCCCGAGCGGCACCTGGTTGGCATAATATTCGAAAATCTGTTCCTTGGTCAGCTTCTGCTCCAGGTGCATCGTGATCAGCACTTCGGGAATTTTGCGCCGCCATGTCCGATCGCTCCGGTCCAGAAACAGCATTCCCGCAAGTTGCATGCTCAGCGTCGACGCACCTTGCGCATTTTGACGCGTCTTCAGATCCACGTACGCCGACTTTACGATGCGCACCGGATCGAACCCGGAGTGCTGAAAGAATCGCTTGTCCTCCGCCGATACCACCGCGTGCACCAGCACCGGCGGAATGTCTTCGTACTTCACCAGCCGTCTCTTCTCGCGATTCTTATCGAACAGGTTCGAAATCAGCTCCGGCTCCAGCGTGTACTCAGTACGATCCGTATTATCAGCCAGCGATATGATCTGAGAAACTTTGTTGCCGCGAAACTTGATCACGCCCTCATCCCGCCGGAAGTAAGAATCCGGCCCTGGATAAATGTCAATCTCCTCCGGCTTCAGCGTGAAGTAGCCCATCCGGTTCTTTGGGGATTCGTTGTAGCCGCTGTGACGCAGCTCGAGGGCGATCTCCTGCGGGCTCGCCCAGTCCCCCACCGCCACCGTCCGCGGCGCCGCAAACAACATTGATGTATTCGTGAACGGCCCAGTGGCTAGCTTGCTCTCGATCAGCCGCGAGTACTTGACGTAATAGTACGTAAAGACACACAGACCAATCGTGACGCCCAGCGTTACGACAAGAAGGAGGATCTTCCCTACCGGGCGCATCAGGAAGTGCACCTTTCGGGCTTTTTTCGAGGCCTGAACTTTCACTGCCACTCAGTTCCATCTTCGCACGTCCCCGTGGCGCACGCACTCCTGCGTGCCGTGTTCACACTCGTGTGAACACTTTTCTATTGCACACTTCCATATTTCTGCTATCATAGAAATAGTGAGATCCGGAAAGCAATCCCAACACGTAGCCCGCTACGCCGACATGCTCTCCGCCATGGGAACCGAGCCCCGCCTCCGCATCATGCGCCTGCTCCTCTCCGCTCACCCCGAAGGCCTGGTGGTCGGCGAAATCCAAAATGAGCTCGGCATCCCGAATTCAACACTCTCGCATCACCTCGAGAAACTCAAAAATGAGGATCTGGTCCGCGTGCGCCGCGACAGTACCTTCCTTTGGTACACCGCCAACACCGTGGCCTTGGAAGAACTCCTCGGCTTTCTCTACGCCGAGTGCTGCACCCGCAACACCGGGATCAATTTAAGTAGCCCCGCGCGTAAGCAAGGGGACAAGGAGACACCATGGAAATCAAAGATGTAGTAAAAGAAAAATACGGCCAAGCCGCTCTGCGCGTTTCGACAGGCGGTAGCTCTTGTTGCGGCGCATCGCCCGCTCTGGATGCCTGCGATCCAATCACCTCCAACCTCTACGACGCCTCTCAAACCTCCGGACTCCCCGAGCAAGCCGTCAAAGCCTCTCTCGGCTGCGGCAACCCCACCGCCCTTGCCAAACTGAATCCCGGCGAAACCGTCCTCGATCTCGGCTCCGGCGGCGGCATCGATGTCTTGCTCTCCGCCCGCCGCGTAGGACCCTCTGGCAAAGCTTACGGTCTCGACATGACCGACGAAATGCTCGCCCTGGCCCGCCAAAACCAGCTCAAAGCCGGCGTCGAAAACGTCGAATTCCTCAAGGGTGAGATCGAGAATATCCCCCTGCCCGACAATTCCGTCGACGTCATCATTTCCAATTGCGTGATCAACCTCTCGGCCGACAAAGATCGCGTACTGCGCGAGGCCTTCCGCGTATTGAAACCAGGCGGCCGGCTCGCGGTCTCCGATGTCGTCGTCACGGGAGATGTTCCCGCCGAAGTGCGTCGGCATGTCGAGTTGTGGGTAGGCTGCATCGCGGGCGCCCTCAAAGATTCTGAATACATCACCAAACTCAACGCGGCCGGCTTCAAATCCATCGACATCGAAACAACCCGCGTATATTCCATTGAAGACGCCCGCCAGTTTCTCACCGCCAATGGCATCGACGTAGACGCCCTCGCCCCGGCCATCGATGGCAAATTCAAAAGCGCCTTCATCCGCGCCGTAAAACCCGCCCAAACCGCCTGCTGCAAGCCGGGCTGCTGCGCGTGAGGGAGTTGCCAAAAGACGCCCGTATAGCGCACGCACTACTGCGTGCCGCGTTCACACTCGTGTGAACGCCTGGCATTCGGTCGCCGTTGGACCGGCGTCTTCAACTGTAAGTGGCTAGGGAAAGAGCGAAAAGAATGGCGCAAGCAACAACAATAAATCCTTCTGAAGCAAGCGGCGGGCTCGGCACCTTCGAGCGCTATCTGTCGATTTGGGTGGCGCTCTGCATGGCGGCGGGCATCGGCTTGGGGAAGCTCCTGCCTGCCGCCATCGCCAGCCTGCGCGGCATCGAGTTTGGCCACGGAAGCCAGATCAATGCCCCCATCGCCGCCCTCATCTGGCTCATGATTACGCCCATGATGATGAAAGTCGATTTCTCGTCGATAAAAAACGTCGGGCGACGGCCCGCCGGGTTGCTCGTGACGCTGTTCATCAATTGGGTAGTGAAGCCTTTCTCGATGGCGCTGCTGGCATGGGCGTTCTTCCGCTTCATCTTTGCCGCCTTCATCACTCCCGCCGAAGCCGATCAGTACATTGCAGGCTGCATCATTCTGGCGGCTGCGCCATGTACGGCAATGGTTTTCGTCTGGAGTCATCTCACCAAAGGGGATCCCGCCTATACGCTCGTGCAGGTATCGGTGAACGACCTCATCATGCTGGTTCTGTTCGTCCCCATAGTGCAGTTTCTCGTGCATGGCGCCTCGTCGCTCACCGTGCCGTTTAACGTGCTGCTCACCTCCGTGCTGGTGTTTATCGTCGTGCCTCTGCTGGCCGGTGTGCTCCTGCGCTCCCTACTTGTAGGTAGGCACGGGCGCGCGTGGTTTGAAGGCGTGTTGCTGCCGAAATTCGCACCCGTCACCATTACGGCGCTGCTCGGCACGTTGGTCCTCATTTTTGCCTTTCAGGCGGATAACATTACAGGGCGGTTTTTCCATGTACTGCTGATTGCGGTGCCCATTACTTTGCAGGTTTACCTCAACGCCGGCCTCGCTTACGGCCTGATGAAATGGCTCAAGGTTGAGCATTCCGTGGCCGCTCCGGGCGCCCTTATCGGCGCGTCGAATTTCTTTGAGTTGGCCGTCGCCACCGCCATTGCGCTGTTCGGCCCCGAATCCGGCGCCGCCTTGGCAACAGTCGTAGGCGTCCTGGTGGAAGTGCCCGTCATGCTCTCGGTTTGCGCCGCCTGCAACCGCACCCGGCACTGGTTCCCTGCCGAGAGGACAATCTAACGATGCATAAGAAACGAGTCCTCATTCTCTGCACCGGAAATTCAGCCCGAAGCCAAATGGCCGAAGGCCTGCTACGCCACGACGCGGGCCATCGCTTCGAAGTCTTCAGCGCCGGAACCAACCCAAGCCATGTTCGCCCCGAAGCAATCGCCGTCATGCGCGAGCTGGGCATCGACATTTCCACCCATCGTTCCAAGCACGTGAACGAGTTTCAAGGCGAACAGTTCGATTACGTCCTCACAGTTTGCGATAACGCCAAAGACAACTGCCCGTTCTTTCCCGGAACCGTCTCGCTTCATCACTCCTTCGAAGACCCCGCCGCCTTCCAAGGCGCCGAAGAGGAACGCCTGGCGCTCTTCCGCAAGGTGCGCGACCAGATCCGCGAATACCTGCGCACCCTTTGACCCTGTGGAGCAGCCATTCGTTGCTGCACGCCGCGGATCGTAGCCCCGCGCGTCAGCAAGGGGACAGACGCTTTTCAGCCCACCCACCACCACCCTCCTCTGCGCTAAAATCAAACAGACGCCGCAAGAGGGGGTCGAAGTCCTAAAAATGCCTATCTTTGAATACGTTTGTGAAGATTGTGGAACCAAATTCGAGAAGCTGGTCCGTCATAATGGCGATGCGATTGCCTGCCCCGGTTGCGGCCAATCGCACCTCGCCACCGCGCTTTCCACCTTCTCGGCCCACTCCAATGGGAAACCGAAAAACGCAGGAATGCCTGCCTGTCCAGGCGGAATGTGCCGCACCCCGGACATCTGTGGACGCGAATGAAGGGCCATTCCATCCCCCCCGCAACCCAAATCCAGCGAATTGGCGCGGTTGACTTCCGCTCGCGGCTCGGCTATAGTTCTGAAGTACTGACGTATCAACGATTTGTATCCCTTCCATGCCGTCGCAGTTAGCATGAACGCGGGAGTTATGGCAATGGCCAGCAGAGCTGATGAGCCCAACTTGGAACTACACGTGTCCGCCGAAGAAGCGGACTACGAGCAGCTCATCGAAGACTATGGCCATTTCGCGCCGCCTCATGAAGGCGAATTGCTCCAGGGCCGCGTTGTAAAACTTCACGATACTGACGTCATCATCGACTTCGGATACAAGTCAGAGGGCCTCGTTCCCATCGAACAATTCCGCCAGCCCGACGGCAGCGTCCAAATCCAATCCGGCGATTTGATCGACGTGATGGTCGACCGCCAGGGCGTGCAACCAGAAGGTTACATTCTGCTGTCGCACGAAAAAGCCAGCCGCATCCGCTGCTGGGATAATCTCGAAAAAGCCCATCGCGATGCTCTGGTGGTCTCCGGCCGCGTCACGGGCCGCATCAAAGGTGGCCTCTCCGTGGATGTCGGCGTCCCAGCCTTCATGCCCGGTTCCCAAATCGATGTCCGCCCCATTCACAATCTGGATTCTTTCCTCGGGCAAGATATCCCGGTCAAGATCGTCAAACTCAACCGCCGCCGCGGCAATGTCGTCGTGTCGCGAAAAATGGCGGTCGAGGAAGAACAGCTCGTTCGGAAAAGCGCCGCACTCCAGGTTCTCGAAGAGGGTGGCGTCGTAACTGGAATTGTCAAAAACCTCACCGAATACGGCGCCTTTATCGATCTGGGCGGCATCGATGGCCTTCTGCATGTCAGCGACATGTCCTATGGCCGCGTCAACCATCCTTCCGAAATGGTCAACGCCGGCGACGAAATCACCGTCAAGATCCTCAAGTTCGACAAGGAAAAGGAACGCATCTCGCTCGGGTTGAAGCAGCTCGTTCCCGACCCCTGGGAAAGCATCGACCAACGCTACCCCCGTTCCTCGCGTGTCATCGGCCGTGTCGTCAGCGTTACCGATTACGGCGCCTTCGTCGAACTCGAACCCGGCGTCGAAGGCCTCATCCACATCTCCGAAATGACCTGGAGCCGCCGCATGAAGCATCCCAGCAAAGTGGTCAAGGTGGGCGACCAGGTGGAGACCGTCGTGCTCGAAGTCAAACCCCGCGAGCGCCGCGTCTCGCTCGGCATCAAACAGCTCGAAGCCGATCCCTGGACCACCGTAGCGGATCGTTATGCTATCGGCTCCGTCGTCGAAGGCCGTGTCCGCAAGCTCACCGACTTCGGCGCTTTCGTTGAAATCGAAGAAGGCATCGACGGCTTGGTGCATATTTCAGATCTGTCTTGGACCAAACGCATCAAACATCCCTCCGAAGTGGTGAAGAAAGGCCAGTTGGTGCAGGCCGTCATTCTGAACATCGACGCCCCCAACCGCCGCCTTTCGCTCGGAGTGAAACAGCTTCACCCCGACGCCTGGGAATCGTTCTTCCGCGCCCACCAGGTGGGAGATGTCGTACGCGGCCGCGTCTGCCGCGCCTGCAATTTTGGAGTTTTCGTGGAGTTGGCTCCCGGCGTCGAAGGCCTCTGCCACCGCTCCGAAATCCCAGCCTCCTCCGACCGGCGGCATGAGGAATCGCCCTTGCCAATCGGCGAAGAGATGGATTTCAAAGTCGTGAAACTGAACGAGGGCGAAAAGAAAATCGGCCTCAGCATTCGGGCGCTGTCCGATGATGAGGAAAAAACCAGGCTGGACGATTACCAGCGCCACGCCACGGCAGCCACCATGACTATCGAAGAAGTTATGAATACCAGAGTTAAGGGAGAAGGCCGGTAAAACCCGCCTCACAAGGGAGATAAAGCACAAATGACGAAGGCCGAGTTGATCGAGGAAGTCTCCCGGGTCGTGGAAATGACCCGCAAGGATTCCGAGGTGATCGTAGAAGCAATCTTCGACAGCATCGTTCGTTCCCTGCGTGGGGGCGACAAGATCGAAATCCGTGGATTTGGCAGCTTCCGCACCCGGCAGCGGCAGCCGCGCGTCGGACGCAATCCCAAGACCGGTACTCGCGTCGAAGTGCCGTCCAAGCGCATACCTTATTTCAAGCCCAGTAAAGAATTGAAGGATCTGGTGAATACCTCCGCCGGAGAACCCGGCGCTGCGCCGCCTTCGCCTGGCGTCGAACCGCCCGCAACTCAATAGCGATAGAGGTATGGACTACCTTTGGAGTCCCTGGCGCTATCAGTACGTTCAAAAGCAAATTCCCGAAACCGGATGCGTCTTTTGCCGCCCGGAGAACTTCGTCGTTTATCGCGGCAAGCTCAACTTCGTCCTTCTGAACCTGTATCCATACACCACCGGCCATCTCATGGTCGTCCCCTATGAACACGTCTCCACGCTCGACGCCGCTTCTTCAGAAACGCTTCAGGAAATGATTTTATTGGCCCAACAAGCCCAGCGTCACCTGGCCGCCATTTACAAACCCACCGGCTTCAACTTAGGCATGAACCTGGGCGAAAGCGCCGGCGCGGGAATCGCGGATCACATCCATCTGCATGTGCTCCCGCGTTGGTCCGGCGACACCAGCTTCATCACCACAGTCTCGGAAACCCGCGTCTTACCCGAAGAACTCTCAGTAACCCACCAAAAACTAACCGCCGCTTTCACCGGCGTTACCGAACCGCGACCGTAAGGGAGCTGGTGCCTTTCCTAATACATTCCCACTATTGCCCACACAACCCTCCTCCGCTACACTGCCTAGAAACCCGGAGGTCTTTTATGAAATCACTCTTCGCTATCCTCGCCCTGACCGCTTCCCTCGCCACCGCCGACGAGAAAACCGTAACCGGCTGGGTCCTCGATTCCGCTTGCGCCTTCACCAAGGGACTCACCAAACCCATCAGCCGTGATTGCGCTCTGGCCTGCGCCCGCAAAGGTTCCCAACTCGTCATTCTTCAAGATGACGGCTCCATTTACTGGCCCATCTCGGATCAAGTTCCAGCCGAAGGCCAGAACCAACGGCTTCTTCCATTCGCCGGCAAACGCGTCACCATAACCGGAAAGTTGTACACGCGCGGCGGCTCCAACGCCCTGGTAATCGAAAAAATCGCCGACGCCGCCAGCAAATAGCGTGCAAAAGCGAAACTATCTGCTCGCAATCGCGGCCATCCTCGCGATTGCGTTCTTGTTCCTCGCTTATCCCCTCTACGTAATCCGCCCATTTCGTCACCAAGGGCCCCGCGAACTAGCGCTAGCTCTCCAGATTCTCCGCTTCCGCCCGGGAGTGGAAATGGTCTGCGCCGTCAGCGCTCTCCTAGCCGGCTTCTTATACTGGCGCGCTGAACCCAAAATGCTGCGCAAGCTCGCCGTCATGTTCGCCGTCGCGTTAGTCATCCTTTTCACCGGACTCGCGCGCGTCAACGTCTACGAAATCATGTTCCATCCCATGGGCCGCCCCAACTTTGTCTCCGCTACCGATACAAAACTGGACGGCGCGGAAATGGTAATGGCCGTCCACATCGCCGGAGAAGCCCGCGCCTACCCCATCCGCATAGTCTCCTACCATCACATCGTGAACGACGTTGTCGGCGGCGTCCCCATCGTGGCCACCTATTGAACGCTCTGTCACACCGGTCTGGTGTTAGGGCGTGAGATAGACGGGCTGAAGCTCACCTTCCATCTCTCAGGGATCAACAATCAGAACTTCCTCATGCGTGACGAGGAAACCGGAACCTACTGGCAACAGATCAATGGCGTGGCCGTTTCCGGACCCCTAGCTGGACGTGTCCTGAAGCTGATCCCCTCCGACGAACTAACCTTCGCCCTCTGGAAAACCGAGCAACCAAACGGAACCATCCTGAAAGATGTCCCGACATACGCATCTCAATATTCACCAAAAGACTGGGACGTGAAAATGAAAAAGGCCCGTGTGGTCCTAAGCTTCCCCCAGCCTGGTGTAGCCCAGCGCGACATAATGTTAGGCATCCAAGCCTTCGGCGCCTCCCGCGCCTTCCCCTACGAAACGGTCCTCCGCGAAAAACTAGTAAAAGATCACATCGGCCCCGAGCCGATCATCCTAGTCGTCGGCCCCGACAACCAATCCATCCGCGTATTCCGCACCCACGCAGATTTCTACCGAACCTCCGAGACCGGGCAGTTTTTCCTAATGGACGCGACCACCGGCAGCAAATGGAATTTCCAAGGCTGCGCCACAGAAGGCAAAGCCGTAGGCTCCTGCCTGGACCCAGTCTACGTAATCAAAGACTACTGGTTCGACTGGCGCAACTACAACCCCACCACCACCGTCTACACCCGATAGCTCCCCGACCTCTGCCAACTCCTGAAACCTCTGCCAACTCCTGAAACCTCTGCNNCCCCTGGTCCGCGGCCGACGCCCACGTCGGCCTGCTGCTCGCATTTTTGTCATCGCTTGAAGGTTGACGTCGCGGAACGGCAGCGGCTCAAGCCGCGCCAACCTCAACCGGACGCGTGGCTTGCGGCGGCTCAGAATGAAGTTCCAGCGCCTCCTTCAAATTGGCGAGCGCCTCTTCTTCACTCTCACCCTGGCTTGCCACATCAACTTCGAGGCACTGAGAAACAAACCATTTCCCTTCGCGCCAGACGGTAGCAGCGAACTGTCGTTTCATGACAACATTCTTTCACACGAGGCCCAGGTTCCTACGCCGCATCCCGCACTTCCACAGTCATCTGTTTGCCCAAAACCGCCAGCGCCGCCTGGATTTTCTCCGCCTTAGTAGCGTGCTGCGGATCCATCATTCTGCGGACCACTCGCTCATGAACACCCAGCCGCCGAGCCAACTCCGAATTGTTAACTCTCTGATCCCGCATCGCCACATAGAGCGCCAGCTTCGGCGCAAGCCAAAGCGGCACAGGCACCATGCGATGACCGCGCTTTGCGCGAGACGGTACTGGAATCTCCTCACGGCGCGACAAACGAATGGAAAGATCAGACCCAAGCGCATCCATAGCCTCTTCAAACGCCTCGCGCTTATCCTTAGCCTTACCATCTTGATCTTCTTCAGCTTCGTCGTTTGCGTATTGCCGTAACCCAGTCCGCAAGGGCATCAATGTCGGCCTGGAGTTCTGAGGGCGTAGGCACCGGCGCACGAGCGGCCGCAGCCTTGTCGTGACCGGGAAGCCACGTCGAGCACTTCGTCATTGCCGTCTCCACGGCCTTGCAGTCTTCCGTGCTGATATCGGCGATCTGCGCGATTTGTTGCGTCTGAATGCCCGGCCTGTAGCGTTCGATCACGCCTCCCAGAAGCACTTCTTCGAGGGCGCGTTCCCACGCTTCGCGCAGTAGGCCGTAGAGATATTTGGCCTCCTTCTCGTAAGCATCCTGATGACCGTCCCGCGAAAGCTTGTCTGTAGCTTGCCAACAAGTTTTCAGGTATCCGAGCTTCTTCTTCACGGGGAGCGCCACCCACGGTAACTCTTCCGCGCACACACCCGCGCCCTTGGAAAGATGACGGACATGCTGATCGAGCGATTCGATGCCCAGTTCATCGGCGTATTGTTTAAGCGCCAGCAGAAATACAACATCGTGCGTGAAGACGATGACCTGCCGGGTCTTCGATTCCTGCACAAGCCGCTGCGCCACGCCGTTGCGCCACTGAAAATCCAGCGAGGAGACGGGATCGTCGAACACGATGCCGGATGGATCATCAGCCGTGCTGAGTTCGGCAAAGAACGCTGCGATGGAAAGGCAGCGCTGCTCGCCTTCGCTCACCACTTTCGGCAAATCGACGCCGGGCGCGCGCGTGAGAACGAGCTTGTGATAAAAGACCCCATCCGCGCCGCCAAGCTCTTTCAGTTCCACTTCAACGTGCCGGAATGAAAGGCGAACCAGTTCGTCCTGAAAGCTTTTCTTGAGTTTCTGGGAAACCGCCGTCTTTGTAACGGCCGTACTCTTGGTTGTGATTGCCTGCGTCCTCGTATCGTCAAGGCACAGGCCATAAGCGGCGTATTTCTTCCGGCGCTCGATGTCGTCCAAGACAGTCTGCTGGTGCTTTGCGAGCAACTTGCGGGCGCGCAACTCCTGTGCATTGGCTGTCATGCGCTTGCTCGTCTCGTCGTTCGCGCTGGTACGCAGCGTCCTTATCCGCTCGTCGATCTGCGCGGAAAGCGCTTCGGCCTCCGAAGCAACGGATAAAAGGGTGGGACAATCGGCGGTGAGGTCCCTGTCCTTGGTAAGGGCCAAAACCACAGCAGCACGACGCTTCTCGTTTGACCCCAGGGCCGCGCTAATAGCATCGGCTTCCGCCTCGTGCTCGATGCGGATTTCCTTGAGGGCTTCTTCAGCGGCTTCGGTCCTCGTCTTGAGATCGGTGAACGCCTTGCTCCGCTGCGTGAAGTTGTCCCTGATTAGCCGCAATTCCCGCTCCACGGTCGAAGCCACAAAGTCTTCGAACTGCCTAAGCCTCTGGGTCGCTGCGTGATCGAGATTCTGCTGGCAAAGAACGCACTCCGCCCCTTCTTCCACAACAGGGAATGGCTTGTCCGGATACGCCTGCTCCTGCGAGAAGCGGCGCGCGGCTTCCCAGAGCGCCGCCCATGAATCGGTCCCAGTTCCTTGCAAGAGTCCCTGCGGGAACGTAGCCCCGCGCAGCCGCCTGGCTTCCTCGCTCTTGCTGCGGGCTTCAGCTCGGGCATCGAGGACGGCCTTGAGCGCCTCATCAGACAGCGCCGCTTCCACGTCCTTCAGATGACGGGCCAGCGACTGCACACGCCCCGCGCGTACAGTGAGTTGGCGGATTAGTTTCTCAGGCTCGTTGGTCTGTAAATCCAGCAGCGACTTTTCGAGAAGTGCAAGCCGGACCTCCTCGTCCGCTGAAAGTTGTGCGAGTGCCCGAACGGCGTCCGGCTTGGTCAGCGAACTCAAGTTCGCAAGGAACTTGGCAACGGCGGTGTTTTCCGGGATCGTAGCCTGCACGGCGGCCAGTGCATTCGTGCCGAGCGCGCGCTGTTCGGATTCAAGCTTCGCGCGAACAGCCTTGCATGCCTTCACGAGCTTGTCAAAGAGGTCTAGCCCAAACGGGCGGAACGCAACGTCCGTCTTCTCTGTGAGATAGACGGCAGCGCACTGTGTGTCGAACACGCTCACACGCGAGACAAATTCGTCTTCACTACCTCCGGCCCATTCGCGCGGATCGGGTTCCGCGCCGACCTTGTACTTGATGGCGACAACGGGTGCAAGCGGCGTTGTGCCGGACACGAGGTTGCCAAGAATCTTCTCCTGTCCGCGAGCACGGCACGAGCTTTTGAGAATGCGGATGTAGCCTGTCTTGCCCGCGCCGTTATCGCCATAGACGACGGTGAGGCCGCGGCCGAATTTTAGCGTCTGGTCCTCTGCCAGCGCATTGACGCCCCTGTGGTGAAAAATCGAAATCAGCGATACGGGTGCACCCGCGGCTTTGTCCGGCACATGCTCTTTGGACAGCGGGATGCTCTCCTGGTGTTCGGCAAGACCGTGCCCGCTCTTGCAAATTTCAGACAGAGCGAGAATATCTTCGTCGACGAGTTCACCGTTGAGGACAAGACGACGCAATGCGTCACGCTGCCAAATCGGGCGTTCTTGGGACCATTCAAGGATTTCTTGCAGGACCGTCATGCTTGCCCCATGTTTCGCGGCTCTGAGTCAACCAGATGTACCATTGTTGCAACATCGCGTTCAAATCGCCGCCCTGCCGCTTGCCATCAGGAGCGACTATAGCTCGCTTCCAGTTCGTCTGCCATGAACAAATCACAGGCATTTTCCTTGAAAGTGCGAATTCTCTCGCCTAAGACGGAGCAAGCCCGCACCTTCAAGAGAGCGCCGCAGGGCTTGCGGAGTCGCCGTTGGCCGGTCACTCAGATTACCACCCATAACCTCTTTTATGGGATGCAATCCGCCAGCATGAAAATGGTTGCGATTCCTTAAAAGATTACTGCACGGATCTGTGTCTCGGCAGAAATCGGTCAAGTTCTGCGACACATTGAACGGCAGACGCAGGCAGCGTTCCACTCATCTGGACTTTTTTGCCTTGGGTGAACCTGCCTGTAGGTACTTCGACGATTTGAGCTCTTCGCTCAACTGAGCATTTTGGGCGCGAAGGCTGTCAACTTCCCGTTGCAATTTTTGTACGGAGTCGCTGAGCCGTTGAATCTGCTGTGAGGTTCCGGAATCCTCCGGCTTCGGCGTCCCGCTGAAAAGCGAAACCAGAAGCAGTCCCATACCGATCAGGCAGAACAAGGCCTGGAAATTGAAAAACTCTCCTTTCGGCTTAAGCGTCCACGATCCACTAAACCCGCCCGAGGCTATTTTGGCGACGCCCTTGCCTCCCAATACGATACTTACGACGCTGGCAACAATTCCCGAAATCATCCAAACATAGAACCAAGTCAGATGCTCTCTCTTGTCGAGCACAAACGTTGCAAGAGCCGCTTGCGCTGCTATAACACCCAACGACGCGGTAATCACATAACTGCTCAGGGATGCATATATGTTTGCCCCAGCTCTCTGATCTTCCGTTCCCGCCATGAACGCACCTCTTTACGCCTGCGTTTAATCTTCTCCCCAAATCCGAAAAGAGTTCAGTTTCAAGTTTCCCCAATTGTTCGCGACGGCCTCCAGCACCGCATGGCCGGATAAGTAGTATTGTTCGGAAGCCAATCCCTGGCGTGCCGCATCTCGCTCGCGAATTTGCTGCTGCCGGGCAGCCTCGTTGACGATCAGGTTGATGTCATCAACCAGCGATGATGTCAACTCGGGGTTGCCTCTTCTCCCACGCAGTCGCACAGGAGCAAGAACCATTTGCACGAAATTCAGTAATAAAAAATACTTGGCATCGGCCCGCAGCCTCAGCCGTCTCGATTCGAAAAGTCCCGCGTCCACTTCGTCGATCGTCCTTCGAACAACGGATTCTTCCCGACCTGGAGGGTATATCAACAACGACGGATATTCGCGTTCTGCATCAGGTTCTAAAGGGGGGCGACGCGTGTACATCGTTTCGAAGATGTCTCGGTATGCATCGTCCATATTTAATCTCCATTCACGCCAAGTGTGGTCCCATAACGTACATTATCACATAGGGACGAGGAATACGCGTCAATCGAGTTGAGGTACCGACAATTGTGCCTTTGTTTAAAAAGATGCGCCTAGGTTTATTGATCGCTCAAAGATCCGGGAGTTGGAGGAAATTTTCAGAGAATATTCTCGTGTCGAGGCAGGAGTACTGCTCCACGCTGTTGGCTATGACCTCGACTTTGATTCTAGGGGAACCACTGTACTTGAGGCCCTGGAGCAAATTCGAGAGCAAATTAAGAACCTTGGAGGATCGAAGGGGGCATGAGAAAGTTTACACAGCCACGAGAGTTCCCAAGAGTTCGCCGATTGTCCACACGTGGTCGCAGACACCAGCTTCCATCGCTGGAGCAACGCGCAGAACCATTAAAAGACGCGTATGATCGAGCACACGTCTGGGTGTATAGAGACTTCACCCTCACGGAGCCGCAAAGACGACCTGGATTCGACTGACGGCCGCTAGCGATCACCCGCCTCCCCGCACCAAATCCCCCGCCCCCTCAACAACCTCCAAACC
>PMOK01000210.1:6621-20272 GCA_003162425.1 Bryobacterales bacterium | reverse complement strand
GATACCCCATCACGAGTGTTTGCCGCGTTCGCACTCTTGCGAACGCCTGGGATTTCGATGCTAAAGTTCTTTCGCCGACAACCCACTAGGAGTCGCCTGGAACGGCGCCGACACCAAGCACAACCACCGTCGTGTCGTCGAACTGCTCCGTCCCAACGGACCACTCTGCGACGGCTTGCATCACTCTGTCGGCCACTCCTTTTGCATCCATCCCTGCCGCGATAGTGTTGCAACACTCAATCAAACGCTCGTCCCCGAACTCTTCTCGTGCCACGTTCTCGGCGTCGGTGAGGCCGTCCGTGAAGATCACTAGCCGGCTTCCCGGCCGCATCTGCAACGTTGTGGCTGTATATGGCGCATTCGCGAACATTCCGATCGGAACACCAACTGAATTCAGCCTTTCGATCGGGCCGGTCGAATGAGTCAGAATCGGCGACGGATGGCCCGCGTTGACATACGTCAGCACCTCGGTCTGCGTGTCGTACTCGGCCCAGAACAAAGTAGCATAGCGATTGTCTCCGAAGCGGCCGGCGAGCTGCTGATTAAGTATTTCAACGAAATGGGCGGGCGGCGCAGCCGGGCCGTCAATGCTATCGCCGAACTGCGCCCGTGCGACTGCCTGCAGGTTCGCCATCATGAGAGCTGCCGGAATTCCTTTGCCGCTCACGTCCGCACACAGGATCCCAATTCGTTCCGGGCCAAGATCGAAGAAATCGTACAGATCGCCACCGATTGTTCTCGCCGCCAAGGTTCGGCCTGAAACGGTAGCCTCACGCAACACAGGCGCAACGTGCGGGTACAAGTATTGCTGAACGCTTCGCGCAATTTGAAGTTCGCTCTCCAACCTTAGCCTGGCAGCTTCATCCTTTTGAAGCTGTTCGAGGGCAATCGCCATCTCATTGAAGTTGCAGCTTAGATCCCCCAGTTGGCCCTTGCTGCGTACTGGCGTCCGCCAACCAAAGTTGCCGCTCGCGATCTGGTGCGCCGCGCTACTGAGATCGTCAACAGTGGTAGCGATATCGCTGCCGAAGCGGATGCTCATCCACACGCCCGCTGCATCCAGAAGCAACACCGTAAGTGAAAGCGCAGCCAGAAGCCAAACCCAGTTCGCCGTTTGGCTGCCCAAACGTGCCACGTCTCCGAACGTGTTTGAGTAGCTGGGTCGAACGCTGTATGCTACCCAATCTTCCGTTACGCCCGTTTCCCAGTTGCGCACGGATAGCACAACGGCTGCCGACCGGGATCTGCCAGGAATGAAATCTCTTTGTATGGTGTTGAGTACTTGTTGGCTCGGCGAGTGCACACGGAACGGCCTGGGCGACACAGTCGTTACTTCCATACCAGCCGCCGAAGACAGCCGCTTGGCTAAATCGGATCCCAGCGGCAGGCTAAAGATCACTGTCAGATTGCACGCGCTCTGCTGTCGCGCCAGGACATCGCGGATCTCGATCTGTCCCCCATCCACGACCAGGCCCGCGAAACCGGTTTCCGGTATCCAATCCGGATGTTTGACGGCACGGGTGGCCGTCCCCGGTAGCAAAACCTGCGCATCTGTGGTGCCCTCTATTGTTAGAGAAGTTTGAGCACGGGGGAACGCCTCATCCGTGTACGCCAGCAGCGGCTTGAGCCCGCCAGAATTCATCGGTGATACCACGCAGGCTCCGGCCTGATCCAGAATTGCGGGAGCAACGGACCGGCTGGCCTGAACGAACATCTGAATTTGCTTCTCCACGACATTGGCACTTTCGCGCCGCACCACCACGTTCAAAGCAGCGAGCGCCAAACACGCAATCAGAATTGCCGAAGTCCCCGTGAACGCGATGATCGCCGCTATCTTCCAGCGCACCTGGCCCCAGGTGCGGCGCAGCATGTTGCGCATTCGAAACCAACTGCTGTTCGGTACAACCTCAGGGGTGGTGGTGCCTTCGCAATTGGGAACGGCCATGGCTGCTTTCGAAATCTCTCCGAAGACCAGTGCAGGCCAACGGCCAATTCTCAATCAGTGTGAACCCCGATAGTTTGCATCAGGCCAACATTATGGCCTCGTCCCGGTGACTTTCTCTTGACACGGCCTGTCGATGGGATGTCGGGAGCGCGCTCCTATCCTCACGGAATCATAGAAATCGCTCTTGGCGGGGTGATTGCTAAATACAATTTGTCGGGAGCACCGACAAGATTAGGAGAACCATGCTTTCTCTTGTAGTTGATGACGAACCGAAGATCCGAGCGTACATCAAGGCAATTCTCCGGCGAGAATCCTTCGAAACCCTGGAAGCCGAAGGTGGGAACCCTGCTCTGGAGATCGTCGAAACGGCCCGTGGACATATCGATCTCGTCGTCACCGACCTTCAGATGCCGAACGGCGATGGATTACGCTTCGCGAACGCTGTAAGAAAATCGTTCCCGTCAATCCCGATCATTCTATTGTCCGGACGCACCAAACCGGATACTGTTTTTGAATTCGTCGAGAAACCGTTCGCTGCTGAGACGCTCGCGCGGGTAGTCCGAAGGCTCGTAGGTCGCCCTGCGAAAACGGCGTAGCCTCTTGTGTAACCGGCCCCACGGGGCGGCCGTGCTGGTAGTATTTGGGAGCGATCGGCGGCGGCCCTCGACCATTCTCCCGCACCCCTGCGCGACAGCCGCTAGCGCAACGTCCAGCAGTGCTCCGCCAAAAAAAACAGCGCCCGCAATATCAGGAGCGCTGCGGAAATTAACGGCCGCGTCGCATGAGTTTTTTGACCTTAAGGGGTCTACAGCTTCTTGGCTCGCGGTTTCGGCTCCTCGAGTTATGTCGTCTGCCCGCGACAGCCGGTCGGCACAGTGGCTGTGATACCAGTCGTGGTTGAAGTGGTTGGTCTAATTGCCACGTCGGGGGACATCCCGGCGAGGCCTGTTGTCAGGGGCCGGAATGGTCCGCGTGTCGCCAGCAGTCTACCGAAGCCTTTGGCACATCCCTTGCATGTCATCAATGGCCACATGTTGGGGCACTCAGGGTAGCCCCAGCACCAGGAAATCGGAGATGAATTTAGGAAAGAGCCGACATGCGGTGGAAACAGATCGAGAATCAGCGAAGGTGTTCGCCCTGATCTTTGAGACGGGTGACGAGATCGCACGCGTGCTGCAGCAGTTCTCAAAGGAACAAGGTTTAGGGGGAAGTAGCTTCAAGGCCATCGGCGCTCTTTCTTACGCGAAGCTGGGTTGGTTCAACTGGGAGACGAAGAAGTACGAGCCAGCCAGTGTTCTCGACGAACAAGTGGAACTGCTTTCGCTCATTGGTGACATCGCACTCAAGGAGGGAGAACCGCAGGTGCATGCGCACGTGGTAGTAGGCCGCTCCGACGGGACCGCCCATGGAGGACATCTCCTTGAGGCTCGCGTGCGTCCCACATGCGAATTGATTTTGACCGAGAGTCCGATTCACCTCCAGAAGAAACTCGATCCTGAATCAGGGATCGCCTTGATCCAAATCTGAAAACTGGATGGCTTCAGACCGGGAAGTTCTGCGCTCGATGGAAATCCGTGCATCTCACGAGACCGATCCATCGAACGTAACAGTTTTCGCCGCTAGCTCGCCAGGGCAGTGACCCCAAGCATCCTTGAATGACTTACTCGCCTGGTTTCTGCTTTCCAGGATCTATTAACCGAAGCGGTTCGTCGGGATCGAAAGCGAATCCGATGGGGGATGGCTCGGGAGGCTTGCGATTCTTGACTGCTGCGATTCGCTGCGCAACTTCGGACGGCAGATTCTTCGGCGGTGCCGGGTTGCGGACGGTCGCCAGCGCCAAGGATTTGCTAGAACCGACCGGCTCAGCTTGGGCGCCCCTCCTCGAATTGGCCTGATCGCGTGTCCTCGGAGTGCCCGCCTTCGCATTCAGTGCGGTGCCTGCGGTAAAGTTTGAGCGCCATATTGACTTGCAACGATCATAAACACGTTGCACGCCATTGCACGCTAGAAACTGTTTTTCTCTCTAACCAACTGATTCTAATCTGGCGGTGAGGGTGGGATTCGAACCCGTGACGCACCCACAGAATCTGTAAGTTGCTGACTCCACGTTGCAGAGAGTGCAAGGAATGCAACGCTTGCAGCGCGGCATTGGTCAGAATTGGTCAGCTCTCTCGCCCACTGCAAGTAGAGAAGCCTGCTGCAAAAGCAGCCGCGAGCCGCCTCGACTAACTCGCGGATTACCAGAGAAGCCTCATTGAAATCGGCCTGGCAGAACTTTCCCGCCGGGCTTTTTTTGTTTGATCGACACAACACACGAAGGCGCCGTTCGCAGCGGCGCTTTTCCTTTTTCAACCCATGTTCCAATACGAGCGGCCGACTGTTGATAACCTCATCAACAACCTGCCGCAGGTCCTGAAGTCGTCTCGCCAGTTCCTGCCTTGGAACGTCGAGGGCGAAGGCAAGAAAGTTCCTCTCAAGCAGGATGGAACTAGTTGGGGAAACTACAACGACCCGACCTGCTGGCGTACGTTTGACAATGCCGTCGATTTGGTGGACCGCGGCAAAGCGTTCGGCGTTGGCTTAGTGCTCGCATCACAGCATGAGGCTGCTACTCTTCCCGAGTTCAATTTGATTCCAGGCCTTATCGCCTTGGATGGTGATGCCAAGCGATCGCCAGCCGCAACGCCTTACAACATTCCAGAAAACATCCGTAGCTACATAGGCTCGTTAGAAAGCTACGCAGAGTTCTCGCCGTCTTTGAAGGGGCTTCGTGCACTCGTTTTTGGGACCATCCCTACACAGAAGCAGAATCTGACCAAGTCCTTCGCCGACGGAACGGAACTCAGCTTGTATCGCGCTGGCTGGGTGACGCTAACGGGACTACCCTATCAAACCTTGGTTCCGACAGTTGAACATTGACAGGATGTTCTCGATCAGATTGTTGCAGAACACTGGCCCGACGCGATTGCCGGAAGATCCGCTGGAATCAAGCGCGCGGAAACTCTGCTTGGACGACCGGAGGCCTTTAATGTAGCCTACGTTCTTGACTGGGGCCGCTCAGCCGGCGAGGACCTGATCCAACAATTCATTGAGGGGTGGAACCGAACACCTGAACAGTTAGCTGACATCACTGCCACATGGGACGTGAAACGTGGCTGGAATCACGGCGATACTGCCGATAATTCCTTCTACACCAAACGCATTGTCGAAGAGGCGCTCTGGTTACGGCAAAAGTTCGGTTGGACGCTGCAGGACGTCGTTGATATTGTCATCACCTTTTGCAGGAAGCACCAACTCCGCTGGAGCTTCGGGCGTGCGAAGAAGCAGATTACCGATGGCGAGCAATACATACTCGCTAAGACAAGACGAATGGAGATCCACATCTCTGCAAGTTCTGTCACTGGGTCTTCTGCTCACCACAAACAACCAGCACCCACGTTGACATGTAATGGCTCCCAGATAATCCCAGAGGAAAACAGAATTAGCGAAACAACGTTAACTAACCCTGTAGTCAATCACTTATGCACACTGGTCGAGTCAAAGTCGCCGGACACTTTGGCGCCCTTTTTCAGAGTGGAGGAGGCCGCGAAACTGTCCGGCGGTTTCAAACACAAATCATCTCCCCGCAATATCGTTCTTCAAGCGATTAGCAAACACCCCGGCTGGGTGAAAGCCGCAACCATCGCGAAGGAAACTAGCATGAGCGCAGAAGCGGTCAGAAAGCAGCTAACCCGGCTAAGAGCACATGATTTCGTCGATAGCGATGGCAAGGGCCATTTCCGCAGGCACCGAGAGAGAAAGCTCCGCCGGCTGAAGCCATGCGCCTCCAAGCCTTTCCCTACGTGCAAGGGAACGAATAAGGAGCGTAAGACGCTTTCTTCGAGTGCACTACTAAAACGCGGCTGGCCGAGGACTTTGATCGAGCAGTTATTTCCCGAGGCAGGCAAGGACTACATCGAACGGGAGGTTGAATTGGAACACCCAATTGGCCGCGTCGTCAGGGCACGCTACTACTGGGTTTCTAGAATTAAGGCGATCGAGCTTCAGCCCTGGTTCGAGGCCGAGCGGACTAAAGTCCGGCGCCAGTCCCGCTCAAAAAAAGTGGAACGTAGCGCTTCCCGCAAGTGACGGATAGCGGAGCGCAACGCGATTCGACCAAGACAACCCAGGGAGGACTATGCAGGTGGACAGATCTAAAGCCATGGTATTGGCTGGGCCGGAACGCAAGCGAATCCTTCGTGAGTTGCTGAGTCTCCCGGAGCCGTGGCCTCTGAGCCAGCGCAATCTCTACCACGACATGCTTTGCCGAGAGCTGGAGTACCTGAACGAGCACGTGTTAGATGACAAAGTAATCGAAGCGCTTGAACAGAGAGCGTTCGGCAATCTGATGTTGAAAGGCGTATCGGTGGATTGCGCGCGGGAGGCAGCTACTAGAGCTGTTGCTGAATACGTGCGGGACTCGCGCGAAAGCCCCGGCCGAAAGGAACGCACCCGAAGACGAACGTTCCGGGAGGCTGTTACGGCTGCCGATGGCAAATTAGCCGTAACGACGGGCCTGGTGGAGAGCTGCATCATCTGCGGTGGCCCGTTTGTTCGTGCGAACCGTGTCACCCGCACGGGCAACTGGCGGAATCTGCGCGGCGACATTGCGTACTGCAGCAACGCCTGCCGGCAAAAGGCGTACCGCCGCCGTCGCCAAAAAGGCTGCTAGCCGCTTGTCGCCGAGCCAGATGTCTTGACTGATAGGGCGGAGTGCCCCATGATCAAAGTGAAGAGCTTACCACGATGCCAGTTTTGCGCAACCCGCGGCATGAGAAATTTTCTCAACTCGTCGCTTCCGGCATAAAGCCAACAGAAGCATACGTATCCCTCAGTTACAGCAAGGCCGGAGCGCCGCAGTCGACTCCGAACGCGCACAGAATTCTGCGCCAAACGAAGTTCCTCGCGGCCTTTGCGGCGTGCGGCAGAATCTTATCTGCGTCGCGTGCCGCGCAGGTTCATCGCTCGTCACACTATGTCTGGATGCGGAACGACCCGACTTATCCCGCCAGGTTCAAAGCCGCCCGACAGTGGGCGGGTACGATGCTTCAAGATGAAGCCGTGGAACGGGCGGTGCACGGAATGCGTAGGCCGACTCTTTACAAAGGCCGAGCAGTTCGAATCAACGGGAGAGTTCTATACGAGTCCGTATATTCGAACCGCCTACTCATTCATTTACTCGAGGTGCTCATGCCCGAAAAGTACGGTCGCTAGCGGCGTAAACGAAAATCTGAAACCCGCATAAATCGCGTATCACCGCAATAGCGTCAATTATATCGACCCTCTGTAAAACCTTTATTATCAACAGATTACAGATATCGATGATTTTGCGGACCTCGTATTTGTGTCGAATTCTGTCGCATCTCCTAAACAGCAGATGTCTTGACTGATAGGGCGGAGGTCGAAGGGCGAACGGGTTACGTCGTTGGTTCATCCACCCGCCGACGGCGATCAGGACGAACCGGAATGGATCCAGGACTCTCGGCATCACGTTAGCTCATTATCCTGAGTCTCAAGGACCGCGAAACGAACCAGCCGCTGTTTCAAGCAGATCCATTTTCCGGACCATACGGGGTAGCTTTACATGGGCAGCATATCGCGGGGGAACCGGTCATTTAGTCGCGTATATAAAAAAGGAATCCACCCGCCAATTTGCTTCATCCGCTTGGGAGTTCAGTATGCAGGGCCCGGGTAGACCGCCGACCCGGGTGTTGTCTGGTAGGTTCCCAATGTGACTCCGGATCGAGTATCTAGGATGACAACGTTGCCCAATACATTGGCGAACCACATCATCGAACCATCTTGAGACATTTGCATCGATGCCAACGCCCCGGGTAGACCGGAGTTGAACGAATTGGTGAGTTTGTGCGCGGTGAGGTCGAAGACCTCCAGGTACACTCCCACATTCCAAAAGAGGCGGGTCCCATCAGGGTGGATGAACACCTGGCTGCTGGCGCCGGGGTAACCACCGGCGATCCCAGGCGTGTAGGTCGAGAGGGACAGGTCCGCCGTACCGCTGAGGACATCGTAATAAGTAATCATTCCCGTGTTGCTAAGAAGATACGCGGTAATTCCGTCCGGGGCCATTACCAACGCCGTGGGAGCGTATTTCAGCAGCAAAGTAGACGTGAGCGTTTGACTGGCCACATCAAAGACCAGCAGCGCGCCATTATTGCCCGACGAATCCGCCGTGTGATTGCTAGCGGCGTAGAAAGCGGTCGCACCATCATTGCTGAAAACGATACCCACCGGGACCGTATTGCCAGGATCAAGCGATGGAGTCGGGATAGTGGCGGTCAGGCTTTGCGCGCCGACGTCAACAACGAAGATTCCCACCTGAGGGGAAACCGCCCAGACCACATTTTCTGGGCCTGTGGCGGTTGGCACGATGCCGAAGGTACTCACGAAGGTGGAGATGGGGATGGTGACCTGGCCTAGGATCGTGAAGTTCGTCAAGTCTACGTCTACAATGTTATTGCTTATGCCATCGTAGAGGATCATTTGAGGGTGTACCGGGGGGTTGGGTTGTAAGGTTGTCAGGCGTGGCTGAGCCGATACCGCGAATGGACCATAATCGTTGTCGTGGGTTGCCCGCCGATAAACCGTGTAGTGGGGTACCTTGGGGGCCAGATTAATAAACTTCGTTCGTGCAACCGCCACCGGTGAAAGGATGAGAGCGTCCTCTTCCTCCAGAGGGAGACAGAGCGGAGGTTCGAGAACAATGATGGGGTTGAGCTCGCCGTAAAGATAAATCGCATAAGTACATGCCAGGGCGACAAGCTTAAAAGTCTTGCTTAGATCGGCGTTCCGGTAAATCTGCCACGAGTATTTGACATTGCTCAACAGCAGTGGTTTGGAAACGACACCCCAAGGGTTCTTTTTGTCGGAAGTGTAGAATTTTTCGTCAGTGGTTCCTTTACCCGAGAATAACAATTCGGGTGGGCCTTGAATTTGGGCAATCACGGGACAGAGAGCTGAAAAGACGAAGCAGAGGAATTTCATTGGAGCACCACTGATTGAGAAAGCCAACTGGAATTGAGCAAGATCCCGTTCAAGGCGAGGCCATTCGTGAATGAGACGGCCTTATTCAGTCCCAGCGTTCCGACAATCAACGCAGCGTAAGATCCATCGATGATTCCATAGGTCAGCTGTAGGTTCGCCAAGGTGTCCGCCGAAATGGTGAAGGCGCCGGCCCCAGGAGGCGCCAGGCACTGTACTTCTACCGTGGAGTTGTTGGCGGCGGCGTAGGAATAAAGCAGAATGGCCGTAGGTGCGGAGGTATCCCCGGGAGTAAAGGTGAGAGCGAGCGGAGTGTTGCGCGGCACTACGATGAGTGCATTGGGGCGCTCCCAACCAGGCGGCGGCTCTGGATTGAGCGGGATAATTTGGCTCGCGCCGCCAGGATCGATGGTGAGCGTCCCATTGGCGCCCAGCAGGTTCATGCCGACGACACCAGCCGAGTCGATCATCCCGCCCAGTGTGCTCGAGAAGTACGATAGGTTGGAAGAGAAGGGCAGCACCTGCGTGCCGTTGTTATAGATCAGCTCGGGCTGCGGACTGAGGCTAGCGCTAGCGGGTAGGGCTCCGCGGAGGCTCTTTTCATAGAACGAGTCGCCCGAAGTTTGATGAACCAGACAGGTGCCGGGCGGTGGATAGGACAGGTAGGGGTCGAAGTTGAAGGGCGAATTGGGGCGCGTGTAGAACCGCGCGTAGAGACTGTCGAGAGTCTTGAGGGTGGCTGGAGATGTGTCGAGATTTTCGATGTCGTCCCATCGCTCCAAGGAGATGTAGGCCTGTGTTCCGGGAGTGCGCACGAGCGTCGAGAGAGGATTGCCCGCGTCGTCGCACGTGATTGCGCCGGGAGCTGCAATGGCCATGGTCGCTGTATTAGAAACCACACCGCCGGCATTAATCGACACCGGTACCCAGCAACCGAGAGGGGCATTTTTGGGGACCGTCGCTACGATCTGATCGACGCCGGAACAGCACGGAGTGCGGCCGGAATACGCAACGGTCGCGGGTTGACCTCCGATGGTGAGCGTCACCGGCGTGGCGACGTTGCCTGGCGTAGGCGCGCCGTTATCGGGAAACGTGACCGGGCCGAGACCAGTGCCCCAGATGGTAATGACTTGGCCGGGCGCGGACGGCGTTATGAGCGAATTAACCGGTTGATTGCTCGCGGTCACGTAGTTCATGATCACCCCGGGGCCATAGCCGCCGTCGGATACCGCGAAGATGCCGGGGGAGGAATTGGCGATCTGAATGGTGACCGCGTTGCTGCGATTGGATTGGTACATCAGGCGTAAGGTTGCCAAGCCTGCAGTGACTGTAGACGGCATCACCGCGTTAATCTGTGTAGCCGAGACATAGATCGGGAATGCCTGGGTAGTCACCGCGTTCTGCGCGACGCTGATCGAAACTCCGCCAAGTGTTGAAGAGAGCGGAAACAGCAACGCCGGGCTTTGGGCGGGACCCAGGTTTTCGCCGAAAACAGTGAACACACTCCCACGGGCGATGGGAGCATTGGGCAGACCGAATGGCGCAAGGGAAGCCGCGTTATAGGTCGCGCGGCTATAAAGGATTGGCTGTTGGGCCAACAGAGCACTGGCCGAGAAAACGAGCACCACGAGACGCATTGCTTATACTACTATGGGCGAGGCGAAAGGACCAGATCAGGTTAGAGGAAACTGTCGTCTTCCTTGGCGCGTTTCGGTCGTGTGGTTGGCGACACGTAGATCTGACGGCTGTCCATGGCGAATTCATAGATCATGCTGCGATGGGAGTCTGGTACAGCCCTCGGCAATGCTTCTGCCATCGGTAGGAGCGAAGGAGGATCTATGCAGGACGGGCCGCGCTCGGCTGTCCCCGAACGAATCGGCAGGCGATCTGCGCCGTTGCGGCGCACTGTTACTTACAGGGTGGGCCTGTTCGTTCGGGTCCCCGAAGGATTGACAGATTCCATTTGCTAGTTAACACGATGGTCCCTCACTTCCCGCGCTCGATGGCTCGGCTTTCGGCACCAATTGTGCGAGCGTGTTACTGATCAACTCCTCTGGAATCAATGCACGCGGTAATCCTCTGATCGCAGGCGACCGCTTGCAAGCGCTTCAAAGCTTCGCAGGTCTTCGTGTTAACTAGCCGGTGGGCCACTCGATTCGTCTGGGGACCCGAACGAACAGGCCCNNCAGGCCCACCCTGTAGTTAACAGGCCTGTCCAGCGGAAGTAATGGGCCTTTGCAGAGCGCGAGTGACTGGAAACACAGGCAGTCGGGTGAAGAATATCAGAGCGTTCACCATCATGCCGATGACGCGATGGAATTCTCACCCCTCACATCCCGGCCAGCAGGTTGCGAAGCTTTCGAACGGCTGTGGGAATCTCCGCTACCGGAGTACCGCCAAAACCAAGGATGAAGCCAGGCCGCGACGCTGCGCCCAGGTAAGCGGGCGAGAGCGGCCATATCCAAAGCTTCTGCCGGGCGGCTCGCTCGGCAATTTCTAGATCGCGGCTTCGAGCCGGCAGTGTCACGGCCGGCAGTGTCACAGTAAGATGCATACCAGCTTCGCTCCCGTGCACTTCCACCATCGAACCCAGTTCCCTCCTGATGCTGTCTGCCAATGCGCTTCGTCGTTGGTGGTAGAGCACCCGCATCCTTCGGATGTGGCGCGCAAAATGTCCCTCACTAATAAAGTCCGCGAGCACTTCCTGATGGAAGCTCGGAGGGCCTAGATCCATAGCGCGGCGGATGGCTAGAAAACGGTCGACCAGGCCCGCTGGAATCACCACGTAGCCGAGGCGTAAAGACGGAAATAGGACCTTGCTTAAGGTCCCGATGTAGATCACCGAAGAGTTGGAGTCCAGCCCGTGCAAAGATGCGATCGGCGAGCTCTCGTAACGGTACTCGCTGTCATAATCATCCTCGATGACCCAGGACCCTGTCTTCTGCGCCCAGTCCAGCAGTTGCAGGCGCCGCGAGGCGCTCATGGTCTCGCCGAGCGGAAATTGATGAGAGGGTGTGACGAACGCAGCCCGCGCCTTCCGGCACAGCCGGATGCCGGCGGCAACATCCAGACCCTCCTGGTCAACCGGAACGGGTACCAGCTGGCAGCCCGCCAGGGCGAAGACATCGCGTGCATAGCGGTAACCTGGCTCTTCTATCCACACGCGATCTCCAGGGTCCAGCAATACGCGAGCCGAAATCTCCAGCGCCTGCTGCGATCCGCTGACGATCATGAGCTGCCGCGCCTCGCAGCGTAGCGCTCGCGCGGTTCTCAGGTAACTGGCGATCGTTTCCCGGAAAGCCAGGGAACCCATTTGGTCGCCGTAGTGAAATGACCTAGCGCTCATCTTCCGGCAATGGCGCGCGACCAAGCTCGACCAGACCTGGAGTGGAAAATGATCGAAAGCCACTTGCCCCACGCTAAATGCACCCCAGCCCTGCAGCCATGGGGCACGCTCCAGACGGAGTATCGAAGAGCGGCGTGAGACCGGGCGAGTGCCGGAGGCGGCTGCTAGCAGTCGCGCACCGGTTGGCCTGCTCGACGTGAACTGCTCCGGAAGGGACCCGGAAACAACAGTTCCCGCGCCGACGCGGCTCTCCAAATAACCTTCAGCCAGAAGCTGGGCGTACGCATTCAGAACCGGGAAGCGCGAAACGCCAAGTTCAAATGCCAGCGAACGCGTTGATGGAATTCGCTGCCCCGGACGCAATCTGCGATCCAGAATGGCCGCGCGATAGGCGTTGTAGATTTGCCGGTACAGGGCTTCCGGAGCCTTCCGGTCCACTGCAATCATCGGCACCATCCCTGAGGGTACTTTCTTCATGGGAGAAAATCATAATGGCTCTGTCCAGAACCCCTCCAGAACGTATTACTTCCGACCACTTCTTCAGCCACAGACTTCAGCCTATCACTGGCCGGCTCAGAAATATGGCCTGGTAGGCCTGGTCAGCATGAAATCGCATCAAGTGGCTATTGCCGCCCTACGCTTTTGCGGTTCAAAATTATAGTCGTGTCTCCAAGGGACTCAGGCACGGGCGGATTAGAATTTCAGAGGAGGGACATATGTGCCCAGCATGCATCGCAAGCGCAGCAGCAATGGTCGCCGGAGCCGGATCCACGGGAGGAATCCTGGCGGTGTGCATCGGCAAGTTCAGAAAATTCTTCAGAGCGAATCGTCTCGGTCCGTTTCAGAAAACAA
Organism: Bryobacterales bacterium; assembly: GCA_003162425.1. GTDB lineage: Bacteria > Acidobacteriota > Terriglobia > Bryobacterales > Bryobacteraceae > Palsa-89. The sequence goes on along the minus strand of PMOK01000210.1, from coordinate 7,091 downwards.
AGGAGAAATAAGATGGCAACTAGCAAGATGAACACACCCCCGATCGTGTCCGGCGAGGAGTGGGAGGCTGCGCGCCAACAGCTCCTCGTGAAGGAGAAGGCCTTGACCCGCGCCCGTGACGCGCTGGCCGCCGAACGTCGGCGGATGCCTTGGCTGGCTGTCGACAAGAGGTACGAGTTCGACGGACCCAAGGGCAAAATAAGCCTGCTCGATTTGTTCGAGGGCCGCCGTCAGTTGATCCTCTATCGCGCCTTCTTCGAGCCCGGGGTGTTCGGCTGGCCTGAGCACGCCTGCCGGGGTTGCTCCCTCGGCGCCGATCAGGTGGCCCACCTGGCCCATCTGAACGCCCGCGACACTACCCTCGCCTACTCCTCACGCGCGCCGCAGGCGGACATCGCGCGCCTAAAGGCGCGTATGGGCTGGGAGATCCCCTGGTACACCATCACTGACAGCTTCGACGCGGACTTCGG
>PMOK01000210.1:0-6580 GCA_003162425.1 Bryobacterales bacterium | reverse complement strand
GGAGACTTGGGAGGACTCGCCACCCGGTTACCCCCAAACCCCGCCGTACAAATGGTGGAACTGGCACGACAACTACCACGCCGAGGCCTCGCCTGACCAGAAGTGGGTCGACATAATAACAGACCCTCAAGAAGCCGCCCGAAAGCGCAACGCGGAGGAGAAAGCGAGCTAAAGAAGGGCGACCACTGCGCCGCCCTTAAGGGAGAGGAAAATGACCGACACGCAGAAATTTTTGTCCGCCTCACAACTGGCCGCCACCAACACGACCCATTTCCCTGACGAAAGCGCGGAGTATCGCACGGCCCGCAATGCACTACTCGCCGAAGAGATCGAATTGCGCCGCCACATCGAGCGCGTGGCAGCCGAGCGGCGTGCTCTCCCACCGGGTGGCAAGGTCTCGCACGACTTCCAATTCGTCTCCGAGGAGGGGCCGATTCAACTTTCCAGCCTCTTCGGCGATAAAGACACGCTGATGGTTTACAGCATGATGTACGGTCCGGCGCGCAAGACACCCTGCCCAATGTGCACATCGTTCCTGACCGCATGGAATGGCATAGCTATCAATCTCCGTGAGCGGTGCGCCATATTGGTTACGGCTCGCTCTCCCATAGAGCGGCTGATTGAGTACCAGAAGCAACGGGGCTTCGACAACCTCCCATTTGTCTCAGACATGTCTGGCGACTATACGCGTACTTACGTCAACCCTAAAGATGAGGATGTGCCGGGCTTCAGCGTGTTCAATCGGCGCGACGGAACGATTCGCCACTTCTACAGCGGCGAGATGAGCGGGGGGATGGCTGACCCCGGCCAGGACCCGAGGGGTGCCCCAGACCTGGACCCTCTTTGGCTGATGCTGGACTTCACACCGGAAGGTCGCGGCACCGACTGGTACCCGAAGCTCGACTAGCGGCTCGAATACAAAAGAAGAGGCAAAAAACATGGATTTATCGACGGCTGACAGGTTCAGGCCTCATGTTTGTTGCCGCGACCGTGAGGGAGCCGGTTTCAGTGGTCAGCATGAGATCGCATCAAGTGGCTATTGCCCCCGAAAGCTTTTGCGGTTCAAAATTATAGTTGTGTCTCGTCTTCGTTTGGCGCGCTTCCCAGCTTTAGCCGTTTTATTTTTCGGACTACAAGCAGCGTCTTCCCTCAGCGGGCAGAGCCCGAAAACCGATGACCATCCCATTCTCGTCGAACTGTTCACTTCGGAAGGCTGTTCCAGCTGTCCGCCCGCGGACGCCGTTCTCGAAAAAATGGACACTTTGCAACCCGTTGCCGGGGCGCAATTGATTGTGCTCAGCGAACACGTGGATTATTGGGATCACGACGGGTGGAAAGATCCAAACTCCTCGTCCGCGCTATCCGAACGCCAGACCGCCTATTGCCGTGCTCTTGGACTAACCTCCCGCTACACTCCCCAATTCATCGTCGATGGGGCCATTGAAATGCACGCTGACAATCCACAACAGGTCAACCAGGTCTTACGCGATGCCAACGTCGCGCCTCAGGTCCCGGTACGCATCGGCGAGGTAATTGTCGACGCCGGGAATCCGGCTGTTCTTCGAACGCTTATTGCAGCGGATGGCAATTCCAGTGAACACAACGCTGACGTCTACGTGGTCGTCGCTCTCAATCGCGTGGAGTCGCAGGTTTTGCACGGCGAAAACGGCGGCCGGCGCCTGACGCACGTTGCGGTTGTGCAGCAATTGACGAAAATAGGCAAGCTACAAAAGGGAAAGAGTTTTGAGCAAACCGTTCAATTGAAGCTCAAGCCCGGTACCGACCCGAAGAACGTTCGGATCGTCGCCTTGGTCCAAGAGCCTGGGTCTGGCAAATTACTGGGAGCGGCTTTGCGTAAGCCGGCCGGCTGAAGGGCTCGTCTTTCACCAGCCTCAGACGCCCGCCGGTTGTTGAAGAAGTAAGGCTACTGAATGCAGGATCGTCTCCACCACGCGTTCGTCGGCCATGGTGGTGTTGATCACGCCAAGGCGCGACGCTGGCCGAGATCATGGCGGCCACGAAGTGGCAAGCGCACACCGTGCGGGGCTTTGTCAGCATCCTAGGCAGCAAGGGCGGGCAGAAGATCGAATCGTCCAAGAACGCCGCGGGCGAGCGTATGGTCAAAATACTCGTCGCAGCACGTTGGTCGAGTTCCGACCCCAAAGAGATACCAGTTTAACATTGTTACCTAAGACCGTCGCTAATTGAACGTTTTCAAAGGTTTCGAGTATTTTGACCATACGAGGATAGTATTCCGGCCAGCGACCACAGACACAAGCTGCCCGCCGGTTACCGCGTTGCGAAGACGTCTGTGCTTGGCGGCTTGCACCACGAGTATCGCCTGGTGAAGGAGGCCGCTTAACGACGACGACCATTTTTGCGGACCACAACCGGGGCTGTGCTCGGTGCCTTTCATCTTGGTTCGAGGCGGCGCCTACTTCTTCCGGCGGGCCCGGAGAATCAAAAGCGCACCGGACAGCAAAGCGACGGCGGTCCCCGCTGATCCTAGGTCAATCTCAGGGGCCACGGTTGGTGCAAAAGCGAGACCTGACATCGCGACGAATAACAATGACATCCCGGCGAGTTTCATGTTTGTCACCTTTCCACGAAGCTACAACCTTAGCTCTTACGGCGTCCGCGAATCACAAGGAGAGCGCCTGACAGCAATGCAAGAGCACTCCCGGCCGACCCTGGATCAATCTCGGGCGCGCCTACTGTTGCCGAAGCAATACCCGAAACCGCTACGAACAGCAATGCCATTCCTAATACCTTCATCTATGTTGCCTCCCAGCTAAACATTAGTCATCAACCAAGCCAAGGATCGGATCGGTTAACGTATGGTCACACATCTTAGAGAGGCGCGTCAAGTTTTTTGGTAATGCCTGAAAGGTGCGTTGAAGGAAAATCTTCCGCTGTTGCCTTCCAGTCCTGGATCGCCGTACCTTCAGAGTATGCAGCCAGACCTAGATTCACTTCAAGCACTGAAGAACATGATTGAGCAAATTGATTTGCTCATCTCCACCACGGTTCCACTGCCGGAGAATCGCACGCCAAGATGCCAAGAACTGTTGCGAGCCGCGACGGCCATCACCGAAGATTTGTTAGCTCAGACTGGGCGGTAAGCCCGTGGCCCACCTTCCGAAGCCTCTCATCAGCGAGCGGTTGTCCGGGCACCAGCGCAACGGAGCGAAACCATCCGCCGGCTTGGGAACGGTACGCGGCGCGCCGTTATCCAAAGGGTAAAGCACAATCTTCCCTCCCAGATCAGCAGAATAAAAATTCTGGAATCCAAATACATCGAGTTTGTCACTTTGAAAAACAGCCCGCTCACCGATCGTGTGGATTGTAGACCGGAAATGCGGACCTACTGGCTCACGGGTGGAGGCGGTGGGATCGGTTCGATCCGCGGATGCTGTGGATGTTTTTCCAGGAACTCTTTCAAGTGCTTGGCAATTGCCTCCGCCGTGCTTGGATAGGCGCTTGCATTTCCTTTCTTTACGTTGTACGCCCACTCCACTTCTAGGGTGAAGGAGTTCACAAGTTGCACGCTGGCCGTTTGAGTACCGCCTATGCCTGTGCAATATAAAAAGAGGCAGCGTGCAACTTTCGAGCCGCCGCTTTCCTCCCTTGCGTCGACGGCGCTCGTAAGAACTAATGCAGCCTCGTCCTTGTTTTGGGTCACTACTGCCGGGACGTGCTTCTTAAGCATCGCTGCAGAAAGGTATGACTCGAAGCCATTTTGGGGCTCGATATAAATCCGTGGAAGGTCCGTCGGCGTGGTTGGATGCTCAGCGGCGAGCGCTGAAACCGCCATTCCGCAAATGAGTGCGGCGATTGTGAAATTCATTTGTCCCTCTTTCGTGTTGGGGGGATACGGGCGCCAGGTCTGTGGTGAACATGGCGTAACGTCATATTCAATACATCGCTCGCGACCGCCAAAGCGGGCAGTCCGAAAAATGCCTTAGAGTGGCGCTCCCCTTTGGCTTAGCTCACTGGTGTGCTGTGGACAACGTGAACGGCCAGCAACAGATCAACTTTCAGGTTCCTATGGAATGCATCGGGTTGCTCTCGGCGGAATGGTGGGGCGCGGATTTGGTTTCGGAGGACGGGCCAGCAGCGCTCCCCCGGTCAAGGATGCCTGTATGTCCGCGTCCGCAGAGGCGAATCCTACTGGTGGTGGGAGCGGAGCTCCTGGTGGACGTGGCGGCGCGGGGGCTACGGCCCGGCCAGTACACGCTGCGCCTCACCGTGGACGGCGAGACCTACACCCAGCCGGTGACAGTGAAAGCGGACCCTCGCGGGGCACCGCCGCTTCCGTTGGTGGCTGCGGCTGGGGGGCCGCGTTCCGAGTTAGGGGAGTCGAGTGCTCCTGGGCGGCCCGTCCTGCTTGAGGATTCGCACGGTTGACTCTAGCCGGCACGCCGAGTCGGAAGTGCCCGCTGTTTCACTTCCGATCTGCGAGAAGCGCCGCCGAGGTTCATTTCCATTCCCACAGCTTCGATACCACGTTGTCATTGGCGTCGGTGTTGTGCTCGAACGCCCCCACAGTGCCGGCGAGCTTCGCCAGATTTCCCGTTGCGGTCACAAAATGAATAGTTCCACGATAGCTTGCGCCTCCGCCCGGATTGAGCTTGCCCGTTCCTTGCCCCTTCCATACCGCCATCCCTTCTCCGGTCATGTAGACGCCCTGACCTTCTCCAAAAACAAACCCACCCGGCTGGATTTGGGACGAGTAGGTTGCGCGCCCTTGGTAGTCGTGTCCCAAGATCTTGCCCTGGGTACGAATCGAAATTTCGGCTCTAGGTCCCGCTGCGTCCAACACCCTGAACCCAGTTACTTTGCCGGTCTCTTCCCCAATTTGATCACCCAACATATTTGAGGGCCCCCTTATAAGCCCGAAACAGTATATCAGTCGCTCGGAAGAAACGGAGCGCGGATAGCGCGGAGACAATTAACGCCCGGAAGCCTGTTTGGTAATTCGAGCCACTTGCTCAAGCCGCCAAGACGAGCCGCGGCGGGTCCAAGCCATGTGCGTTTTTGCGCGAGCCTCACGCTCGAACTGCTCCCAGAACTCCACTGTAAATCCGACAGGAGTATGATTGAGTGACGCCTGCGGGAAGCAACTGGACGTTATGCGGGACATCGCGCCGTCGAAGGTCCCCAAGATAGTCGCGTCCCCGGCGTCAGAGACGTTGAACCGGCCTTTGAAAGGAGGTCCCTGATGCGTAGATCACTGCTGCTTTTTGCTGTGGCTGCGTTTTCTCTTACCGCCGCGGATACGATGCCCTTTACGGGCACCTGGCGGGTCAATCTGGACAAGATGCAAGCGCCAGAGAAGCCCAATCAGGTCGAGCTCGGAAACGGGACGTTCCGGTGTCTGACATGCGACCCGAAGGTGGACGTCAAGGCGGACGGGGAAGATCACCCGGTCAAGGGAGACCCTAGCTCGGACACCATGAATGTGAAGATCATCAACGACAAGACTATTGAGATCACTTCAAAGAAGGGCGGCAAGGTGGTGGACACGGACAAGATGACGGTTTCCGCGGACGGCAATCAATTGGTGTCGGAAGACACGAGCTATCCACCCAACAGCTCCGAACCGGTGACGAGCAAGGCGCAGATGAAACGCGTGGGCTCGCACAAGCCGGGGACGCACGATGTCAGTGGATCTTGGCTGCTGGACAAGTGGTTGGAACTATCGGAAAACGCCAAAGAGGTCACCTTCGAGGAAACTCAGGATGGATTGAATGCCAAAGACCAGACAGGTTTCAGCTACTCCGCGAAGTTCGATGGTAAGGACTATCCGGTGCAGGGGACTCCCGAGCTTGATACTGTCGTGCTGAAGCGCATCAATGACAGTACGGTAGAAGAAATCTTGAAGTACAAAGGCAAGGTAAAAAACACAAGCCAGATGACGGTCTCCGCGGATGGAAAAATGATGACAATCGAGTGGCGGGGGTCGACCGGGTTCAGCGGCAAGAGCATCTTGGAGAAGAAGTAGGCGGTTAGGGCCCGCGAGACCGCGAAGGACCCATCACTTTTCAGCGGTCAGCTGCACCCTGCTTGAGGACTCGCGCCACAGTACGGTGGACCTTCCGTTCACAGAAGTAGCGAAAAACTGGTCGAAGAAGGCAGGCCAGGCGAAGAAGCCGGCCAGCAAGCCGAAGGCGGATCGTCGGGAACAATTGACGCGGGCTAGTGCATCGGAGGTGCCCCATGAAAGCTCGATGTAACTTGCTTGCGATCGGATTTCTCTTAGCCGGAGTCTCGCATCGCTAGCGCACAATGCTACACGTTTTCGAGCGGTTCGGCGGCCAGCTTTACGGCACGAGAAGCAAGAGCTTCCTGCGCAACTGACGGCTTTGCAGGTAAGAAGTACTGGGCCGACTCAGGCCTGCGGACACGGAACCAATTGATATGAAAAGTGTTAGGGTACGCCCCGAGCGCGGAAGCCCAACTGCTCTAGGTTACTGCAGAGGGCAGCGGAGTTGGTGCTTCCCAAACAATTCATAAAGGAGGTTGTATGACGAATTCAACCGAACTTCTGGAAGGGATGCAACTCACAAAGCTGGACAAA
>PMOK01000252.1 GCA_003162425.1 Bryobacterales bacterium | reverse complement strand
AGATTCTACCACCGCGCTCGGGACAAGTCCGTGTTCGTCGTTCACAGGCGCGACGAAGATCCGCGGCGCTCGCTGTTCGCCTTGCTTCGTTCGATCGGGTTAAACCGGATCGAAGGGCGCAACGCCGTCCGGATCAAGGGGACCGAGCCTGCAGACAATGCCGGCCAGCCAACTCGGGAGCGAGTGGCCTATTATCTTTCCGCGCTCCCTCTCCGTTGTCTTTTGAGAAAATTCGCAACGAAAACAGAAACGATCAGGATCAACCCGACTCCCGCCGGCTCAGGCGTTGCTGCGGTCGGAGTATACGTAACCCCATTCACATTGATGCTTTCGACATCGAACACTTCGGTCCCCACGTAACCGCTGTCCGCAACCACACCGAGATCCGTTAGTGAAGTTCCGGAACCGGCTGCACTAACGAGCCCGGCAAAGTTCACGAATGGAAAGTTTATCCCCGGCGACCCGCCGAATGGACCGGTGGTGTTCCAGTAGAGACCGCTCGATGTTACGAAATCGGGCGTGCTTGCAATCGCGCCACTGTTCGGATCGGTGTTCGTTTCCCCGCCAGGGTAAGCGAGAGCCTCTTGAGTTGCATTCTCCACAAAGAAACGGATTGACCCCGCCTCATCCGGACCGCCGCCCACTACCATAGAGAGGCTGGTGAGGTCGCCCAGCGTAAAACCGACTGGGAGCGTGAGATCCAGTCCGCCGTAAGCGGGCGGCACTGAAACATTTGACGTGATCTGCCACGCCAAGTTACTATTTGCGTCTGTGACGATGGTCACGGATCCAAACGGGGTAAAAACGTCCGCCATCGCCACCGAAGTGGCAAAGGTGGAAAGACAGACAGCGAACAGCACCGCCGTGATATTCCTCATTTTCCAACATTCTCCTTGTTCAGCTAGAATCGTTTCAGGTTTGGCAACTCTTCAGTTACCGGAATTGGACGCGGTCGCCGAACTCGGATGTCTGATTCGCCTGATACGCAAGGCTTAGGACATACGGAAGAACGGGAGCGGGAATGACTACATCGCCCGGGGGGGGTGTTAGGTCGCCGAACCCAGCGCTATCGCCACCAGAGCCTTACAATATCCGCGCCTCTGCATGATACGCGCCTCTGTATGGCCAACTTTCTGGAGTCAACAGTACCACCCGCCACCAAGACATACAAGCTTAATCACCCTGTTCGAAACATTTACGTACTACTAGTTTCGATAGTGTTGGCAAGATTCCATTGGATCTCGGAAATCGTGCGGGGCTAGGCAGTTATTTCCGCCGGACGGAATCGCTATTGCTGCTGTTGTTCGGCCGCTTCCCGATCTGCTTCGGATGGACCCTCGTGCAATACGGCCGACCAGTCCTCGGATTCCATCTCGGTCTCCGGGGGCGGCGGTTTGTCGGAGGGCGCTACTCGAACCGCGACGGTCAACTCACTCGAGGCCTCGCCCTTGAACACGCCGCGCGTGGGTGGAACATCGGCATAATCGCGCCCTACCGAGGTGCGAACATGGTGCTCGCCCGCCAGGATGTCGTTGGTGGGATCTAATCCCACCCAACCGATTCCGGGCAAGTACGCTTCCACCCACGCATGCGTGGCTCCCTCCGTGGACCGCACATGATCCCCAGCTTTGTGAAACAGGTATCCGCTGACGTAGCGGCAAGGGATTCCCATTCGCCGCACCAGCGCCAGCATAATATGCGAAAAGTCCTGGCAGACACCCTGCCGCTTGCGCAGGGCATCATCTACCGGCGAATCCACGTGCGTACTTTTCGGAACATACGCGATGGCTTCAAACACCGCGGAGTTCAATTCCAAAACCAGCTCCAACGGATCGCGCAACCGGGCTTCCTGGGCGTCCGGAACACTGAGCTCCGACGCGAAGCTCTCCATCGATTCGGTCCAATGCGCGAATTGGCTGGGCGTGAGCATCTCCCAGAAATCGCCGCTGCTCAACTGAGCGTCCAATTGCCGCCAGGCGTCGTTCTCAAGACGCGGCGGTATGATTTCGCCGGGCGCCACGTCCACGGTGGCCTCGGCGATGATCGTCAAATGCTGATGCGCGCTGGGAACATCGAAGTGATGCACCGCGTTGCCCAAGTAATCGCGGTAATGTTGCACGCGCGTGCGCGGCGTTACCGTCACCTGAAAAGTCAGGCAGCGCTGCAATCCCTCCGAGCGCGGCTGCATCCGCAGCTCCATGGTGCTTTCGCTCACGGGCGATGAATAGCGGAACCGGGTGAGATGACGAATAGAATAGAACATCAGATTTCTAGAGCCGCCTCGACGGGATACGTAATGTAGACCTGGTAAATGCCGGTGTGAATGTTGCCGCACAGCCGCCGGATGTTCAACGAGAACTCGTGCAGATTGCTCATGATTTCCTCAAGCGGCGTATAGCTGAGCGCCGCCGTGAGCCGTCCGGCGAGTTTGTCCAAACGATCGGGTTTGCGGGCGGTGGCTTCATGCACTGCTCCCAACGACTTTCTCAATTGGTTCACCGCGAATCGAACCGAATGCGGGAACTCGGCGTTCAACAACAGAAACTCGGCCACACGTTCCGGTCGAAGGTCGGCCGTGTAGACCTTGCAATAGGATTCGAAAGCAGTGCAGCTTCGGAGCAGCCCGATCCATTCCATGTGTTGGGAGGCATTCATGGCTTCAGCCGTGGGGCGGAAAAATTCCGCGAAATGCAGATCGATCAGCCGGGCCGTGGCCTGCACGCGCTCCATGAAGCGGCCCATCTGGATGAATTGCCAACCCTCGCCATGGATCATGGTGGAGTCCGTGATGCCTTGAAACAGATGCGCGCTCTGAGTGACGGTGATCAACAAATCGTGCGGCTGCGCGCCCCAAAACTCGGGCGTACCCATGCGCCTGGATTCGTGAAAGAGCCGGTTTAATTGTTCCCACATTTCTGAGCTGATCTGCTCGCGGACCTGACGCGCATTGTCGCGCGCGGCTGCAATCGAATCCACAATTTGATCCAGTGCATAGGACTGAGCAGCCGCAAAAGCATCGCCTTCCACCGGCTCCGAACTGCCTAAAGCCGCCAGGACACGCCACCAACGCCGGTCTTGCGACGCCGGTTCGTGTTCCAACATGAGGTTCAAATGCACGCCCGCGATGCGCGCGCAATGTTCAGCGCGCTCGAGATAGCGGCTCATCCAATACAGGTTGTCTGCTACGCGTGACAGCATCAGCGGCGCCCAAATTCATTCATATAATACCCACGTATCCTTGCTCCCTCCGCCCTGGGATGAGTTCACCACCAGCGATCCTTTTTTCAAAGCGACTCGCGTCAAACCTCCCGGCACGATCCGCACCTGGTCGCCATAGAGAACGTAGGGCCGCAGATCCACGTGCCGCGGCTCAACCCGGCCATCCAAAAAACAGGGGGCGCGAGAAAGCGCGAGCGTCGGCTGTGCGATGTAGTTCCGGGGATCGGCCAGGATTCGCCCGCGGAAATCCTCGCGTTCCTCGGCAGTGCTGCAAGGACCAATCAGCATGCCATAACCGCCTGACTCACCGACCGCCTTCACCACGTACTGATCCAGGCGGCTCAGCACATGCTGGCGCTGCGCAGGGTCGCTGCAGACGAAGGTTTGGACGTTACTCAAAATAGGTTCCTCGCCTAGAAAATAGCGGATGATGCCGGGAACGTAGGCGTACACGGCCTTGTCGTCGGCCACTCCCGTTCCCAATGCATTGGCTAGCGTAACGTTGCCGGAGCGGTAGGCATTGAACAGCCCCGCCACGCCCAGCGAGGAATCCGGCCGGAAGGCCAAGGGGTCGATGAAGTCGTCATCTACGCGCCGGTAGATCACATCCACGCGGCGCAAACCAGCTGTCGTCCGCATATAGACGATGTTGTCGTGAACCGCCAGGTCGCGGCCTTCCACCAGCTCGATGCCCATCTGGCGCGCCAGGAACGCGTGCTCGAAGTAGGCCGAGTTGAAAACGCCCGGCGTGAGCAGCACGATATTCGGTTCACTTCGATCCTCCGGCGCCAGCGCGCGCAACGTAGCCAGCAACGTTTCGCTGTAATGATCGATGGAGCGCACTCCGGCCATCCGAAACAATTCCGGGAAGACGCGTTTCATCACGGTGCGCGATGTCAGCATGTAGGAGACGCCGCTCGGGACGCGCAGGTTGTCCTCCAGCACCGCGAAAGATCCATCCGGCAAACGGACCAGGTCCGAGCCCACCACCGTAATATAGATATTTTTCGGTACTTTGAATTCCCGCATCTGCCTACGGAAATGCCGGCACGAATAAACAATGTCGCTCGGAACCACGCCGGCCTTGAGCGAGTGGCCCTCATGATAAATGTCGCGTAGGAACAGGTTCAGGGCCGTGATGCGCTGCGTGAGGCCTCGCTCGATGGTCTCCCACTCGGAGGCGGTGATGATGCGCGGCAACAGGTCGTTCGGAAAAATCCGCTCGGTTCCTTCGTCCCGGCCGTACACGGTGAAAGTGATGCCCTGGTGGAGAAAGGATATGTCCGCAGCCTGCTTCCTGCGCCGCATCTCTTCCACCGGAAGGCTGAGCAACATTTCGTACAATGCCCGATAATGCGGTCGAGGAACGCCCTCCGCCTCGAACATCTCGTCATACGAGCCGTTGAGCCAGTAACTCTGAAAACGCGTCTTGAGCAGCGGCGGGATTTCGAATCCGGGCGTTCCCATGGGGTTAACCCTCTTCGACGTGGAAGGTTTTCAAATTCTATCACGCCTGCAGTTTTGCCGACGGGTTGGTCAGAATTGCACCCCAGCTATCGGAACATCGTCGCCCTCATAGGGCCATCCATCACCTCCCGGCAAAAAGATCCGCAACTCCGTGCTCATCGGCGCTACCCCACGGAAGCCGGCATCTCCTTCCAAGGCGTACTCGCGAACACGGTTCCAAGAACAGCCCGCGTTGAGCAGGAGTTCGGCGAATCGGAGTGATCCGCCGGTCGTCGCCCAGATCCGGACTGTATCACGCTCACGCCAGTCCGCATCAGTAGGTCCAACGCAGTCGTCGATGTTGGTTAGAGCAAATAGAGGAAGGTCGTGTACACAGCAATCATCCATCCATGGGAACTTCTCTGTTTCTGCCGGGAAGTACCGTAATGCAAAAGGAACCCACGTTTGACCAATGGGCAAGTCCTCGAGCTTTAGGCTAACCGCGGGAATGATGATTCTCCGAATGGCCGAATCCGGGTGAGTAATCGCGAGGGTTGTGGCCTTTGCGGGATGGTGGAAAGCGCATGCGAGCAGGAAAACGCCGAGCTCCCGGCATTTTTGGGGACTCAAATACATCCAGAGTGCATCCGCTCGTTGCCATCCGTTGTAGTCGTGATGAAGCTTGCGAAACAAAATGCGATCGCTAGAGAGTAGGTTTGGAGGTATCGGCAGAACGCCGGCGTGAAACAAGAAGTCCGAGGAACCAGGTGGGCCGTCCGGCACGAGCGCGGCGACAGGTCCGAAGATTCGACTTAGTTCGCAGGTAATTTCGGCCAAATGGTATTCTAGCCTGACTGTCGTCTCCACTCGACAAGCGTGCGAACCCGGCCATCGTGTGAAAGAATGTTGTCATGAAGCGACAATTCGCCGCTACCGTCTGGCGCGAGGGGAAATGGTATGTTTCTCAGTGCCTGGAAGTAGACGTGGCCAGCCAAGGTGAGAGCGAAGAAGAAGCGCTCGCCAACTTGAAGGAAGCGCTGGAACTTCACTTCGAGCCTCCGCAAGCCACGCGACCCTCAAAGGTCCGCACTATCGAGGTTGAGGTTGGGGCGGCTTAAGCCCCTGCCGTTCCGCGAGGTCAAGCGTCGGCTTGAGGCAGCGGGATTTGTTGAAGTTAGGCAGAGAGGAAGTCACGTCAAATTTGTGCGGCGACGTGAGGAGACTGTTGACACCGCCATCGTACCGAAGAAGTCCGAGGTCCCAGTTGGTACGCTCCGCAGCATTCTAAGTCAGGCCCACATTGACTCCAACGACTGGGACACGCTTGGCTGATCACAAGGGAGTCTCCGCATAGCGTCAGCATTTGCGAACAGCCACGAGTTTGCTGTACTATTGAGGTTTGCGGCTCTAGCTTCTACGGCGCCCTGGTTCGGGTCTGTCCGACTAGCCCACATTTCAAAGCTCAACGAAGGATAGTTATGTACGCAGTGATTGAAACCGGTGGAAAACAATACCGCGTCGCTCCCGGCGACGTCATCGAAGTGGAAACGCTCGCGGGGGACGTTGGCGCAGAGATCGAACTCGGCCGAGTCCTCGCCGTGATGAACGATTCAAACGAGCTGGTTACGGGCTCCGCGCTCTCGGATGCTCGCGTGAAGGGCACCATCGCAGGCCATGGCCGCGGCAACAAAGTGATTGTATTCAAGTTCAAGCGCAAGAAACAATACAAGCGGACCATCGGCCACCGGCAGAACTACACGCAGGTGAAGGTCAGCGAGATTCTGGCATAGGTGCAATATGGCGCATAAAAAAGGTCTTGGAAGTTCAAAGAACGGGCGCGATTCCAACGCGCAACGCCTCGGCGTGAAGGCCTCGGACGGGATGACCGTGCAGTCCGGATCGATCATCGTCCGCCAGCGCGGTACGAAGTTCCATCCGGGCCACGGCGTGATGATCGGCAGNNGATCGCGGCCGCAACGGCAAGTTCATCTCGATCAAAGGGGACTAGGGGCTGGGGGCCGGGGACTAGTGAGAGTCTCTGGCCGCTAGCCACAGTCCCTGATCTCAGCCCCTAACCCCTAGCCA
>PMOK01000165.1:76416-86293 GCA_003162425.1 Bryobacterales bacterium | reverse complement strand
CGGGCGATTCTTGTGTTTGGGAGGCGTTCGGCTGTAAGTGGCTGGATTGTTGATGGTTGTTGGGGCCGTTGGAGGTGGAAGACGCGCGATTTTTGAAGATGCGTCAGGAAAGTTCATCACTTTTCGTCCGTGGGATGGATGTGTCGTACTCCATCCCTCTCCATCCCTCTCATTGACAGAATAGACGCGCTGGTGATGGATCTGATTCCGTCGCGGCGGGCCGAATAGGGGAATTGGCTTGTGTTTACTGGTGGTTCGGTTAACGCAAATAAATTTGAAGGCGCGTGACCGCGCGTATCATTGAGGTTGGTGGGCGCGTCTTATGTCTTAAGAGGAGGAGCCTGGTGGTTCGAAGTTCGCGTTTTCTCCTTTCCGGTCTCGCAATCTTGGGTTTGATTTGTCCTGCGCGGGCGTCGGAGGCGGATGCGCTGGCGATCTCGGCGAACATTCAGGCCAAACACTTGCCGTTTGGGACGATTCTGGATCCCATGTATGCGTCCCCAACTAGCGACCAGATTGTTGGTTATACGCGCTGTGGCGATTCCGCTTTATGGACCGGGGCATATCTGGCGGCCGAAGCGTTTCGCTACAACGTCACGCAATCGGCGGACGCGCTCAGTAACGTCAAGGGGGCGCTGGCGGGCTTGCAAGCTTTGGTGGACGTGACGGGCGACAATCGGTTGGCGCGTTGCGTGGTGCTGGCGAGCTCGCCTTATGCTGCCGGCATTTCGAGCGAGGAGGCGAGTAACACCATCCATCAGAGTCCGCCGTGGATTTGGGTGGATAACACTTCGCGCGACGAAGTGGTGGGAGCGTTCTTCGGGCTAGGGGCAGCGTACGATCTGGTGGATGATGCCACGGTGAAGAGCGGAATCAGCAGTCTGGCGACGCTGATGTTGGGATTCATCGCTCATCATCAATGGTCGCCCAACGACGATATCTTGAATACCTTTTTGTTGCGGCCGGAGGAGTTGCAGATGATGCTCGAGGTGCAACATCATGTCAATCCTTCGGGTGGCATCAGCGGGCCTTTGTTGACACTGCCTATGGACGTGGCAGTATCCTACGACGTACTCAGTATCAGTTCATACTTCAAGTTCAACCTGGACTACATGAGCTTTTACAATCTGATTCGTCTCCAGAATAATAGCGATAACCGGGGCGCATATGAGATTGTGCGCAATTATACGGCGTCGCACCAGAATGCCTTTTTCGACATCATCGATCGGTCGATGAATGGGCCCAACGATGCTCGCGACGCGGAGATGATCTCGTTACTGAACCAATGGCTGGAGCGGCCTCGGCGCGATCCCTACGTGGATAACAGTAAGGTGGTTGCAGTTTGCGGGACTGAGGCATGCCAGCCGGTCCCGGTTCCAATACGACCGACCACGGACTTTCTTTGGCAACGCGATCCGTTCCAGTTGGCCGGGGGTGGGTTGGGAACGATTGAAGGCGCGGGAATCGACTATATTTTGCCGTACTGGATGGGGCGATACTACGGCGTGATTTCGGGCGCAGTGCAATCGGCAGCGGCGCCTAGCGAAGCTGTTGCGCCGGACTCGTTGGCGTCGCTCTATGGGACGAACCTTGCGTCCGGCGTCGCCCAAGCCGACACTCAACCGTTGCCGCTGACGCTGGGAGAAGTGAGTCTTTCGATTACGGATGCCGCGGGGACCCAGCGCCTGGCGCCGTTGCTGTATGCATCGCCGACGCAGATCAACTTTTTGGTTCCGGACGGGACGGCGCCAGGCCCGGCGCAGTTTGTGGTTACGAACGGTTCGGCCCCGCAGACTTTCAGCGGTGTGGTCGCGGCCATTGATCCCACACTGTTCAGCGTGGGCGGAAATGGCGTGGCTGCCGCGACCGCGGTGATGACGCAGGCGAGCGATCCACAGTTGCAAACGCCGGTGCCGGTGTATCAGTGCGTCGCCGGCACTTGTGTTGCCGTGCCTATCAACTTGGGAGTGGACACACCAATTTATCTCACGCTCTATGGCACCGGGATCCGGGGGCGCAGCGCGTTGGCGAATGTCACGGTCACGATCGCGGGCGTCGCTGTGCCGGTGCAGTACGCGGGTCCAACGCCGAACTTTAGCGGGCTGGATCAGGTGAATGTTCCGCTGCCGCTCAGCTTGCGCGGCAGTGGGCTATCGAAGGTGGTTGTCACGGTGGATGGGCAAGCATCGAATGCGGTGATGATTGATATTCAGTAAACGTTCGCAGGCGGAAGTGGCCCACTGAGTTTTCCCAAGACTTCTGAATTGCGTTCTTGGTGGGGCGGTCCTCCTGGACCGCAGCCGACGCCCTCGCCGGCTTGCTTGTAATGTTGATGAATAATTGAAGAGCGGGTCCAGGGGGACCCGCGCAGACCTGGGGGTCTGCCCCACTTTGGATTCGTCCATCCTTTGATCCAGAAACTAATGATGGCGGGGAAAGCCTTGGCGCAGGCCGTCAATCATACCTTCCGCGAATTCTCGCGGGAAGTCCTGCACAAAGCCGTTCAAAAACCGCGCCGGTGTGAGACCGCCGGCTGGGCGGGACAGCGTGAGCGTTTCGAGCTCGACGTAAACTCCATCCACGGTTTGTTCGATTCGCCAGTACTGATTCAGACGCCACATGTAGCCATATGCATCCGCAGCGGGCCGTTCCTGATCGGCTGGCTCCTTTGCTTTGGGATGGGCCACTTCTCCGATGTGCGTGGAATGGCAGATGATATACCCGTGAGTCGCGTCAACGGCAACATAGCTCGCCGTAACGTTCATGTTCAGGATGACAGTGGCGAATTGTTTCCTCGAAAGCCGTAGGAACGCATCGAAGGTATCACCGTCGCGTTTTACCAGGCGCGAGTCGGTAAAGTATTGCTTGAAGTAATGCTTGTAGTCCGCGTAATTCAGGGCAAAATCACGGACTCGTTCGAGCGTTGCTCCTTCCAGCAGAATCACACCGAGCCAATCCTGAAGCGAAGCATCCGGAATCTCGATTTCGTGTCCCTGGTCGAGGGTCTTTAGCGCAGTGATCTTGCTTTGGCCGAGCCACACTAGCGACTGCTCCTCGGGATGCTGGTCGAGCCAGCGCCAATGATGGGGAGTGGGAGGTTTCTTGAGGGCGTCCTCGGTAAGCTTGGCATAGCGGTCGAAGGCGGCGGCGGTGGCGGGAGGAAGCTCGCCCGCGGAGATTAGTTGGGGCGATGAGGAAAGCAGGAGAAGGAATCCAGAAGTCAGAATCCAGGAGTCAGAAGGAGGAATGCGCTTTGCGCCTCCATTTTCTGACTTCGGGCTCGTGGATTCTGGATTCTGTTTGCGTCTCACATTACCAATATAGGATGCGGCAAGGTTTTGCGATAATAGACATACTGTGGATCGCCGCAAGCTGGTTTTCTGGTTGGCTGCTTCGATGTTTGCGCTTCCCGTGAGCGCGGCGGATCTGGACGCGCCGGAAGTTCCGAATTTCCATCAAGTGAACGAGCATCTGTACCGGGGCGGTCAACCCGCTGACGCCGCTTGGAACAGTTTGGCCAAATTGGGCGTGAAGACCGTTATTGATCTGCGTCCGGCGAGCGAACATTCCCTCAGCAAGGAAGCACGGATTGTTGAGGCCGCAGGAATGGTTTACGTAAGCCAGCCGATGGCACCTCTCGCGGCGCCAACCAATGAGGAGATTCGTAAGATCCTAAGTTTGTTGGATTCAAGCGCCCAGTGGCCTGTGTTTATCCACTGCCGGCGCGGAGCCGACCGAACGGGCACTGTGATTGCGTGCTATCGGATCGCTGACAATCAATGGACCAATGAGGAAGCACTGAGAGAGGCTCGGACGTACGGCCTTAGCCCGCTGGAGATTGGAATGAGACATTTCATTCACAGCTTTCATATTGACGGCGTAACCAGCGAAGGCGATTCAGGGCTCTCCGCCGGCCGGCACTGACGAATCGCGCGCTTAATTCTGCCGGCAAGTCAATCGTCGCTTGACACTATCGCACCAATCTAGGCATACTGAGTCACCGAGTTGAAATTTTTCATCTTCGTGAGATGAAACTTCCAGAGGGGGGCATAAATGTTTACTCGAAAAGCGTCATTTGCGGGGGTGGTGTGTTCGCTCGCATTTTCTGTGTGTGGGCTACTTTACGGTCAAGCAACCGGGAGTATCTCGGGTACGGTATCCGATGCGACGGGCGCTGCTGTCGCTGGCGCGAAAGTGACAATCACGGCGCCGGCCACGGGTGCCTCCCGTGAAGCGGTGACAGACGGGAACGGTCACTATGTGGTTCCGCTGCTCGGCGTGGCCAACTACACGGTGCATGTGGATCAGCAGGGATTTCAGCCCGCCGAAGCCAAAGGCGTCCAGTTGCAGGTAGATGAGCGTCGCGAGTTGGATTTCAAGCTGGCGCTCGCGACGGTGAAGGAAAATGTCGAGGTCTCGGCGACTATTGTTGGTGTGCAAACGGCCGACGCGACACTGGGACAGGTGATCACGTCGCAGCAGGTGAACGATCTCCCCTTGAACGGCCGCGATTTCGTGCAGCTTGCCACGCTCACGCCGGGCACAACCACGGAGACCAATCCGAACAGCTTTTTTAATGGCGGTCCCAGCAGCGAAGCGTCCGCGCGCGGGTCGTTCTCACTTTCGGTGGGCGGATCACGCGCCAACAGCACCGATTGGCTGCTGGATGGCAACGACAACAACGAGCTGACTTCCGGGGCTATTTCGATTCTGTCTTCGATCGACTCGATCCAGGAGTTCAAGGTGCTGACGTACAACTATTCAGCGGAATGGGGAACGCGCGGGGGGCCGACGGTTTTGGTCACGACGAAATCGGGAACCGACCAGTTCCATGGAAGCATCTACGAGTTTCTCCGCAATACCGACTTGGACGCCCGCAGCTTCTTTGCAACTTCGACCGAGAAGTTTAATCTCAACCAGTTTGGATTTTCGTTGGGCGGTCCGATCAAGAAAGACAAGACCTTTTTCTTCGCGGATTTCGAGCAGAAGGATCAACGGCACGGGATTCCGTACACGGGTCTGGTGCCGACGGCGGCGATGCGCACCGGCAACTTTACCGCCGACCCCTATGGCAACCCGAGTACGAGCGCACTGGTTAATCCCTGGGCGACTCAAGGGACGAATGCGAACCCGGTCTCGGTTCCCTTCATGTGCGGGCCCAACGGCGCCCCTCTTCCCGCGGCCGCGAATGGAAGTCAGTCGGCTGGAACTCCTTGCAACATCATACCGTCAAGCCTGATTAACCCGATTGGTCAAGCACTGATCAACCTCTATCCTCTGCCCAACGCAAACAACTCGGCCCTCGGCTACAACTACACGAGCGAGCCCGTGAGGAAACTGAACGAAGGAAAGTTCGACGTCCGGCTGGATGAAAACTTTTCGAACAAGGATTCGTTATTCGCCCGCTTCAGCTACGATCAGGCTACGTCGTACGTGCCGGGCGGCGCACCGGGCTTCGCCGAGCAAGGCACCTTTGCCAGCAATCAGAGCATCATCAATCACGCCCGTAATGCGGCTATCTCGGAGACTCACATTTTTTCGCCCAGCACGGTGAATGAATTCAGGTTCGGTTTTAACCGGATCTTCGACTACATCACGTCGCAAGGAACCGGCAGTTGCTACTCCCAGGCGCTTGGGATTCCGGGCGCCAACCTGGGAGGCAACAGTTGCGGGCTGACGTCGGTAGAGGTGTTGGGTGGCTATTATTCGCTGGGCGATCGCGGTTATACGCCGTTCGTGGGTGGGACGAATGTTTGGATGTTCTCCGACTCCCTGGACATGGTTCGGGGCAGCCACGAATTCCGAGTGGGCGGCTCCATTCGCTGGAACCAGTTGAATACCGTGGCCGTTGGCTTTCCGAACGGATTTTGGGAAACCACCGGAGGCTGGACTGGGAATCCGCAATCGGACCTGCTGACAGGTCTGACGAGCTTGGCCATCCACGACACGGAGTTTGGTGGCGGTAATACGGGCCGCCGTTGGCAGTTGTATCGCCCCTTTGTTGAGGACAACTGGCGTGTCAGTAAGAGTTTGACGTTGAACCTTGGTTTGGCCTGGGCGATGTTGACACCTCAAACCGAAGTGGGCAATCGCCAGGCTGATTTTAATCCCGCCAATGGCCAATTCTTGATCGCGGGCCAGAATGCGGGCGCGAGGGCGGGCATCAACATGGATTGGACCGCGCTGGAGCCGCGGATCGGCGCGGCGTGGAAACCGTTCGGCAACGGCAATACTGTGATCCGTGGCGGCTATTCGATCTATCACGATTCTTCGTGGAACATGGGATCGCAGGGGCTGTGGCAGAATCCGCCCTACTACGCCGAATCGGATGCCTTTTCCTTCTTCCCCACCAACTGCACCTTTGCGACGGCGGCCTGCGCGAAAGCCGGGATAACGCCGTTGGGAATTAACATGTCCTCCGGATTTCCCATATTCACCGCGCCGCCGACCCCCGCCAACTTTACGGGCACGATTCTGGCGCAGGATACAAACTTCAAGCAGGGCAGGGTGCAGCAATTCAACGTGAACGTGGAACACCAACTGCCCGGGCAGATTGTGTTGACGGTGGGCTACGCGGGGGCTCGCAGCTCCCACATTTTGGAATACGGGACTAACATCAACGTAGGATCTCCGAGCGCGTGCGGTACTGCTGGATATACGCTGGGATGCGGACCGGGTGGCGCAGCGTTCGGTGTACCTTATCCCGCTTTCCCATATTCGACCATCCAAAATATTTTCGATGCGGGGTTGGCCCACTACAATTCTCTGCAGGTGAAAGCCGAAACCAAGAGCGCACGATACGGCATTTACGCTCTTGTCGGATATACGTATTCCCGATCGTATGACACCGGATTCATGGACGGTCTGGGAAGTATCACGGGGGCCAACTACTTTCCTCTTCCCAATTGGCAAACCCTGGATTGGGGGCTTTCGCAGATCAACCTGAACCACGATTTCACGGCCAGCATCATTTATCAGTTGCCGTTCGGCAAAGGGCGGAAATGGGGAAACACCTGGAACGGCGCGGCTAACGCGATCGCGGGAGGCTGGGAAGCAACCGTCATCGAAAAGGCGACCTCCGGATTCCCGGTATTCATTGTCGATAGCAGCAACACATCCGGGGCAAATTTCCAGAATAATAATGCTCAAAGCTTTATCCGTCCCAATCAAACGTGCAACCCAGTGTTGAGCGACCCGACGCTTTCCCGGTGGTTTAACGCTTCTTGTTTCTCACAGCCCGCGACTGGGCAACTGGGGAACGCGAACCGGACGCCGCTTTCGGGTCCTGGTTTCGTGAACACGGATTTCTCGATCATTAAACACTTTGTTCCTCGGGAAGGAATGCGGCTAGATTTCCGGGCGGAGTTCTTCAACTTGTTCAACCATCCGCAGTTCGGTTCGCCCGGCGGCAACGGGACTGGTGCGGACTTCGCATCTCTTACATTTACGGCGATTAACTACACGGTCAACAACCCGCGGGTGATTCAGTTCGCTCTCAAGCTGGCGTTTTAGGGCGAGGATTGGGTTGGCAGGCGAAAGCGCCTGCCCCACTTGCCCACTCTCACTGATGTGGATTGGGAGTGGGAGCTCGCAGCTCGATGACGAATTGCTGAATTTCGCGCCGTTCGCGCTCGGCTTGTTCCGAGGATTCCTTAACCAACTGGTGGTGGATCTCGAACTCTTTTTGAGCTTTCAGATTCTCGCCGGTTCGAGCGTAGACTTGGGCTAGCCGATAATGGGCTTCTTCCATGCGCGGATCGAGTGCGATGGCTTTATCGAAAGCGGCGATGGCCTGGGGAAAATCCTTGCGCGCGGAATAGATGATTCCGAGCTGGAGATGCGCGTCCGCGAGGGTGGGGTCGAGTTGAAGCGCTTTTTCCAGCAACGCTTCCGCTGGCTGGGCGTCGCCTTTCTTCTTCCAAAGACTGGCCGCGTAATAGAAGTTGGCCCAGGCATTGGCGGGTTCGAGCTTGGCGAATCGGGCCATTCTTTCGAGATACCCATCGGATTCCGTGATCGCGCTGCTCTGCACCTTGGCTAGAAAAAGGTACGGGCCGGGATCGGCGGGGTTCAGGTCTGATGCTTCGAAGAATCGCTGGGCGGCCTGATCGTACGAGCCGCTCGCGTAATAAGCAACGGCGAGGCCGAGGAGCATCCGCGTGGATCTTGGAAATCGCCGATTGCCTCTGGTGAAAACTTCGATAGCAGGTCCGGTGGCGCGGTGGGCCAGAAGTTCCGCGCCCCAGTCAAAGAGATTTCGCTCGCTCGGGTCTTGTTCCGCCGCACGCTGATATTCGCGAGCCGCGGCGAGCGCATCTCCGGGTGGTTCCTTGGCGTCGCCCAGTGAGGCTGTCGCTTTGGTCAGCGCTTCGGAAGATCGCAAAATCGCGTCGGAGCCGTGGCCTCCGCGACTGGTGCTGTCGGTAACGCCGGCCACGATGAACGTGGGCTGGTCGTAGAACTCCGGTTTTCCGGAGGCGAGCGTGAGGTCGATCTTCTTGTCTTCTTTTGCGGCGAGGGCAAAGGGTCCGATGGTTGCTTCGCCTTGGCCGGTTAACTCGGCGCGCAGCGTGTAGGTGGCTGGGGGAAGCGCCGGGAAATGGTACGTTCCTGCGGAGTCCGATTTCGCTGTGAGGGTTTGATCGGCGGTTTTGAGTTGCACCGTTACGGTTGCTAGGGGGCGGCCCTGTGAATCGCGAACTGTACCTCGCAGGGTCGCGAGGTTCTCTTGACCCAAGAGCATGATCGAGGCTAACGCACACGCGGTAACTCGAGACAGGCAATTCATAAGGTAGTGCGAGTTGAGGCCATTGTAGCCTTTATCCAAACAAGCCGACGTGGGCGTCGGCTGCGGACCAGGGGGTCCGCCCCACAATTTGAACTGCTACAGTGTCGGTACATGGATTCTTGGCATGGACATCCTGAAGAACTTGTCTGGTGGGGATCGCCGATCAATCGGTAAAGCAGAGCGGGTGGTGGAGCAGATTTTGAAAACTCCCGCTCTACTTCGCGATGTGGTACGAGGATTCACGCATGACGATCCGGTAATACGAATGCGATGCGCCGATGTCGCCGAGAAAGTATCCGCGGCTCACCCGGAATGGCTCCAGCGGCACAAGCAAGCTCTGTTGTCATTTGCGAGCACGGTGCAAGAGAAGGAAGTGCGCTGGCATATGGCGCAGATGATTCCGCGCCTGGAGCTTTCGCCCAGCGAGAAGCGAAGAGCGGTCGCGTTGTTGTTCAAATATCTTGAGGACGGCAGCCAGATCGTAAAGACGTTTAGCATGCAGGCGCTGTTCGAGATGTCGGCGGCCGATGCAAAACTGCGCGCGCGAGTGATACCGATCCTTCAAGGGACCGTTCATAACGGAAGCCCCGCCGTTCGGAGCCGCGCGAAGAAACTGTTTACCGCAATTGATCGAGAGCCTGCTGCGCCTGCGCGTGACCGGGATGCTGTTTGAGCAATTCCAGGAGGACCGAGCGGGATTTTTCTTTATTGCCCTCGATCGCGTAGACACGGGCCAGGTTTAAGTAAGCCTGGTCGAAGCCGGGTGCAACGCGGATGCTCTCTTCAAAGCTGCGCACTGCATCATCGCGCCGCTGAGTTCGCAGATACAGCACTCCGCGATTATTTAGAGCTTCCGGGTAAGCGGGACGAAGCTGCAGCGCTCGCTCCAGATATTCCGAGGCGTGGCTGGTGTCGTCGGTTTGCGCGTAGACCATCGCGAGGCTGTAGTTTGCTTCCGGGTCCTGAGGCCGCGATGCAACCGCACGCTGCAGCACTTCAAGTGCTTCCGGCCACCGCTTCTGCTGGCGATAGGCATTGCCCAGATTTTCGAGCGCAATCCAATGGTTGGGATTCAGGCGCAGAGCTTCT
>PMOK01000165.1:37759-76353 GCA_003162425.1 Bryobacterales bacterium | reverse complement strand
TCGCGCTTCGACGAGCTTATCCATTTTCAAATAGACGCTGCCCAACCCGTACTGGGCCTCGGCGCTGGATGGGTCGTCGTGAAGTGCAAGCCGGAAAGACGCTTCCGCCTGATCGAAGTAGCCGCGCTGGAAAAAGGCCGAGCCGAGAGATAGATTGTTGCGGCCGAATTCATATGTTGCGGAATTGCCGGGGAAGGGGAGGGCTTTAGCGAGGCGTTCGGCGGCGGTTTGCGGAATTTGGCGGGCGTCTCGCTCGACTTGGGTTGGATTGACCGGTCCCTGATATATTTTGACGACGTTGCCGCTCGCGTCAATCAGGAACGAGGTTGGAAGGTCGAGGTCGCGATGGCGGTCGAACAAGTGGCGATAGAGAATGTTGTAAATGGCGGCGGAGTCGTCTGATTCGCGCGGGGTTATCGTGAGGGATTGAATGCCGTGGAGTGACACAGCCGGTCCGAAGGTGAGAAGTAAGGGCTTTCCTTGGAAGTTCGCGCCGGGAATTGTGGGGGCTGGGACGGGGACTAATAACCAGGTTTCGGGTGACGGTGGCGTGTCGGGTCGCTCCCTTCCGGTCGCGGCTCGGTTACGTTCGGTGATGCTGGGAGTGGTGTGGAATGGTTCGGTGCGCGACGGAGGCGCGCCTTCGTCTACCCAGATTCTGTGATTGATCGGAAGATGCGCCAGTTTTTGCACCAGGCCGCTTGGCCAGCGGATGGTCGCTTTCACAAGCTTCGCTGTGCCGAGACCGAAGAACACATCTTTGCTGTGCTGAGAGAGGAATCCGGAACCTGCTTGCAACCAGCGTGTTTGGCGTCCGGCTTCTGTTTCGATAGTAATGGCCGCGCCAATGGCGTCCCGATTGCTTTTGACGCCGCGCAGGCGGAACGCGATGGACGGCGGCAGATCTGGAAGAATGTTCTTCAGGAGCCTCAACTGCGGACCGTTGCGATTCTTCAGGAACACTTCCTGGCGGCCATCGTGATCGAAGTCGGCCAGAGCGAACGCTCTTCCGTCCTCGATAAAGTCCAGATCCACGGCGCCTGAAACGTCGGAGAACGTTCCATCGCGGTTGTTCGCGTAGAATACATTGCGCTCGAATCCGCTCCAGGTGTAATCCGAGCGAATTAGTTGGTTCACCGCATTCCAGCCTTGCTCGTAGTCCTGGGATGGCTTGGCTTCATCGGGCGATTTGGCAACCACCTGCCGCCAGAAAAAGCTGTTCAAGTCCTGGCGGATTGGTCCGGAGACCATGCCGTTGGCGATATAAAGATCTGCGAAGCCGTCATGGTCGAAGTCCCAGGCGTCGCTCGACCAGGCCCATCGGCCGTTTCCAATCTGCGCCAACAGCGTGGCATCTTCAAAAGCGCCGTTGCCGCGATTCCGGAACAGCGAGTTGCCCATGGCGTGTTTCTGATACAGCGTGCGGATTTCGGGAGGCGAGTCTTTCTTGAAGTTGTCCGCGGCGGAAATGCGTTCGCCGGCGGCGGTCCACATATCGGCCACGTAAAGATCCGGAGCGCCATCGTTGTCGTAATCGGACCAAGAAACGCTCATGCCCGCGCCGACGTCTTCCACGCCGGCCTGGGCAGCGATGTCGGTGAAGGTTCCGTCAGTGTTGTTGCGGTAGAGATTCTTGCGGCCAAAATCGTTCACAACATATAAATCAGGCCATCCGTCGTTGTTGTAATCGCTCCAGCCGCAGCAAAAACTGTAGCGCGTGTTGTTCTGGTTGAGACCGGTCTCGCGCGTGACGTCGCGAAAGGTTCCGTCCCGATTGTTGCGCAGCATGAAATTCGGCGGACCGTTTTCGGCGGCGTAGTAAGGCGTTGGGTATTTGTACTGGTCCGTGCCCTGATAGTAGACGTAGAGGCAAAAGTAGACGTCCAGCCAGCCATCGCGGTCGTAGTCGGCCGCAGCCGCGCCCGTGAAGGTACCCTGCGGAACGTTCGCGAACTGAAACGCGTCAGGCTTGAGGCGAAACTTTCCCTCGCCTTGGTTCAGAAACAGCAGCGGGCCATTGGCGCGAACCACCAGAAGATCCTGGCGTCCGTTATTGTCAAAATCCGCGAAGAGCGCGCACGCCGTATTTTCCAGAATTCCAACGCCCGAAGTTTCCGTGATGTCGTCGAATGTTCCGTCGCCACGGTTTCGATAAAGCCGGTTGGGGAGACCGGCTGGCTGGCAAATGTAGACATCGTCGAAGCCATCGTTATCGATGTCGCCAACAGCAACGCCATTGTGCCCGTAAATGTCGATGCCGCACGCGCCGTCCAAACAGGTGCGCCAATAGTCCACTCCGTGAATGAGCTGCTCGGAATAAGATGCATTGTGACCGATCGCTTGCTGCGCGATATCCGTAAACCACTGTTGAGCGGATCGGCTGCGGGTCTCGCCGTTAGCCCGCCAGTGCTGGAGCCGGTAGTCGGCCGTCCACTCCAGCTCCCAAAATCCAACGCGCTGTTCACGATGGAAATCTCCTCCGCTGCCTACCAACTCATAGCACACGCGGGTTTGTAGCGTGCCGGAGCTCGCGGAACCAATTCTCGTGACCTGGAATTCGGCGGTTACGATCTTAGAAAATCCAGACAGGGTTGATCGCAACTCCCGCAGGAAGGCATCCGGAGGGAGAGTAAGTTGCGGGGAGAAAGAAACATGATGAACTTCGAGAGCTTGGCTAGGACGAACCGGCCGGGTCTGCGTTGGCTGCGGAGAGAAGCCTCGGAAATCCGCGGCAAGAACCTCGTCGATGGCTCGTAATTTGCTCGGAGAGTCCAGGAGCTCCGAGGTCCATTGCGCAAGAATGCCGGCAATGCGGTCAGAATGCTTTTCGGTGATGAAATCGTCCAGGCCCGCATCAGTTTTGCGGAGCAGTGTATCGAGGGGAGTCTGAGCCCGGTACTGGGGGTGAAAATGGAACGGCGTGCTGTTTTGAGCGCCTAGCCGGCGAAGGAAAGGGAACGCGAGAGCTTGGCAGAAGCGGAAAAGAAAGTTGCGTCGTTGCAGATCGCTCGGGGTCCTACTTTCGATCTTTGCACAGGATGGTCTTGGGTGTAACGCCCAATACCCGGCGCATATGGTGGGCCAGGTGGCTCTGGTGCGCGAAACCGGTCTCAAGGGCAACCTGGCTGATGGGTAGCTCTCCTTCGGCGAGCAGCGATCGCGCACGTTCCACACGGCGCTGAATCACGTACTGATGAACCGGGTGGCCGACCGAGGTCCGGAACGCGGTCTTGAAATACGATGCGCTCAAACCGGAGACTTCCGCGATGTTCTGGAGAGATAAATCCTGGCTGAGGTTGTCCTCAATATAGGAAAGCACCTGCTTGAGCCGGTGCCCGGGAATGCCTCCTTTGGGAGACGTGACTTCGTGCGATTGGGACGAATGCCGGTTCAGCAAGTGAATGGCGAGCCCCTGCGCCAGACTCTCAACATACAGGCGTCCGTTCGGATAACCGGTCTCCATCTCCGCTTCGAGCGCCCACCCGATGTGTTCGATCTTGGTGTCGCGCGTCTGGAAACGATTGAGGATTTCAATGTGGCGCGGGTCGTGGCCGGATTCTTCCGCTACGGTTTTCAGCAGGCTCTGCGCCACGCTCAATAGAAGGATTGTATCGGGCTCCTTCATTTCCCAGCGGCTGGGAGTGTCGGCGGGAATGATGTCCGAGTAACCGTGGACGCTTAGTCCCCGATGTTTCATCCCGCCTCTGCTGCAATCAACCAGGACGGAACGCCCGACATGAATAGCAATGGTTGTAGTTGGCCGGCCAGGAATCTCCAACACTCCAGGCGGGTCGGTTCGCAAACGTATCCCCAGTTTCGCTGACACGCTAGGGAAGCTTGGAACCAGAGAAAGTCCAGGACCTTGTTTAAGCTCTTCCACACGCCCTCCCAACAACTACCGTGCTGATATTATCGCTCGGAATTTCTCGAATGAGAAGCACTATTGTAGGGAAGAATCCAGGCGCCACCATCTTCTGAATTCTGGATTCCGGATTCCTGGGGCTCCTTGCGGCGCGCCGGGTCTGAGCCTGCAGAATCCGCAAAATTTCGGAGTGCTGAGTACGCAGTACATTTCGGCAACGCTGGGCGGATCGGGCGCATCGGCAAATTACACGCGAATCGTTCAGATTGGTCTGCGCGTTTCGTTCTAGGGCAAAAGCACCGATTCCCTCACGGTCGCGGTTCGGCTCCACTACCGAACCGCGAGCGTAAGCGACCGGTGGCCGGATTTTTTCACCGGCGCTGTGACACAATCTACAGATGGCCGCCGGGCAGATCTTCTCGATTTGCAACTACGTAGTACTGCCCGGCTGGCTGCTGCTGGTGGTTGCGCCACGCTGGCGATGGACCCAGAGGGTGACGGCGTTGGCGCTGCCGCTCGCGCTCGCAGTGGTCTACCTGACGCTGGTTATCCTGCATTTTCGTGAGAGTGGAGGGGGCTTCGGCTCGCTGGCGCAGGTCTCGAAACTCTTCGAGAACCCATACATGCTACTGGCCGGCTGGATTCATTACCTGGCTTTCGATTTATTCACCGGGTCCTGGCTGGTGCGCGATTCCCAGCGCCTGCGAATCGCGCACGCTTTCGTGGTTCCGTGCCTGCTGCTGACTTTTCTGTTCGGTCCAGTGGGATTGTTGACTTGGTTCCTGATCCGGACCTCGCTGCGCGGGAGGCCGCCGGTGGTATGAAGGACAGGGCACTTCAGGCGCTTCGCGAGCTTTACCAGACCAATCCGGTTCTTACCATCACCGGCTGGATTCATTGGACGCTGGCCGTGGTTCTGATGCTGGCCTCTCCGTTCGATTCGAGAACCATCCTCGGCATCAATCCCTGGATCAAGCCGATCAAGTTCAGCATCTCAATCGCGATCTATGTTTGGACGCTGGCCTGGTACCTGCGCTATCTTTCCCGGCGAAAACGCGCGGTGAACATCATCAGTTGGGGCGTTGCGGTCTCGATGATTGCTGAGATTGTTGGCATCACGCTGCAATCGGCGCGCGGTGTGCCTTCGCACTTCAATGTCGCGACACACCTAGATGCCGCGCTGTTCTCTGGGATGGGCGCGATGATTGGCTTCAACACCGTGATGCTGATTTGGGTGTGTGTGTTGTTCTTTGTGGATCATCCCGATCTTCCGGCAGCGTACCTCTGGGGCATTCGATTTGGGTTGCTTTTGCTCCTGCTGGCAGCGGCGGAAGGTGTGTTTATGGTGATCCATGGGTCGCACACGGTGGGGGCAGCGGATGGCGGGGCAGGCCTGCCGTTCGTCAATTGGAGCCGACAGCACGGCGACCTGCGCGTGATGCACTTCGCCGGGATGCACGCGTTTCAGGTACTGCCTCTGGCGGGGTACTGGATGGGGCGTTCCCGGCGTCCGGAAACGGTGCAGGTTTCCTACACGGCAGGCGCATTTTGCCTGTATCTGGCTGGGATGGCACTGCTCTTGTGGATGGCATGGCAGGGCCGTCCCATGGCATTGTAAAGATTCCTCTTTACAAGTCGCAACAAATCTTGCAGAATTGTTCTAAATCCCCGATGGTCCCGTCCGCCAACAGGGGCGCTGAAACGGCTCAGCAGTTCACAGCGTCTTTAACGATGGAGGTTCAAGTTTTTTAGCCTCGTTGTCGATGAGTGGGTTATGTAGGGCGTATGGAAATCCTAGGAGACCGCAAATTCGTGGAGGTACCGGGCGAGAAGACGCACGAGTTGCCGCCTTTGCTGGTACGTACAAGCCCGAAAGTCAGGCGTCTGGATCGGGTGGTTGGGATGGCCAACGATATTGTGGACGCCGAGGATATGATTCCTGCCCCAGCCATGGCCACAAGCATGGAAGGTTTGGCTGAATACGAATCTGAATTCGACAGGCGCAAGATGGATCTCGCCATCAACATGGTGGATCAGTATTTGCACCTGGTGACGCAATGGCAGTGGGGCGACAGCATTCTGGAATGGATCCGGCAGTGCGAAATCACGTTCGGCACCCGGCTGGAGTTGCGCAATCTTCTGCGGCCGGATGTTTGGCCGCACGCCGGCCGGTCCAGCTTCGTAACGCTGCTTGGCGATAAGGCAGTGTCCAGTGCGGGCATCGAACTGGACCAAGCCGTCGGTTTGCGGCTTACGTTCCGCCAGCCACCGCCCATCTCCTGTTTCTCAAACCAGTTTCTGTTCTATCTGAACTCCAGCGTCGCCTCCACGGCCTACCGAACCTGGGCGCACTTGAGTCCCAATCCGGTCTCGAGCCTGCCTCCGGAGCGGTTTTCCTTCGAAGTGATCGATATGTCGGTGTGCTGAGTGTCCCCTTGCTGACGCGCGGGGCTACATCCCTGACCATTTGATCCCCCGACAGCGTGGACTGCACGCCGAAATGGAGCCCCGCACGTGAGTGAGGGGACATGTGTCAGAACCCACTAGCCGCGCGAGGGCGTCGCGGCAATAGATCGATCTGTTCGGGCGCTTCGGGGTCGTCGCCCGTCGAAACTCCGAGTTCGCGCATTTTTCGGAGCGCCGGCACCAGGCGGGAATCCCACGAGCCGACTGATCGATTGTACGACTCGACGGTCTTTTCGAGCAGCCGGCCGGTGTCGGCATAGTGATCGTGAACCAGTTGCACGCGATCGTAAAGCTCGGAGGCGACCGAGCGGATCGCCTCAGCGTTTTCGGCCAGTTGCTCCTGCCCCCAACCATAGGCGATGCCTCGCAGGATCGAAATCAGAGTGACGGGCGTGGCAATCACCACCTTGCGTGCCAGGGCTTCTTCAATCAGGTCTGGGTTGGCTTCAAGCGCCGCGCTGAAGAAGTGGTCGCCGGGTAGGAACAGCACCACCAGCTCCGGCGCAGGCTGGAACTGGCTCCAATATTGTTTGCTCGCGAGTTGACGGACGTGCTCGGCTAGCTGCTGGCTGTGACGCTGCAGGAAAGCGCGGCGCGTCGGCTCGTCGCTAGAGCCTGCGGCTTCCAGGTATGCCGTCAGCGGGACCTTGGCGTCAACCACCAGCGACCGGTCGCCCGGAAGGCGGACGATCATATCCGGGCGAATGCGGACGCCGTCACCCTCGCGCGTTTCCTGCTCGAGGAAATCGCAGTTTTTGACCATGCCCGCCAGCTCGGCCACACGCCGCAGCGTTACCTCGCCCCAGCGGCCGCGGGCCTGCGGCGAGCGCAAGGCGGTGGAAAGCGTGGAGGTTTCCCTAGCTAGCGACTGCAATTGTTCGCCAAGGCTGCCGAATGCATTGGCGCGGGCGCGTTCCAGCTCGCGCACGTGGGTTTCCAGGCGGACGAGCGAGTCGTTCAGCGGACGGACCACGCCTTCGATCGCGGTCTGCTTTTGGGCCAAGTCGCCGGTCATTTGCGCTCGAGCGGTTTCGAGCGTGGCGCTCGCGGCTTCCAAGAAAGCGCCCTGGTTAGATCGCAGCGCAGCATCCGCAAGCGATTGGAAGGTCTCAGTGAGCTTGGCCGCGGAATTGTCAGCGAACTGTTTGGCGGTCTCCAGACGTGCCAATCGCGCGCGCATCCAGAGCCAGGCAATGAAGCCGCCGGCCGCGAGACCCAGTACGAAGGCAATCCAATTCATCACCTATTCAGGATAGAGCATTTTATGGCGGAAATGTTTGAAGCGGCGGTAAGAATCCAGGAGTCAGAATTCAGGAGTCAGAAGGAGGATTGCGCTTCGCGCCTTCGTCTTCTGGCTTCTTGCCCCGCACCGCATTGAATCCAAGTTAGACCAAGGTTCATACGGGTGTGCGCCAGTTTTTTGACTTTTCTATGACTTTTCTATTGCCGGAATCGCGAACCAGGGCTATAATAGTCCATCGCTTCGGTCTGGGACGCACCAAGCATTTCTATTAAGCCACTAGCGGGTGAGGGGTCTCCGTGTAGAGTTGGCTTTTGGGGAAAGGGTCCACACGGAGACTAGCTGCTACACATGTATGACGAATGAGGTCGCAAAAGGGTTGGTTACAAATAGTTAAATTAGGGGTCTCCGTGCGGGGTTGGTTTGTTGGGGAAAGGGTCGCCGCACGGAGACCAGCTGCTTAGTTGATCTAGTAGACGAAATACCCACCGCATTCGTTCCCAAGAAATCTCAGCAGCTGCATTGAGCTGTTTAACGCACTCCGCGTTCCATTGCGGAAACACAACAAAATCGAGCGTTCTTAGCATACCCCGCGCAGCCGGACTGTCCACTTCTGGGAATCTCCAGTCCAGAGCCGCACAACACTCCCGAGTCATCTATCATGGGAACTTATTATGATCAAGCTCCCGATATCCACCCGCCGAAGCCTTGCCGCCCTCGCGTTCTCCCTGGCGCTGCTCCCAATCTGGCCAGCCGAGCGAGCCGGCAAAGTCACCGGCCTCGATCGATACGTCCAGGCGCCGGACGCGAATTACCATTACGATCTGGTGAACACAATTCCCGGAGACGGCTACACCACCTACGTCCTGAACATGACGTCGCAAGCTTGGCGCAGCGCCGCCGAAGTGGATCATCCCATCTGGAGACACTGGCTCACCATCGTGCGGCCCGATCAAGTGAAAGGAACCACCGGTTTCCTGTTTATCACCGGTGGATCCATCAAGGATAAGGCGCCCGACAAACCCAATGCACAGATCGTCGACACAGCCGTCACCACCCACACCGTTGTCGCGGAATTACGCGGCGTCCCCAATGAGCCGCTGGTTTTCACGGGCGAGACCAAGGAGCGCACCGAAGACGAGATCATCGCCTATACCTGGGTGAAATATTTGAAGACCGGCGACGAAACCTGGCCGCTCCACATTCCGATGACCAAGGCGGCCGTGCGCGCTATGGATACCATCACAACGTTCTGCGCTACTCCTCCGGGCGGGAGCGTGCACGTGGAAAAATTCGTGGTGGCGGGCGGATCCAAACGCGGCTGGACTACCTGGACCACGGCCGCCGCCGACAAACGCGTCGTAGCGATCGTGCCCATGGTGATCGATATGTTGAACAGCGTGAAATCCTTTGAGCACCACTTCCAGGCTTATGGATACTATTCCGAGGCTGTCAAAGATTACCAGAACATGGGCCTGATGAATGTTTCGAACACGCCCCAATACGCCGCGCTGATGCGTCTGGAGGAGCCTTTCAGCTACCGCGATCGCTTCACCATTCCCAAGATGATCATGAACTCGGCGGGCGATCAATACTTCTTGCCGGACTCGTCGCAGTATTACTTCGATGAGCTTCCCGGCGAAAAGTATCTGCGCTACGTTCCGAACACGAACCACTCGTTGAAAGACTCAGATGCTCATGAGAACGCGGTTGCATTCTACGACGCTTTTCTGCGCGGCCAACCGCGGCCCAAGTTTTTTTGGAAGTTCGAGAAGAACGGCGACATCCGCGTCACCAGCGTGGATAAGCCAACTGAAGTAAAGCTGTGGGTAGCCAACAACCCCGAAAAGCGCGATTTCAGGTTGTTGACCATCGGTCCGGCCTACAAGAGCGTTGTCGTAACGTCGAAAGGCGACAACGTCTATATCGGACATGTGGAAAAGCCGGAGAAGGGATGGTCGGCCTATTTCGTGGAGATGACCTATCCAAGCGGCGGCAAATATCCATTCAAGTTCACCACCGCGGTGCGCGTGACGCCGGACACGTTGCCATATCCGGCGCCAAAACCATCAGGAAAAATTGAAGACCTAGCTACCGAGCCGCGACCGTAAGGGAGTCGGTGCTTTTTATAGACCCTACTGCGCCTGCGTCAGATGTGCTCGCCGATTCTTCTGCCAGCACTCCTCATCCTGATCGTTGCAAACCGGCCGGTCCTTGCCGTAGCTGATCAGTTGCAACTGATCAGCCGGTAATCCCAGCGTGGCGAGGTATTCTTTAGCTTGCTTGGCGCGTGCATCGCCGAGCGCCAGGTTGTACTCCTCAGATCCGCGCGAATCGCAGTGACCTTCCACCGTCAACTTGAAATCCGGGTACTGGCGAATGATGTCCGAAAGTGTCTGCGCATCACGCTTCAAAGCAACTTCGGCGTCCGGTCGCAGCGTGTGCTTGTCGTAATCGAAGTAGGCGTCCTGGATGCGGTTGAGCAATTCCTGGATGGTGGCGCGGGTAGCGGCGTCGGGCATCCGGGAACGTTCGTTGGTTGCGGCCACTTCAGAGCGGGCTGGCGACTGCGATGGTGCTGAGCGGGCCGGAGCGGGCGTCTCAGCCGCACCTTTGTAAGGGGCAGGTGGGGGCGCCGAGGCTACCTTCTTACTACAGCCGCTGAGCGCTCCACACAGTACCGTCACGGCCAGAGCGGCCAAGAATCGCGAATTCATGAAATATCCTCCAATACCCAACATACAAGAAAAGTCGGGGCATGTAGTATCCCGTTGAAACAGTATACTCACCAGGGTGACAACTCTATACAGGATCGACCCTATAGCACCGAAGTACTAAACTCGCTTTATTGTGTAAGGCAGGTTGGCAACCTGCGGCCGATTGGCAATCGGCCTTCCGATAGACTGAGGGAGGAATGCGGCAGAGGATTTGGCGGTTTGCGGGTCTCAGCTTGTACACGGTGGACACGCACCGCAAAGGCATCATTTCCTAGCCACCACTTCCAGCCCGCGCGCGCTTCCGAACCGCGACCGTGAGGGAGTCGGTGCCTTGGTTAAGTTATTTGGTTGAGCTATCATGACCCCCATGCGTACACTCCTCGGAATCCTGCTCTGTGCCGCGACCGTCCTAGCCGGCGATAAAGAAATCCTCCTCAAACAAATGGACGCCCACGCCGCGCACTACGGCGACGTCTCTCGCCAGATCTGGGAATTCGCCGAAGTCGGTTACAAGGAACACAAAAGTTCCGAGCTATTGATATCCGAGCTGCGCCAAGCGGGCTTCACGGTTCAGGAGAACGTTGCGGGAATTCCCACCGCCTTCACAGCGACCTGGGGACAAGGAAAACCAGTGATCGCGGTCCTCGGTGAATACGACGCTTTACCAGGTCTCTCGCAGGAAGCCATTCCGGAGCGCAAACCCATTGTGGACGGCGCGCCCGGACACGGTTGCGGCCACAATCTGCTAGGCACGGCTTCGCTGTTTGCGGCCGTCTCCATCAAGGACTGGCTGGCGGAAAAGAAAACCCCCGGCACCATACGCTTCTATGGAACTCCAGCCGAAGAAGGCGGCGGCGGAAAGTTATACATGGCTCGAGCCGGCGTGTTTCAAGATGTCGATGCCGTATTGAGCTGGCATCCCGGCGATACCAACGTTGCTTCCAAGCAAAGCTCGCTTGCCATCACCTCAGCCAAGTTCCGTTTTTATGGCAAACCCGCCCACGCCGCGGCCGCGCCCGATCTGGGCCGCTCCGCGCTGGA
Source organism: Bryobacterales bacterium (assembly GCA_003162425.1). Classification (GTDB taxonomy): domain Bacteria; phylum Acidobacteriota; class Terriglobia; order Bryobacterales; family Bryobacteraceae; genus Palsa-89. Next base: position 65,027 of record PMOK01000165.1, on the reverse strand, counting down.
CGGCCTGATGGTGATGGCCAACGCTGTCGAGTTCCTGCGCGAACACGTACCCGAATCCACTCGCATCCACTACATCGTCTCGAACGGCGGCGCGGCGCCGAATATCGTGCCTGACTTCGCCGAGTTGTTTCTATATGCCCGCCATCCCAGCATGCCGGTTCTGGACGGAATCTGGAATCGCATCGTGAAATGCGCACAGGCCGGCGCGCTCGCCACCGAGACTCGCATGGAAATGGAGCTGATCGACAGCAGTTACAACGTGCTGCCGAACGACGCTCTGGCCGCGCTGGTGGATCGCAATCTCCACCTGGTAGGCGGCGTCACTTACACCCACGAGGAACAGGCTTTCGCGGAGAAAATCCGCAAGACTCTGCCGCTGGAAAGCGCACGCCCGATCGGAAGCCAGGAAGGGATCGCGGCGCCGGCGGAGGGATATTTCTCCGCATCAAGCGATGTTGGCGACGTAAGTTGGATCGTTCCAACAGCGGCGCTCAACACGGCTACCTGGGTCCCGGGAATTCCCGCGCACAGTTGGCAATCGGCAGCCTGCTCCGGAATGAGCATCGGCAGAAAGGGCATGCTAGTGGCAGCCAAAACACTGGCGCTCAGCGCGATGGATCTCTACACCGATCCAGCCGAGCTCAAAGCCGCGCGCGCAAGTTTCGAACAGCGCCGCGCGGGTCATGAATATCAATCGCGGATCCCAGCCGACCATAAACCCCCGCTGAATTATCGCGACAAATAGCGTGGCGTATACACTGAAACAGTGTACACTGGATACGTGAGAAATATCACTCTGAGCGCCGAGGAAGACTTGATCGAGCGCGCCCGGCTGCGGGCGGCTCACGAAAAGACAACTCTGAACGCCGCTTTCCGCGAATGGCTGAAGCGCTACGCAGGTCGAGAAACGGGAAGTCAGGAGTATTCACAACTGATGCGGCGTTTGGGCCATGTGCGTAGCTCAGGCCGCATTTCGCGCGACGAAATGAACGAACACTGAACCGATGAGCCCGGCCCCTGAAAGATTCTTCCTGGATACCAATATCTTGGTCTACACATTCGATAGCCGCTCGCCCTTGAAGCGCGCTCGCGCGAATGACTTGGTTGCTCGAGCTCTGGACACACGGCTCGGCATAATCAGCTATCAGGTGGTCCAGGAGTTCCTCAACGTTGCAACACGGAAATTTCCGAAGCCTATGCATGCCGCCGAAGCTCAGCTGTACCTGGCACGTATCCTCATGCCTCTCTGCGAAGTGTTCCCTGATTCCTCGCTATACTCGCAGGCACTCTCGATTTGCGGTGAAACGCAATTTTCGTTTTACGATGCCCTCATCGTCGCTTCCGCAATCACAGGTGATTGCCGAATTCTGTGGACCGAGGACCTACAGCACGGCCGACGCGTTCGAAACGTCGAAATCCTCAATCCGTTCGCAGATTAATTCGAGTTCTCACTCATACATTTGAGAAGTCAACGAAGGCAGGCCGAAGGCCCACCATTCTTCCTCGACTTCCTTGACCTCGTGAATTCCTCGTATTCCAGCCCTACTCATATCTCAGCGCCTCCGTCGGATTCAACCGCGCCGCCCGATTGGCCGGCAGCATTCCGAACACCACGCCCACCACCAGCGATACGCCGAAGGCCACGACAATTGACCAGGGCGAAATGGAGACCCGGACTTGGTCCGTGAGGAATCGCACGCTTAGTGGAATGGAAATGCCGATCAGGATGCCGATCAAACCACCCGCCACGCTAAGAACCACTGCCTCGGTGAGGAATTGCTGCAGCACCGCCTTGCGTGGCGCACCCACCGCCATGCGCAGCCCGATCTCCCGGGTGCGCTCCGTTACCGTCACCAACATGATGTTCATGATGCCTATTCCAGAAATGATCAGTGTGATCGCGGACACTGTCACCAGCACCAATGTAAGGACCAACGCGATTTTCTCGGCCGCGTCCAAAAATCCAGAGAGGTTAAACACGTCGTATTTCGCACCCGGCCGGTGGCGGCTTTCGAGAATCTGTTTGATGGCGGCAGTGAGCGGCCGCACGTCAGCCGCGTAGCGTGCCTGCGCATACATCGGGTCAACTCGCTCCACTGGCATAAACAGCTTGATCACTGTAATCGGCATCAGCACGGTTTCGTCCGCAATCTCGGAGATCCCCATGGTCCCGGTCCGTTCCTTGAAGGTTCCGATCACCGTGAATTGCAATCCATACAGCTTGATTACCTGGCCAACCGCAGCGGTGGTGCTTCCGAACAACTTCTGCGCCAGTTTCTCAGTCAGCATGACAACGTGCTGCCGCTGTTCGACGTCGCGCTGGTCCATAAAGTGCCCCGAAAGCAGCCGCATGTTTCGGACTAGCGGATATTGGTCATCGGAGCCGATCACCCGGACGTCCTGTTCTTTGCCATTGATCAACATGCGCCCGAAATTCGTCATGACGCCTGTGGCAGCGATGATCCGCGATCCGAACTGCTGGCGCACGGCCTCGACGTCGGCCAGCTTAATGAAATCGGCGTCCACTTGCGTAGCTGTGTCCGTGCCGGCCGAAAACTGCGCGGAAATCAAATTGGACCCGACGCCGCGAATCTGATCCAGCACGTACTCGCGGCTGGTAATGGAAATGGTGACCACCAAAATCACCGAAGCATTCCCAATCACCAGCCCAAGCGCAGTCAAAAAGCTCCGAACCTTATTAGCGTTCAGCGCTTGCAAGCTGAATCGAAGCGATTCACCAAAGTACATAGATCAGTAAGCAGAAAGCAGTAGGCAGAATGCAGCCGCCACGGCCCGCCTTCCTCCAGTATCACGCACGACGCCTTCTGCATGTCGCTTTCAGACCGCTTCCCGCTGCCTTCTGCCTACTGCTTCCGCTTTCCGCCTTCTGCTTTCTGCTTTCTGCCTCCTGCCTCCTGCCGCCCGCCTCCTGCCGCCTGCCTCCCGCCGCCTGCCTCCCGCCTCCCGGTTTGCGATAGAGTATAGCCTATGCGGCAAATCGTCTTTTCCTCTCTGTTCGCGGTCACGGCGGTAGCTTCGGCGCTCGCTCAACCGAAAATCGGATCCATCGTAAACACGGCCAGCTATTTGACGCCGCCCCTGGACTCGAAGAGCAACCCCATCGGCAATGATGTCATCGCCCAGGGGTCCATTTTCATTGTCTTCGGCACCGGTATGGGTCCCACGACGCCAACCTACCCGTCCGGCCTGCCGCTTCCCACCAGCCTTCCAGCTACCAAGGGAACATCCATCTCCATTTCGGCCGGGGGACAGAAAATCGCCGCGTACATGTTCTATACATCAGCCCTCCAAGTGCAAGCGATTCTTCCCTCCAACACGCCCGTCGGAGATGCCAGCGTCACCCTCACCTACAACGGCCAAACTAGCGCCCCGTTCACCATCTCGGTGGTCGAGTCGCGGGTAGGGATTTTTACAACGAACTCACAAGGCTATGGCACTGTCGCCGCGCAGCATGGCACGGATTCAACCCCGGTGTTATTGACCAAAGCCGCGCATCCCGGTGAGACGGTAGTAATCTATGGCACCGGCATCGGCCCCATCACTGGACCTGATAACGTTGCTCCCGGTAGCGAGCAAGTTGGCTCCGACGTCGTTGTGACTATCGCAGGACAGATCGTGAAGCCGACCTACGCCGGCAGGGTGCCACAGTTTGCCGGCGAGGACCAAATCGATTTTGCGATTCCCGCCAATGTCGTCACGGGCTGCTACGTTCCGGTATCGGTGACCGCGAGCGGGCAGGTGAGCCAGGACTTCGTTTTGCCCATCGCCGCCAGCGGGACCGATGTCTGCACTCACATCTTTGGTCTCTCGGCGAGCGCGCTCGCCACGCTGGATAGCGGTGGTACCGTCAACGTGGGCCTTTTCCAGATACTAGTGGCGTACGTGGCGGCCTTGGGCGGGCCTGTGCAAGGAGCCGGAGGACTCTTCGATAACGCCAATGCAAGCGCTGTGTACAACTTGTATAACCTGATTCCGGTGGCCTATGGCGCAGTTTCCTATCCTGCGCCCCTGAACTCCTGCGTGGTCATCGATCAGGTGAACACTTCCGGTGGATTTAATCTTCCCCCATTCAACAAGATCGGCGGCACCGAACTGGTGGCCGATGCGGAAACGCTTTTCATCAATGGACCAAGCGGCGCGAATGCCAACATCCTGCGGCAGACCACGGGTGGATACGTGAGTGCGTTTATTCCTCCGATCCTGGGACCCGGATCATGGACGATTTCGGGGATGGGGGGTGTGGATGTGGGCGCCTTCAAGGCGACCATCACTCTCCCGGACAACCTGAGTTGGACCAATGCTGGGAACTTCAAAAGCGTTCCCCAGGCGGACCTCACCATTGCCTGGTCAGGTGGAAACTCGTCTGCGAATCCAGTGGTCACTGTGTTCGGAAACTCAACCATCGTGAACCCTGCAGATCCCTCCATGTCGCGCGCCAAGAGCTTTTACTGTGCGGCTCCCGCTTCCGCGGGCAAGTTGGTGGTTCCTGCCAGTGTCAGGGCGCAGTTGCCCAGCGCTGCCAGCGGCGAAACCTCCTTTGGTAGTCTCGGAATCGCCAGCGGTGGGTTCGCAAGCTTCACGGCGCCGCTGAAAAAGGGTACGTTGGATGCCGGAGTCATCGATTACGGAGAAGCATACGTGCTCAGCGTCGCATATTGAAGACAGCCAGTCCCCTTGCTGACGCGCGGGGCTAACAGGGGCTGGGGTTGTAGCCCCGCGCGTCAGCAAGCGGACAAGTGGCGCAGGCGCTTTCGCCTGCGGAGGGTTTTCAAGAATGCGCCGCACAACACATCGTAGTATGCTGAAGTTGAAAAGATTGACTGTTGGGGAGGATATCGCGATGCTTGCCAAGTCACGAGGCTACATCTCATGCGCGTTTTGTTTCCTGCTGTTTACGGGCGCCGCCTGGGCGCAGATCTCATCCATTGAAGGCGAGGTGAAGAACACGGATGGGAGTCCCGCCGTCGGCGCAAAGATCCTGATCGAGCGCGAGGACATGAAGGGCACCTACAAGGGCGCCAAGACCGACAAAAAAGGCCACTACATTTACAACGGGCTCCCGTTGGGCACCTATACCGTCAGCGTCTTCATCGGCGAGGAGAAGCGCGACTTCGTCCAACACCTGAGGACTCAGTTAGGCGATCCCACTCCCTGCAACTTCGACCTGAAGAAAACCATGGAAGCGAACACAGCCACCCAAAAGGCCGTTGAAACAGGCAACTTAAGCAAGGAGCAGGAACGCGGCCTCAGCAAGGAGCAAAAGGAAGCCTTGGAGAAGAAGGCCAAGGAAAACTCCGCCGCGATGGCCAAGAACAAAGCGTTGAACGATGCGTTCAATGCCGGCAAAGAGGCGTTAACAGCCAAGAACTATCCTGTCGCCGTCGAGTCCTTCGAGAAGGGAGCGGCGCTCGACCCCAATCAGCACGTGGTTTGGGCTAATCTTGCCGACGCCTACGCATCCCTCGCGACTACCCAAACGGGCGACGAACAAACGGCCACACTCGGCAAGGCCATCGAAGCTTTCGGGAAAGCCATCGCGCTAAAACCGGATGATCCGGCCTACCACAATAACTACGCGCTGGCGCTAGCCAAAGCCAAGAAGTTCGATGAAGCGCAGGCTGAGCTGACCAAGGCCGCGCAACTCGATCCGCCCAACGCCGGCAAGTACTTCTACAATCTGGGAGCGGTTCTGGTGAACACCAACCAGACTGCCGCGGCCGAGGCCGCCTTCAAGAAGGCCATTGAGGCCAATCCCGATTACGCAGACGCCGAGTTCCAGTACGCTACCGCCCTGTCCGCGAAATTGACCACCGACAAGGATGGCAAAGTGATCGCTCCCGATGGAATGCAGGCAGCCCTTGAAAAGTATCTCCAACTTCAGCCTGAAGGACAGTTTGCCGAAGCCGCTAAAGGTATGCTGCAGATGATCGGCGCTACCATTCAGACTAACTACAGTAATCCGAATGCGAAGAAACCACCGGTCAAGAAGAAGCCGGTTCCGACGAATCAATAGGACAGTAGTGTTGTCCGGCGCACATTTTCTTGTTGACGCCTAAGTGGTTTCACCGTACACTTTCTACAAGTGTATAGAGATGTCAGAACCCACTAACTTGTTCTGGTACAGCTCGGTGACTATCCAGTTACTGTTTTGTGCGCACTTACTCTGGACTGGTCTGGCGAAGAAGAACCCGATCTTCACTTTGTATCTGGGTTGTGCCGTCGTCCGGTCATTGGGCGCCTTTTACTTCACGGCCGGGTTCGGCAGCGTTCTGCCCATTTCCTACACCTACTTCTGGCTGTGGTCGGAGCCGATTCTGCTTCTTCTCCAAATCGCCGTGACCCTCGAAGCCCACTCCGGAATGTGGAAGGAATATTCACACATTGTCAGGTCAGCAAGGCCTGTGCTGTTCTTCCTGCTGCTGACAGCAATCGTGTTCGCGGCCGTCCCGGTGAAAGCGGAGCTTAGCCGCTTTGGCACCATTCAACTCCAAGTAGTTCTTCAGTTCGAATTTCTTGCCAAGCGATATATCTCAACGGTTCTCGCCCTGTTTCTTGGATTCTCGGCGCTGCTCTTCCTGGTGGTAATCCGCAATAGCATAAAGAGCAATCTCTTGCGGCATGAGAGCATGCTCGCTGCATATTTTGGTATTTATGCCGTTTGTTACTTCGCCGTAAACATGGGTTGGGCGAAAAAGACTCTCGCGAATAACTACATGCTATCCGCATTGACGCTTTGCCTCGTGATCTGGATCAGCGTGTTCAGGCCTAGCCCAGAGTTGATACACGAGTAACCGGATTTTGAAGCAGGGCAGCCAGAGCCGCCCTGCCTTCAGAATTCAGCGAGCCGGCGGCTTGGGCTTGGTCGGGCACTCCGGCGGACAGGTTGGCATGGGGTCGTCGAAGCGGCTGGAATGCGACGCCGGGGCGGCTAGCTGGATTGCGAACATGCTGGCGGTCGCGAGCGCGAGCCAGAAAGACAGTTTGAACTTTTTCATTTTGGTTCTCCTCTTTTTTTGGATATCCGGAACCCTAAAGGGCCCCTGGTTTAACAACTTAGGGTCCCACATTAGCAAGAACGCGGCTATCCACGCACCAGGACTAAAGGACTAGGCAGTACTACTTACTCAGGCATTCGCGCCACCGACTAAGTGGCCAAACGACCATCGCATCAAGGACAAAGTAATATGTTTTGATAATAAAACTGCTTTCAGAAACCGCAGAATGGAATTAGAGAAGAAAGCGATGTCGCCTTTACTTCGAGCCCATCCGGTGTGCTCCGGCCAGCAAGGCTTCGCAGTCCTCCACCAGTATCCGGGCCGCGTTCGGCCTAGCCATCTCCCGCAGCCGCTGCCCTTGGGTGTTCAGAACATCAAAGTCACTGAGCGTTTTGGCAACGCGCCTTGCTAACGGCTCCGTGTCCCAGTCATGTTCAGCAACCCAAGCCCCTCCCGCCTGCTCTGCGTACACTTTGGCATTCGCGACTTGGTGGCCCATGGCGGCCGCCGCCAGTGGAACCAGCAGGGCCGGCAAGCCAAACATCGCCAACTCCGCCAGTGTCAGCGCCCCGGCGGCCGTGATCACGAAATCTGCTTCCAAGTATGCCTCCGCCATGTCAACGATGAATGCATCAATCCGAGCGTCGACTTCCAACCGCTGATATTCCCGACTCACCCGCTCGGTTTCACCTTCGCCCGTCTGGTGACGGACCGTGATGGGAACGCCCAAATCCCGAACACGTGCTAGTAGTATCGGGACATTGTTGTTTAGAAATGGCGACCCTGCGGAGCCGCCCGTCACCAGAATCCGCCGCAGCGCTCCGCGTTCACCCTTTTCCCCGGGCTGATTAGCCAGAGCGGCCATCGCTGGCCTGATCGGATTGCCCGTGACTACAGTCTTCGAGCTTCGAAAAGCGGCGCCGGCTTGTTCCCAACCAAGAAACACACAGTCCGTGAGCGAACCTATCATGCGATTTGCCAGACCGGGAAAAACATTTGCCTCATGGATCACCAAGGGGATTCCCAGAGTCTTCGCACCCAATACCGCGCCCAAAGACGCATACCCGCCCAAGCCGATAACCAGATCGGTCCGCCGCGCTTTGAGCAACCGTCGAGCAGCCAGGGTTCCTCGAATCAAGGCTTCCAGCGAATGCACTTTTCCTAAAACATTCTGGCGGGCGTAAGGAGCCCCTGGAATTATGTGCAGCTCAAAACCGCCCGCCGGGATCAGTTGGGTTTCGAATCCACCCTGACATCCGATGAAATACACTTCCGCCTCGAAGCCGGCCTGGTAAGCCGCCATGATGGCCAACGCGGAAGTCACATGGCCCGCCGTGCCGCCTCCGGTGACTGCAACCCTGCGCCGGCCAGATAGTTCCGGGATAGTGGACCGTTGCGGCTGCTTGTCGAGAACATTCACCCCGGCTATCATAATGCTTTCCCCATCATGTCCGCTCAACAACACCGCTATCGCGCAACGGTCCTGGTGTTGGGTGATCTGGGACGAAGCCCGCGGATGTTGAATCATGCCTTGGCGCTGGCCGAAGTTGGAGCGGCGGTTTCCCTCGCCGGATACCACGAGACACCCGTGGATGGCGCCGTACTAAACCACTCGCAAATCCACTTGTGCCGCATTCGATCGCTTCGACGAGCCCCCGAAGGCGCGCCACGATTTTGGTTCTTGCTTGTGACAGCGCTCCGGTCGGCTTGCCTGCTCTTCGAATCGCTGTGGCTGCTGCTGGCCGGAACACCGCGACCCGATGCCGTGTTGGTGCAGAATCCACCCACTATTCCCACCTTGTTGGCCGCTTGGATAGCGGCACGCATGCGAGGCTCGCTGTTCATCATCGACTGGCATAATTTCGGATACACGATGCTGTCGCCCCGCCTGGATCCGGCACATTTCGTGGTTCGACTGGCGAAGACTTGGGAGCGCTGGTTAGGACGAAAAGCGGACGCTCATTTCTGCGTATCCCGGGCAATGCGCCGGATTCTGATCGACGATTTCGGCCTGGTTGCTCCCATCGTGCTCTATGACAAGCCTAGGGAACTCTTACCGCTTCTGCCGGCTCGTGAAAGAAGCGCGGCCGCGCGGAATGTCCTTTCGCGCGCCGGTCTGACGCTCCCGTCTGACACGGCCTTGGCGGCCTGCCCCACCGGTTGGGGCGACGACGAAGACATGCATCTTCTGCTGGAGGGTCTGAAGCGTTGGGACTCTCAAGCGCCTCCGTCGCCGCTACTGCGGTTGATGGTGCTGATCACCGGCCGCGGGCCCTTGCGCGTGGAATTTGAACAGCGCCTTTCACAGCTTTCATGGCGCCGGGTAATCCTGCGTACCGCATTTTTCGATCCGGCCGATTATCGCGAGCTGTTGCGCACGGCTCACATCGGGTTCTCTTTGCACCGCTCATCCTCCGGCGTCGATCTTCCCATGAAGATAATGGATCTCTTTGGCGCCCGGACGCCGGCTTCGGTTCTGGACTACGGTCCTTGCCTGGCGGAACAGATCCAGCCCGGCTATACCGCGCTTACGTTTCGAGATAGCCAGGAATTCGCCCAGCGAATCGACGAGTTGCTGCAGGGATTTCCCGACGATCTTCAGCTTCTAGAGCGCATGCAGCGGAACATCGAAGCCTCCTTTCCAGAGACGTGGCTCCAAGCCTGGCAACGCGACGCCGCTCCCATGTTCCAACTTGATTCCCGACCCGCGCAAACAGCCTAGGTCTCTGACCGGCTGATTTGGTTCTGAAAACCGGGCCCGTCCCCTTGCTTATGCGCGGGGCTACTGGGGGCTGGGATTGCAGCCCCGCGCGTAAGCAAGGGGACAGATCAAGCGGTCAGAGACCTAGGACGACGTTTCCGGCGCCCGCGCGCTCAGCGCCAGAAACTCGGGATTCTTTTCTAGCTCGGCATAGGTTCCCACATCCGCGATTCTTCCGCCGCGAAGAAATATCAGCCGGTCGCACGCTTCGACCGTACTCAGCCGGTGAGCGATGAAGACCGTTGTTAGCCTGCCATGCAAACCATGAATGGTAGCGGTGAGAGCCTGTTCGGTGACGTTGTCCAGAGCGGCGGTAGCTTCGTCGAAAATCAAAACCGCTGGGTGCCGGTAGAGCGCTCGCGCAACGGCGATGCGCTGCCGCTCTCCTCCGGAAAGCCTCACCCCGCGCTCTCCCGCCACCGTATCCAGTCCTTCCGCTAACCCACTGAGAAATCCATCCAACTGGGCCTCATGGGCCGCTTCCACTACGCGTCCTTCGTCGATCTCCGCGTCTTCCAGGCCCAGAGCGATGTTGCGGCGAATGGTGTCGTCGATCAGGTACACGGTCTGCGGGACATAGCCGATCTGCCTCTGCCAAGCCCGGAGCGACCAGCGAATGTCTTGTCCATCCACGCGAATGGTTCCGGCGGTGGGCTCCAGAACCCCCAGCATCAAATCGACAAAAGTAGTCTTGCCGGCTCCCGTGGGGCCGACGATACCGATGGACTCGCCCCGGCGGATGGTCAGATCAATCTGGCTCAAAGCGGGTTCGCCCGATCCGCCGTGCGAGGTCTCGTAGGAAAAAGACACTCCATCAAACACCACCGATTCCGTCAGAGTCATGGCCGTATCCGCCTCGCTGCCAACGGCAACGTAAGGCCCTAGCTCATACCAGTCCCGCGAAACCGCTTGGACGGCAGCTTCCCCGGAGCCGATTCGATTAAATCGATAAACCAGCAGGTGCAGCGAAGGTAACAGCCGGAGACCGCCATAAGCGAAGATACCGAGCGTGAGTGTCAGATTTCCAGCCGCATTCGGCCGCAGCCACGAGACAACAATCAGAGCCGCGAGGGCGATTACGAACGTGGTTTCCACCACCATACGCGGAAGGATCTCAGTGGTCAGTTGCACGGCTTCCAGATCGCCAAGAGCGGCGCGAATTCGCGCGAACCTACGGCCAAAATATCGTTCCCGCCCCAGAATCTTGGCCTCCTTGACGGCCGCCAGACTCTGGCGAAGGCTCTGGAGTTTTTGAAAGTTTGCGTTGTGCAGCAGCCGGCCCCAGCGTATGTGGCGCTGCTGGGTGATCCACAGCAAGAGAATGGTTACGCCGGCCGTGACGGCTGCCGCACCGCGCGCGAGTGGCGGGAGTTGGGCCACCAACACGGCCAGAATTCCGAGTGCGATGAACGCCTCCGAAATCAAGGCGGTGGTGGACTGCAGCACCACCCAACTCACTTGGTCCGCGGCGGAACTCACATTATTCAACATCTCAGAGGAATTGCGCCGCAGATGCAGGCTGTACGGCGCCAGCAGGTATCGCTCCAACAGGCCGGATGAGACCCACACCGCCGTCGCCGAAGCGCAACGTTGCTGTGCGTAAGTCTCAGCCACCCGCAAACTGTTCTTCACCAGGTAAGACAGAGCCACCAGTGCCGCGAACGCCGCGTTGAAGCCCGGGCCCGGTTCGAAAGCAATCCATTGACGGAGCGCCCTTAACGAAGCAACGCGCCCCGCGCCGGCCGGGTCGCTGATCAGCCGGATCAGGATCAGCATGCCGGCCGTGGCTAGCATCTCGAGTGCCGCCGAAAACAGGGCCCACGGCACATGCAGCAACCATCGCCGGCGCAGCCGTCCATTCAGCAGGTCGAAGGCCTGCCGTACCGTCCCTACAATTTCGCGCATGGCACACCTGATTTTAACCGGACCGGCACGTATGCCATAATGAGCGCACGACAGAACTCGAACCATCGGCGCCACCGCAACAGGAGCGCATTGGATCGCTCGCGGCCATTCTGAACCGCTGGCAGTGGATTGTGGTGACCGCGCTCGGCCTGCTGGCATTGTTCATCCGCGTCATCCCGAGATTCGATCTGGTATTTCAGCCCGGTTTCGTGAATTTTCAGGAAACCGACGCGTGGTACCACGTGCGGGTGGCCGAGAACCTGGTTCGGCATTTCCCCTGGCGCATCATGGTGGACCCGTATGTCATTTTTGGCCAGGTGCCAGATACTGCCACCGCGCCGTTTTATGACTGGTTGCTGGGACTGATCGCGTGGCTGGCAGGTGGGGGCGCGCCGTCGGATTCGCTGCTGCACGTGATCGCCGCCTGGTATCCCGCGGCGTTGGCCGTTTGCGAAGTGATAGCTGTATTCATTTTGGCTAGACTTGTGTTTGGATGGCGCGCGGCCCTGCTCGCAGCCGCGGTCATCGCGACTTTGCCGGGGCATTTTCTGCGCGTCTCGAGCCTGGGCTTTACTGATCACCACATCATGGAAAGCCTGTTGGTGACGTTATTCTTTTTCCTCTTATTGCGCGCGATTCAAACGCAAGCGTTGGGAACTTCGATCGCCGCGGGCTTGACGCTGGCAGCTTATCTGCTGACCTTTCACGGCTCCGCAATGATGGTGGGCGTGGTGGTGGCTTGGGCAATCTACGATCGGGTGCGATGGTTTTCGCCGGAGGAAAGACCAGCGCCATCTCTCCGGCCGCTGTATCTAGCGTTCCTGATCGCCCTAAGTATCTGCCTGGTGTTCTATCGCCTGCTATGGATGAATTACACTATCGCCGCGCTCGGACTCGGGAGCCTGGCGATCGGCGGGCTGGAATTGTGGGCGAAGCTGTGCCGGCGATTTCGACGTCCAAGTTATGTATTCTTCGGCGGGTTGGCGGCTGCCGGATTGACGATCCTGGCTGTAACGGCATTGCTGGCGCATAGCATACGCCATTCCGCGAAAATTATCGTCACCCATCTGATGCCTTCTCTGTTTGGAACTTCGGGCGGAGTGTACGAGCTTCAATCTACGGTATACGAACAAGGTCACTTCACTCTCGTTCCAGCCTTGCGGCAGTTTTATGGCGCCTACTTCTTCGCACTGATCGGACTGGTTCTGCTGGCCGAATATATTCTGAAACGAAGAGATCTTGGGCGAGCTCTCATCTTTTTTTGGGGTGTTACAACGCTTATTCTGTCGATGGGCCAGCTTCGAATGACTTACTACTATGCCATCGCCATAGCCCTCGCCACCGGCTACGCAGCAGACAGCCTGCTCGCGTCCGGCCGCAAAACCGCATGGGTGATCAGCCTGTGCCTGGCGCTGCTCGTGTTTGCGCCCAACCTCTACGCTGTAAAAAATGGCGATTTGTTTACCGGAATATCGGAGGACTGGAAAGAGACGCTGAACTGGTTGCGCGCGTCGACGAGGGAACCCTTCGGAGATCCCGCTTTTTTCTACGCTCGATATCCCCGGCGCGAGTACGGGCCAGACTATCGGTATCCTCCGAGCGCCTACAGCGTGATGGCATGGTGGGATTACGGGTACTGGATTGTGGATGTGGCGAGACGAATCCCGGTAACGAATCCGACGCAGGCAAACGCCTCCGTTGCCGCCGATTTTTTCCTGGCGCAGTCCGAGCAGGAAGCGGTTCCAGTGTTGCAGAGATGGTGCACGCGCTACGTAGTGGTAGATGAGCGGCTTCCGCTGTGGCCATCCGAGCAGGAAGGAATGATTGGCGATTTTCCGGCATTCTTCGAATATGCGCGCGCGCGCCGGCGAAGCGACTACCTGCAGATGGCGTATGAATCCAACGCTGACGGAAAATCGGCCCTGAAGATGTTTTTCCTTCCGGCCTATTATCGGAGCATGTCGATACGGCTGTTTATATTTGGAGGACAAGCCGTAGATGGGCGAGATGGCGCGATGATATTGTTCCTCCAGCAGAGGGGATCGCACCAGGAGGTGGTGGGAACCAAGCGATTCGAATCGGCTCAGGAAGCGGTTCGAGCGGAGGCCCTTTGCCGGGATAAAGGCTGCGTGTTAGTGGGAGATAATCCGATGGTCAGTTGCGTACCGCTGGAGCCATTGCAGCAATTGCGGCCTGTGTTCGCATCCACCAGTTCAGTGTTAGGGTTCGGCCGCAGAGGGCGGAAAGCGGTGCAGGTATACGAATTCACCGGCGCAGTCCGGTAACAAAGAACGGTAAGGTCGCCGCCTGCGAATTTTACACGCCAGTGCTCCGGTCTCGCGGATCAAGATACAATAGTGACGCAGTGTTTTGCGGATTTACTGATAGTTCCACGTTATTCTGGCGAAACTGATGGGGTCTCGCGCGGTATCGGTGCGACTAATGCGGTTGAGCCTGGCCATCCCGTTGCTGATCGTGCTCTGGATCGCCGGCCCGGCACGCAGTGGAGGCGATGAAGCGCATGCGCTCCCGGTGGGACTCATCGTTACACGCACTCCCGAAGAAGCTGATAAGATCCTCCGCCTGATACGTAGCGGTGAGGATTTCGGTGCGCTCGCACGTCAATATTCGATCGATGCCACCGCCAAGGATGGCGGATATCTCGGGACCGTGGACATTGGCAGCTTAAGAGCTGAATTAAGAGACGCGTTGCGCGGCGTGAAGCCCGGTGACGTCACGGCCGTCGTCCAGGTACCGGCTGGTTACGCAATCCTCAAACTTCTAAAAGAGCCCGAGCCTGCGGACCCCGCTGATGCGGCCCGTAATAGAGTTCTGGCAGGGCTAAAGAGCGCTCGGCTGGCGCCGGACGATTCAGGTTTTTCAGAGTTCTACGAATCGATCCGGAGTAGCCTACCCACCGGCCCTCAACTGCGGGCGTGGCAGATGGATATGAAAAGCGTATGCGCGACGCGCGAGCAGGCGCCACTCAACGGCATACAGGCGATGCAGAAGCTGATTGCGAACGAGGGGGAGCGCATGGATCCTTATCGCCTGGCACACAGCCACTACACCCTGGCGGAGCTGTGGTCCTCCGAGAGGGACTTCGACGGCGCGATTAAGGAGGAGGAAGCGACATATCAAATCGCTTTGGCGGCGTCAAACAACCCCATGGCGTGGCATATGGAAGAAGTGCTAGGAATAAGCTACCTGCATCGGGGCGCTTTCGTGGACCCTGCCGTAGATCCCGTTATCAATGATGCTCTGATCTTTCCGGCGCACCCAGGAGTGCTCAATACAAAGCGTGCCGATGTGGAGAAAGCCATTGCGTTTCTGAGCCGGGGCCTGAAGCACGACCCTTCCAATACGGAGTTGCAGTGGCTGTTGAATCTGGCCTACATGACCGCGGGTGAATATCCGTTCCAAGTTCCCAAAGAGTTTCTGATTCCGCCCTCGGTATTCGCGTCGAAAGAGGACCTGGGACGGTTCCTGGATGTCGCTCCCGCCGCTGGTCTCGCCACATATGGAAATGCCGGCGGAGTGATCATGGACGACTTCGACAATGACGGTCTCCTGGACATAATAACCTCACAAGTGGACGATTGCGCTCCGCTGCGCTACTTCCATAACAACGGAGACGGAACATTTACAGATCGGGCGCGCGCGGCGGGGCTCGGCGATCAGTTGGGTGGACTGAACATCATTCAGGCCGACTACAATAACGACGGTTGCATGGACATGCTGGTGCTGCGCGGCGGATGGGAATTCGCGAGGCACCACTCCCTGCTGCGTAATAACTGTGACGGTACTTTCACGGACGTAACCGCGCAGAGCGGGCTGCTGGACGGCCCACTCAGCGCCTCGCATTCCGCGGTCTGGCTGGACATCGATAATGACGGCTATCTGGATCTTTTCATCGCCAACGAGAACGCCCCCAGCCAGTTATTCCTGAATAAAGGGGATGGGACGTTTGTTGACATCTCGCACCAAGCTGGAGTCGACCGATCCGCATTTAGCAAGGCCGCGGTCGCCGCGGATTACGACGGCGATGGGTATCCCGATATCTACGTTTCCAACTTCAATGGATTTAATTTTCTGTACCACAACAACGGTGATCGCACGTTCACTGAGGTCGCGCGGCAGGCCGGAGTTAGCATGCCCTGGATGAGTTTCGCGGCTTGGTTCTTCGATTACGACAATGACGGCCGGCCCGATCTCTTTGTCACAGCCGACTTTTTGTCTGTCGAAGAAGTTGCGCGAAGTTATATGGGGCTGCCCCGCAAAGTGGAAACGTTGAAGTTATATAGAAACCTCGGGAACGGAAAGTTTCAGGACGTAACAGCGGATGTCAACCTGGATCGCGTATTCATGCCCATGGGCGCTAACTTTGGAGACCTAGATAACGATGGATTCCTGGATATTTACCTGGGCAGCGGCAATCCTTCGTTTGCGTCCATGGTGCTGCCCAACGTTTTGCTCCACAACCAAGCGGGCAAAAGTTTTACCGATATCACGGCCTCATCGGGAATGGGCGCGCTTGCGAAAGGCCACGGCATTGCGTTCGGGGACCTGAACAACGATGGAGACGAGGACGTGTTTGTCGTGATGGGCGGACCCCAGCCCGGCGATCGCTATCCCAGCCGTCTGTTCGAGAATCCCGGCAAACATGGCAACCACTGGATCACCGTGCGGCTGGTGGGTGTGAAATCCAACCGCTGCGCGATCGGCGCCCGTATTGCTGTGACGGTGCTCGATCAGGGACAGCAGCACCGCACCATATGGCGGACGGTGGGAAGCGGCGGATCATTCGGCGCATCGCCCCTCCAGCAGCACATTGGACTCGGCAAGCCGGTCAAGATCGAAAAACTCGAGGTTTGGTGGCCCACCTCGAAGACCAAACAAACTTTCGACAACGTCCCTACCGATCAGTTCTTGGAAATCAGAGAATTTCAAAAGAGCTTCACCAGCGAGATACGGCGCCCGTTTGAACTTGGCGGGCCGGCGCGTCGTGCTCAGCGCCGTAACGCGTCCGGTAGTTGAGAGGATCCGACAGATGAGATACAGAATATTGTTTTTGCCGTTACTGTTCGTTCTGGGTCTTCTCGCGCGATCAATCCAACGGTACGAGGTTACCGGGTTAGTGCTGACAGTGGATATTGCGCATCGCACCGTTTTGGTGTCGCACGACCCGATCCCCGGGTTCATGGACGCGATGACGATGCCCTATCGCGTGGACAACCCGCGCGTACTTGACACTTTGAAGGCCGGCGAGAAAATCGAATTCACGCTGGTGGTAGGCAAGACTTCGTCGTATATCACCAATGTACATGTGCGCGAGTACGATAGCTGGGAACGCGATCCCGCGCAGAACAGACGTCTTGCCCTGCTGGACGAGGCTATGCGATCTAAGGCAGGTTCGGCGTCCACCTTGAGCATCGGACAAACCGTATCCGACTTTTCGCTCGTCGACCAGACCAACCGTCCGGTCACGCTTTCGGAGTTCCGCGGCAAGGTAGTGGCGATTACCTTCATTTACACCCGCTGCCCTTTGCCGGACTATTGTATGCGTTTGTCGAACAATTTCGCGCAGCTCCAGAAGCGTTTCAACACTCGCATGGGCCGGGACCTGGTACTGCTCAGCATTACGTTCGACCCGGACCACGACTCACCGGATGTGCTCGCGAAATATGGCGAAACATGGAAGGCAAATGTGGACGGCTGGCGTTTTCTGACAGGCACCCTGAGCAATGTGAAGCAAGTGTGCGGGATGTTCGGAATGAATTTCTGGCCGGATGAGGGCTTGCTGACGCATTCACTGCACACCGCAATCGTAGACCGTGAAGGAAAGCTGGTGGCCAACATAGAAGGTAACCAGTTTACGGCTGTCCAGCTAGGTGATTTGGTGGAAGTAACTCTGACCCATGCCAACTTCCAGGCGGGCGCAAGATAGGCATGGGAACAATGGTGAGCCGGGCGGGACTCGAACCCGCGACCCTTTGCTTAAAAGGCGCGTGGACGCCCTCCAAAGCTTCCCTCAATTCCATCTTGTTCCTTGGTTTTAAATCACTCATCTTCATGCACCCTAGATCACGGCGATGATGATTTACCGAGTTCAACACCCGATCATTTCTGTCCATGGCACTCCGGAAGGTAGTACTTCAATCGTAGACATACCCGTGGGCAGCGTGATGGAAGTATCGTTGGAACCCCAACGAGTGGGTACCGTCGAGGTCATGTGGGAAGGGCAACGTCTCCGCATCTTCTCTGTAGACCTGATCGACTGTGCCGAACGAATCAACAGTGACGTGCCGGAAGGACCGGGTTGTCCTACAACCTGAAGAATTTGGAGTCGTTTTAGTCCGTACCGGACACCAACCCCTCGACGCTGAAATCAGAGATTTCCTCCTTGAGTTGGCTATTGCAACGCGCAGCCCAGACCGCGAATCGATGGCGGAATAAAGAAGAAGCGATGAAGTGGGATCGGCGTGCTGGACCGACAGGACTCGCCCGTCACCAAGTCCAATATCCAGGGCCGACCCGGAATTGGTGATTAAGCTCGACTGGCGTGAGCCAATACAGAAGGATCGACAGCAAAGCCTGCCAGAGTGCCAGGGCAGGGATACTGGGGCGTGATTCAAACATGCGAGTGGAGACAGTTCCCCACAGGAATGTCGCGGGTACAAGTATGGGGTTGGGAATGTGTAGCGCGGCGAATAGTGCGCCGGCGCATATGGATGTTCTCCAGGATGAGCCGAAAGCGGCCGCGAGCCGCCGGTACACCATGTTTTGAAAGAGGAGTTGTTGGATAATACACCAGGACAAATAAACGAACCATCGGTAGACCAGGTGTGCCGGGATCGCCCGCATCCAACACACGATCATCACCGCCGCCATGCAGGAAGCGAGCCACCACCGCCACGCAGCTATCGCTTCCACGCCAGCGCCAAACACTCAGGCCCAGTGAGTCGAGGGTCTCCGAGTGCCAAATGAATGACGCCAGGACTAACGCGACCAGGACCAAGAAGCTCCAGTACCACTGAGCCCGAAGAAACCAGATGTAGATGGCAACGGCCAGCGTGAAGCCCAGAGCCTCAGCTACCTGCGGGATTATAGCGCGTGGTACCAAGCATTATGATATGCGCGATGGCCGCTGAACTAATGAAACCCAATCGGGTCAGAACTCGTACCGAAAGCCCATGCGTACAAAGCGCGGCGGCTGAATCGCGACCGGCAAGCGTAGATTAAAGGAAGGGCCGCTAAGATCATCTTCTTGAAGTCGTTGTCCGGCATTGGTCACGTTAAGAACGTCGGCCAATACTCGAAATCTGCCGGCGGGGAGCCCAAACTGGCGGCTCAGCCGGAGATTCCAATTGATTGCATATTGAGCGCGGTTGCCGCCCTCCGGACTCCCGCGCACTGTTGTTGCCACCAGAAACGGGCCTTGCGGAAGACCGGTGACGAGCAACTGACGCGCAAAAACAAGTCCGTCCGTGTAGTCCGCAATGCTGGCCACTTCGATTCCACCCCAGGCCGGAGGAAGCCGGTAAGTGGTTTGAATCTTTCCTACGTAGGCCCGGTCAACAAAGCTTCGCCCCGTGGCATGGATGGCCGTGTTGGGGTCGAGAAACAGAGCGCCGATGACGCCAGGATCATTTTCATAGACCGCGTCGCCGGGGTTAGTGGGCCCGTACGACTTCTCCGCGACGAATGACGCATGCAGAGTCAGTCGTCTCCACTCCGTGCCGGCCTCCGCCACGAGACCGGTATTCAGCATCCGAAGCCCGGCGGGATTCGTCAACAAATAGCGGTCCTGGCCCAGAGTGGCAGGATTCTGTGCATAAACGGTTAGCCGCTGGTCGTCGAATGTGCCTGGAATTCCATCGGGCCCCGGATCGAGGATGGACACAGGCGTGAACGCCGAAGCTGGCACTCCGGTATCAAGGGCGGCGATTCGATCCTTATCGTCGCGGCGGAACAAGTGAACGCTTGCGAAGCTTCGCGGTGCAAGACGGAACTCCGAACCAATGTCAAACTCGTCTGAGTAAGGCCGATGAAGTGAGGGAGAGATCGACGAGTAAGGTCCTCCGAAGCGCAGTAGCAGACTGCCTTGTTCGCTGGGTTGGAACGAGCCGTTGGCAGTGGATGCGATCCATTGATAAACGCTCCCGCCGAGGCTGTTGGGATTTCCGAAATCGAGATACCTCCCCGCCAGTGGCGTGTAGAGGCGAAAGTAGGTGCCTCGAAGAACCAAGCTGTGCGAATGGGGAGCTTGCCACGCGAGCCCAGCGCGCGGCGACAGGTTGTTCCAAACTATCAGATCCGGTTGCGCGGCGAAGGTTCGCGCAGGTGTGAAGGCACCGGTCGGACTTGATTGCGCCGGCAGCGAGCCGCGCGAGAAATCGGCGAGAGCGCCCAGATCGAGAGACAGCGAAGGCGTCAAGCTCACATGGTCCGCGACAAAGCTGGAAAACGACCGCACCAGTTCACGGGAGTCCAGTGGCGTGTTGAACTCCATCACAAATGCAGGGACACCGTCGGCAGTGATGAGATTCATGCCGGAAGGAGTGGAGAAGCGGTTGAGCGGCTCGGACGTTTTCCATCCTCCACCGGCAACGATCTGATGGCGGGTCCCTTTGGCGCGCAGCGCAGCGGGCTGCCATACCGCTTCGATCCCTTGACGAGTACGGACGGCCAGATTCCCAAGCGGCGGCGCTCCTGAGACCATCCCGCCCAAAAGTTCTATGCGGCTCTGCCCGGATTGGTCTGTGCTGGTATCGAGATGCGCCACCGAATATCCGTAGCGCACCTCTATAACGCCCAGATCGGAGGTGGCGGGCAGCAGGTGTGTCCAGCCTACCTGAAGAAAATCGAGATGGTCGGTCTCCGGCTGGCCAGGGAATCCACCCGGCAGAACGAAAGACGGCGCCATACGGTTGCCGGTCAATGCTTCGAGGCCCGCGGGTATGCCGCCGTCCGAGAGGTCGATCCGCGATCCGCTGTACAGCGCATCGAACCGATCTTTATCGCCAGCGCGGACCTGCCCCCGAGCGTTCCCAAACAACAGCCGGCTGCGCTGATCGGTTCCGAGTGTAGCGAGCGGCTCGGTTTGCGAGGCCCATTGCCCGCTTCCGGAAGCATAAAGGTCAGCCCACTTGGTGAGCGGTCCGCCGATCTCCAAGCGGTCTCGTGTGAACCAGCGAAATTGGTCAGACTGTTGAACCAGTCCTCGACTTGCGGGCTCGGGAAGGTTCGTCGAAGAGAGCGCGGCACCCGTGTTCGCTGTTGAGAACGCGGCATGCCAGGATGTGCCCGGCTGGCTAAGGAAGACGCTGACCTCGCTACCAAAGCTCAACGAAGTGGTCTGCGCGAACGCGCTGCGCACCACGACCTCATCCAGCGCCTGGACGTCGGGTAAAATCACCGGAAGTCCCGGCTGATAAGAATCGGTGGCATCCATCCCGTTCAGCTTGTATTGCGTATCGGTCCAGGAAAATCCTCGCTGCGACTCGATCGCCAGGCGGTTGTCGCTGAGGCCAGTGAAATCGAGTGGTTCGGTTACACTCGACGGCTCCCTGCTGAGCAAAATTCCTTGCGAGCTGAATGCTTCCGGGTACATGCGCCCGCTCGTGACATCGGTCCAATCGCCTGAGGTCCGCGATGCCGTTTGGGCTCGGATTGCCCCCGTTGCCTCGGCTACGAAATCGATGCGTACATTTTGCAAGGGCGCGACGAATACCAGGGCTGAGGACCCGCCTCCTTGCTGGACCTCTCCGGACAGACGATATCGCCCGTAGGGCAACGTGATGGCGAACCCGCCGTTCGGGTTCGTGCGAATCACGGCACGGAAACCGGTCGCGCCCTCGACAACAATCGTCGAGCCGGGCAGGGAATGGCCAGCCATGTCGCGAAGCGTCCCCTCGATAGTGCCGGTATTCAACTGCGCGAGCAGTGCTCCATGAACGAAAACCAAAGTCGCCAGGAGCGCCCCAAGCCGGACTTCTGGCAGACCAAGGCTACTGCCGCAAAACAGTGAACCGGCTGATTGAGTACCCAAGCGCACCACCCACGAAGACGTCCGACAAAAAATGGGCCGACAGGGACAGCCTCGAAAATCCTACCAGTGCGGCCGCGCCATACGCAACATATGGGACCCAGCGGTGACTTCCATACCGGCGGGCAATAACAGTAGCGACAGAAAACGCCGCTATGGTGTGGCCCGAAGGAAAACTTCCGTTTCCTCGCAAAAACGAGCCTTTGCTCTCAAACCAGGAGTCATAGAGGTTTCCTTGTGGCGGGAAGTCCGCCGGACGTACTCGCTTAGTGGCGTCCTTGAAGACGGTGGTTACAATCTCAGCGTCGGCAACGGCCTCACCCGCCAGCAGAGCCGTTTGTTGCATTTTCGAATCTTTTCGAATCAGCCCAATGGTGTAAAGCGACACAGGAGCCACAATCGTGCCCACAACCGTGGCGTTGCCGGTAAAAATGTTGTTGAACCCCTGATACGTCGAGGTGCGGCGGAAATAGGAGGCTTCGATCGGGTCCAGTGCAAACAGTCCAGCCGTGGTTCCGAGGATGGCGACCGTGGGTATCCAGTTCTGACCCTGTGTGAGTCTGGCGGGGAAAGACCAGATGCGCTCCTGATCATTGACGATATTAGGGAACAATAGTTTCCAGGAGACTGGCCGATCGGCCACCGGTGGAGACTGTGAGCTTGAAGAGGACGCTGGCGATTGGGGCGGAGCGCTTGTCGGGACGCCGGCGGGTGGTGCCTGATTAGGTTCGGTCGCCTGAGCAGATGCCCAGTGCGGAATTACTAGGTTAACAAGTAGCATTAACGCAAAAGAACATTTCATAGAGAGTCGCTCCATAGAACTCCTAAACTATCGCACGCAGAATGCCAGGACTCGGTCCCTTTACGGACTCGCGAAAACCTCTAACTCAACTCGGGCCAGAAGTCGCTACGGGCATTCATTAGGTGCCCGGCTGAACTCGGCCCCGCGCTTGCACGTTAATATTCACCTGATCGCCGACGCGCAAGAAAAGAACACTCGGGTTCTTCATGCCCCACTCAACATAAGGGACGACGAAGTGAGCTGTAACGTCGAGCCCGTTGCTAGAGGGAATAGCCTCGACCACCATCGTCATCTCGTGTTCCTTGCCATGAATCCGAAACAAGCCATGGATACTCGCTTTGGATAATATACCCTCCACGTGGTCCGGGGTGAAGACGATTTCTGGATACCGATCGCTTTCGAGAATGTTGTGATGCATTTTCTTGTCACGCGCTTGGCTACCGCTATCGCCGCTTTGGGCATCAATAACGATCTGTCCGGAGCATTTACCGGTCGCGAAATCATAGTGCACAGTTCCACGCTTCAGCTTGAACGAGCCTTGAACGGTGTGAAGAACGTCACTCAGCGTGAACTCGACGTGCGTCTGGGCCGGGTTCAGTTCGAGGACCGTCTTCTGTCCAAGTAGCGACGTGGTCGCCGTCAGAACGATGAAAATGGTTGGTTTCATAGAACGCGCCAACATGTACGGCGAGCATCTTCGTGAAAATTCCCGGATGAGCGGCCATCGTGGACATCGCCGCGCGCCTGAACTGAGCATGCTCGCCGAGCGCGATCAAAAGCCTTGCCATCAAATCGGGACGCCGCGCGATTTGGCGATGCCTCCGTTGGTACATGGCCAAATCACCGCACTCAATTGCCTCGGCCAGTGCCGTGGCCTGGCGGAATGCGAGGCAAAGCCCCTCGCCCGTGATTGCGTCCACCGATCCCGAAGCATCTCCGACTAGCGCGACGCGCTCGCGATAAACAGCTTTGAACCAGCGGGACGACGTGACAGCCCCACGCTCGGCACTGATAATCGCACTGGACTTGAGCCGCTGCTCCAAATCGGGACACTCCTTGAGAGCGTCGTCCAGGCGAAACTGCGAATGTCGCGAGATTGCTGCGACGCAGACGGAGTCCGGTGTGATCGGCGTCACGTAAACCTGGCAGGTACGGCCCCAATATAGTTCCATGCAGTCTGTCCATGGGGCGATCCGATAATGGCGGCGAAACCCGAAGCGGCGGCGATCGCGGACGGATAAATCGAGGCCCGCCCATTTCCTCACGAGTGAATTCTCACCGTCCGCGCCAATGATCCATCCGCACCGCGCCGCGCTCAAGTCGACTTTTGTGCCCCAGCGCAGTCGGGCACCGACAGCTTCGGCCTGTTCGATCATCATTCGATGTAAAGTCGTGCGCCGAACACCTCGCCCGCAGCCCGTAGGAAAACTTGCATCTACGGATGTGCCTCGATCAAGGAAGCGAATACCCCGAAACGGGAACGAATCCGAAGCGCTTATAGAGACCCCCAGTTTGGACAGTGCTAGGAGTGCGTCCGGCATCAGGCCTTCACCGCAAGCCTTATCAGCCGGAGGCACAATCCCATCTACGACCGTTACGTTGAAACCTCTCCGGCGCGTCGCGATCGCAGCAGCTAAGCCGGCCGGCCCCCCGCCGACAATGAGGATGTCCGTATTTACCACCGCAACAACACCAGTTCAGCGCAGAATCCCGGCCCCAGCGCGTTCGCCGCGCGAGCGATTGGCATTGGGCCAATCCAGCCGGGGAGTTCGTAAGCGTAAAGCTTCTGATGCTGAAGTCCGTTTGCCGGAAATGAGGTCATTGAATCTAGGGCCATTGCGCTCAGGCTCCCTAGTGCACGTCGCCTACCGTGCCCGCACAATGGCGTTCTTGATTATCCAACCTGTTGATGCGAGAGCCCAGTGTTCCAATTCGCCGGTTGCGAGGCTCGGAGTAGGTAATGGCGTTGGGCGGCAAATTGCCGCCCGAGTCGCAATGCATATTTGATCAAGAAGTGGGAGGTTTTCGCCGATATAAGATCGGAGGTTAAATGATCACTTCAATTTCGTCAAGCAACGTTACCGTTCCCGAGACAACACAGGCCCAGCACGCGGCACAAACCGCGAAGCCGCCTGCCAATCCGCCGCAGGACAAAGTTCAGTTGAGTTCGCAGGCTCTTTCAGCAGGCGACGTAGATCACGACGGCGATTCCCATTAGGTATGTTGGTCACGTGTGCCGTGTCCCTTTCGGCACACGTGTTTCTTTCTCTGCACTACAAAGCATTTTCCACTCCCCCCGGCCCAATCAACCGCATGCTGACGATGTAGCCAGCCCGTTTGTGGGCAAACTGTCGCGCTATTCGTCACGGACGCGGCAGTTTGCCACCGTGTTCCGAAACACCCGCCATGCCGTAGAAGAGTGACAATATCTACTCAGTCGCGGCACTTGCCGCCACGACTTTGCGCTGGTCAACCACGAACCGTTTGCGCTTGGAACGTAAAGACAGATACTCGCGTGCCTCCTTGGCCAGCCTGTGCCGCTCGTGAGAATTGAGAATTGTCTTACGGACCATACGCCATACTACACCCGGCCGAAAATAGTACTCGTCGTAGAAGCGTTCGACCGAGTCCACTAGTTCCGCTTCGTCCAGTCCTGGGTATGTGATGTTCGGGAGCTGATGGCCCGCCTCGTCGGCCATCGAGAGATTGATCAATCCGTTCTGGACGGCATAGTTGTGGAGTTCCGTGCCGGGAAGTGCGTGCGCGATCGATACCTGGATGGTTTCAGTGTCGAGGCGTTTTGCAAAGTCAATCGTCCGTCGAATTGTCTCCCGCGTTTCGCCGGGTAACCCGACGATGAAATCTCCGTGGATCGTGAGGCCCAGCTTTTTGCAATTCTCAGTGAATCTCAGCGCCATCTCGACGGTGGCGCCCTTTTTGATGTTTTTCAGGATCTGCGGATCGCCAGATTCATATCCGACGATCAGCAAACGGCATCCCGATTCCTTCATCGCTTTGAGCGTTTCGTAATCCGTTGTCACCCGCGAGGTACACGACCAAGTAAATTTGAGAGGCTTGAGCTTCGCACACAACTCAAGCGTACGGGCCTTCCGGTAATTGAAGGTATCGTCATCGAAAAAGATCTCCTTGACCTCCGGAAAGGTGCTGACCGCATAGCGGACCTCCGCTGCAACGTCGTCGCTTGAGCGCAGGCGCCACCGGTGTCCAGAATGCGTCTGTGGCCAGAGGCAGAAAGTGCACATAGCGGGACACCCACGCGAGGTGTACAAGGAGATGTACGGATGATGCAGGAACGGAACGTTGTAGCGTGTTACGTCGAGGTCGCGCTTGTAGGTCTTCGTCACCCAAGGTAGCTCGTCTAGGTTTTCAATAACCCCGCCCTCGGGATTGTGTGTAATGCCGCCATTTTTCCGGAAGCTCACGCCGGGCAATTCTTCAAGCGGCGTGCCAGTGGCGTAGCGGGCGATCTGATAATCGAATTCGCGTCGCACGATAAAATCGACTGCTGGATTCTGAAGCGCCTTCTCCGGATCGATCGTAACCGGCGGCCCGACAAATGCCACTTTCAGTTTCGGGTTGGTCTCTTTTATCATTTCCGCGATCTTCAGGTCGACGTGGAAGCCCACGCTTGAAGTAAACAACACCAGGAGCTCGAAATCTTTTGACAATTCGACGATCTGCGCAACCGATATCTTGTGCGGCGGAGCATCTACAACCTTGCTGTCCGGCAGCATTCCGGCGGGGTAACAAAGCCACACCGGGTACCAGTAGGACTCTATTTCGCGCGTGGCGGGCCACCGTGAGCTGGCCCCTCCGTCAAAACCCTCGAACGAGGGCGGATTCAAAAATAGTGTTCGCATGATATTCGCTCGGCTCTACAATCCGCCTGTTCTTCTTTCGCAAAAGAAACTGAAAGATGTGCCCGTACTGGCGCGATCCATCCTTATATGACGCTCTGCTGCACGTTTGCTTCCGGACCGCCAGCATCTTCGCCGGCTAGCCAACCTCTTTCGATCGCAGCCAACCAGACGCATTGTGCCAACTGCGGGCCGGAGCGGGACAAGGCCGCAGTGGCAACTGGACGACATATCCGGCAGTCGGTGGGCAAAGTGTCGCGGTCTTCGCCTGGCATGTGGCAGTTTGCCGCCGTGTTCGCGGCTAGGACAACGCGTCAAGGCTCCACTATGAAGCTCGCTGCTCTGTTCCGAGCGTTGAGGCTGGTACTTCTCGTGCACGCTGGAACGCATGCTCTCTCATGGCCGCGTTTTGTTCGTCGCTCTTTGCACCCTCGGTTCGAGCGTTGGGCTGGGCCAGCAGCCCTCACCCACACCGAATCCGGCGCAACCCGACGACAAACGAATATTCTGGATCATTCCTAACTTTCGGACTTCCGCGAGTTTACATCCCTATAAGCCACTCACTCCTGAGGAAAAGTTCAAGATTGCTACGGAGGAATCGTTTGACCGCGGTACCGCCGCACTTGCCGTATTGTTCGCGGGCGAAGCTCAGTTGACGAACGCGACTCCGGCGTTCGGCCAAGGAGTAAAGGGTTACGCTCGGTACCTGGGGACGTCCTACGCCGATTTCGTGATCGGAGACATGATGACGGAAGCAATCTATCCCGTGCTGCTTCACCAGGACCCTCGCTACTTCCGGCGCGGGACAGGAACAGTCTGGTCGCGCCTCGGAAGCGCGGCCGGCCAGATCTTCTGGAC
>PMOK01000165.1:27844-37737 GCA_003162425.1 Bryobacterales bacterium | reverse complement strand
ATCTTGAAGGAGTTCTGGCCGGACATAAACCGCAAGTTTTCACGAAAGCATCGCGCAGGAAAGGATGAAACGCCATAAAACCTGCCGCGCGCCCGGACTACTCGCCATGCAAACGGAACGTGTAGCGCAGCATGAAGGTGTGGCCTCCGGAATCGACACCGTAAGAGGTGGAGAAGACGTATTGCGCAAAAAGGCTGTTGGAAAAGCGCCACCCCGCGCCGAAGTCAGAGGAGCGGCGCGGCAACTTGTAACCCGTGGCAGTCAGAGGCAGAAACGGGTCTGTAATGAGGACCGTATTCCCGAGGCTATCCGGGTAAGTGGCCTGACTCAGGTCGTAAGCCTGCCCGATGGCGAGCAGTGACGCGTTCAAAAACAGGTGTGAGAACACCTTGGTTTGAACGCCCAGGTTTGCTGAGACGAAGCGGCTGTTCTGGATGCCCGTCTGTAGCAGGTCGCCTGTACTAGTCTCCATGCGGCCCGTGCTAGCACGCGAGGTGCCGCCGGCGAGATCGGCGCTCAACACGGTCCGCTGATTGATAAAATAACCAAAGCCCAACGCTGCGGAGGTGCGCTGCGCACGGTCCCGCTGATACGAATCGACCGCGATGGATCGCGTCAAGTTGTCGCTCAGCGCCAGCCCGAGCCAGGACGCCTCCAATCCATAGAAGAACTTTCGACCCAACGGTCCGCGAAGACGAAGACCAAATTCGGACGAATGACCTGAAGATCGAGTCGAATCGAGCGGCTCTGGAAGGTTGTTCAATGTATGACTCGTGTCGTTGTCCTGAGCATCGATTAAGCTGAAGCGATAAAAGATCCCGAGTTTTTGATCATGCGGCAGATTTCTTTCAATGCCTGCGGTAATGCGATTCTGCGAGATCGAGGAACCGGAGTCTATACGCTCGATGGAGCCGCTCGGTTGTCCAGTCGAAAGAATCTGTGCCGCCAACGAGCCAGTCCCCCGCAAGCTTTCGACTTCAATTCCAACACTGGTGTTCGCGCCGAAGCGCCGTGCGACGAGCAAAGAGCCCGAGATGAACTCCCCCGTTGACGAACCGCTGGTTTGTAAGCTTCTCGCGCGTACGCTCTGGCTCAAGACGCTTGACAAGCCGAGATCGGACGGCGCGCCTTGGACACCTTCTCCGATCTTCGATCCAGTGACGCTCCCACCGATCACAAAGCTGTTGGCCAGCGGAACGAACATCGAAAACTGCGTGGCAGCGCTATAATTCAGAGGGCTAAAGGAGGAAAGCCCAGGCGGAGTGGGGTTTTCATCTAGGCCGCCGCTTCCGTTCAGGGACGGTAGGAACACGATGCGTCCTTCGGCCGCCTTGAACCCAGTGGCGTATGCAGGGTTCTCCAGACTATCCAGATGCGATTCCGGAAAAGCATTGTAGCGCAGCAGGAAAGGAGCCTGTCCGATTTCAGACAGACCCGCGATGTACTGCTCGTAAATGCTAGCGATATTGCGCGGCGAATCCCAGGTACGCTCGTCGCCCTGGCCGCCGTGGGGATCCGTGCCTGACGCGCTGGACCCACGATTTTGCTCTGCGATTTCGCGCGCGGATGGTACGTTGAACAATTGAAAACCTTGCTCCGGAACCAGCAGCACTCCACGGCCGGCTTCGATGACCACCGATTGCGCGGGGTCGGTGAGACTGGTTACTTCGACGCTGCCCTCGTAAACCAAAACCTGGGTATCGCCGCTGCTATTCACAGTGACGTTGAAGTCGGTTCCACGCACGGCGATCGACGCGGTGGGGCTGTTGATGCGATACGGATTGGGCCGCCCGCCAAAATGATTGATCTTCACTCGCACGCTGCCCAGCATGATCTCAAACAGTTCACGGAGTGAAGCAGCGGCGCGAAAGTCTTTGATCACGATCACAGATTCCGGCTGTACGATGACCATGCTTCCGTCGGTCAGTTCGATCACGATTCGGCCGCCGCCGTGTGTGTCTAACCGGTCGCCAGGGCCCAACTCGTAACCCTGCGCCAGCGTGATAGCGGGTGTTCCGTTACCGCTCGAAATCAGGACGCGTCCGGTCACGCTGGTGGCGCGAGCCACAGTTTGAGCGTCCATGCCGGAACACAATACCAGCGCCGCGCCCAGGATGAACAGGGCACGGTCGCCGATTGTCGCGAGGGCTTGGTGTCTCAAAATCTCGGTGGTCTGCCCCTTCTCCGCAAAGCTCTACTTATTCAGTATGCTCGGCATCCCCCTCCGCGTCACCTTCCGGGTCTGCAGCCCCCTGGAGCCTATATCGAGCGATGAGGCGCTGAATGGTTCGACGGTCAAGGTGAAGGACGGCGGCTGCCTGCCTTCGGTTCCAGCCTGTCTCGTCGAGGATCAATTGCAGGTACCTCCTTTGTAGCTCATCCATATCCGGCCGGTCCGCGATCAATCGCCGTTCGGCGCTGGCCAGACTGCCGGATCGGTGGTCGGCATCCGTGATTTCCGAAGGAAGGCAGTCCACGGTAATGAGGCCGCTGGAGGAGAGCGCCACTGCCCGGCGCAAGGCGTTCTCCAACTCCCTAACATTGCCGGGAAATCCGTACGAAGAGAGGGCGGTCATGGCCTCGCGCGTAAGATGCAGCGGCAACTTCGCGGGATCGCCAAATCTTTGTAGAAAGTGAGTCGTGAGCAATTCGATGTCCCCAGGACGATCACGCAGGGGAGGCAGTTCAATGCTAAATACACTCAGGCGGTAAAAAAGGTCGGCTCGGAAAGTCCCGGTGGCCAACAACTCACGCAGGGGCGCATTGCTAGCGCCGATCACACGGACGTTGACTTGGCGTGCTTGGGTAGAGCCGACACGCCGCACCTCTCCACTTTGCAATACGCGCAACAAGCTGGCTTGAAACGCGGCGCTTGTGGAGGCCAATTCGTCGAGAAACAGCGTGCCGCCGTCGGCTGCTTCGAAAAGACCTCCGCGATCTCCGGCGGCGCCCGTAAAAGCTCCCCGCATGTAGCCAAAGAGTTCCGATTCGAGCAACGTATCCGTCAGGCCCGAGCAGTTCACCGAAAGAAACGGGCGGCTTGGTCGAGTACTGAAATCATGAATGGCTCGCGCCACTAGCTCCTTCCCCGTTCCGGATTCACCTAGAATAAGTACCGTCTCATCGCTGCGCGCGGCTTGTGCGATCAGCTTGTAAACCATCACCATTGGCGCGCTTCGGCCAGCCAGCCCGGAGCGCGAAATAACGCTCTCGATGATGGATGACCCCTGAGCCGACTCTGCTTCCCGCCGTGCACCCAGGTGACGCCGCAAGAGTTCGACTACCGCCGCAACGTCAAATGGCTTCCCGATAAAGTCGGTCGCTCCTTCTGCCATGGCCCTGACAGCAGCCTCGACCGAGCCCTGCGCGGTCATCAGAATGATCGGAATCGTAGGGTCGATCTGGTGAAGGTCCCTAACGAGATCGAGACCTCCGCCATCCGGCATGTAAATGTCGCTCAGCACAGCGTCGATGCCGCCATTGCGCGCCACCTCAAGCGCTTTTGAACCAGTAGGTACCGATGTTACCTGAAAACCGTGCAGTTTCAGACCCGACTCAAGCATCAGACGTATGGAGCGCTCATCATCCGCAACCAGAATGTGCGGTGACATGCTTGGCGCCATTTTCTCAATCATTGATTCATCCCCCAGAACACGGAACCCAAAGCGTAAATACGGAACCGGCACCCGAACTGCGAACGGCAACCGACCCGCCGTGCAGTTCGGCGATCTCCCGCACCAGCGCTAGGCCAAGTCCAGTGCCGGGAACATCCACATCTTGCACCCGGGGAACGCGATAGAACTTTTCGAAAATGCGATTCAAGCTGTCCTCCGGAATGCCATATCCACGATCGGCGACTTCAATTGCAACGCCATTGGCAACGTTCCTCGCTGAAATGACAACCTCCGTTTTCGGCGGGCTATATTTGACCGCATTCGACACCAAGTTGCTAATCGCGCGTGATAGCAAGTCCCCATCGGCGATTACGGGGGTCACGTTAGAATCCAAATGTCTTGTCAGGCGTATTCCCCGCTCCGAGGCCAGTGGGTCGAGCATCAATAGCGTACGTTCCACGAGTGCTTCGATCCGCACCGCCGCGCGGCGCAAGACGGTCGCCCCTGATTCGAGGCGAGTAATGTCGAGATACTGGTTGATCATGTGCGTCAGCCGCTTGGCCTCGTCGTGAATCGCGATACTCATTTCACGGCTCCGTTCCGGATCGAGCTCGAATTGTGCCAGCAACTCACTCATGCCTTGAATGGCCGTCAGGGGTGTGCGCATCTCATGTGATACCAGCGCCATGACGTCGTTCTTGGTTTGCTGCAACTCGTGCTGCCGTGTGATATCAGAAAGCGATGCGACTATGCCCCGTACGGCGCCGCGCCCGTCCTCGCCCGAGCATACCGCGGCCATCCGCAAAGTGAAATGGCGCGGACGCGCACCTCCAATTATGATTTCACGTTCGATCTTGGCGCGGTCAACCACCAGGCGCACTAGGACATCGCGGCCGGCTTCGGGCGCACTCTGTTCGGCCTCTGCTAACAGCCCTAGCAGATCACGGCCACGCAGCGCCTGCTCGGAGGAGTCGAGAACCGCCGCGGCGCGCCTGTTTGCAAATGTGATGCGTCCATCTACTCCGGCAATAATGAGTATGTCTTCGACCGACCGCATCGCCAAGTCCACGAACTTCGCGCGGTCCACGATACGGCCGTTCAAATCGCTCAAAGACCGCGCCTTCCACGCTAGCCCTCGTGGCCACCACCATCGAGACGATTTCTCTTCTTCGGCCCGAACCTCCACGAGGCTGCCAGCGATCGCGGCGCAAAGCTGTTGTATTTCGATGGATGGTACCCGGGCAGCACGCGCGATCACGAGCGTGCCGGCATTAGAGCCGCACGACCCTTCGATTGGAATCACCACCAGTTCCCGGCCGTGGTTGTTGTCAGGCGGTAGCGCAAAACCGCCAGAGCCCTTCCGGAGAATAGCTATTCCGTGCGCTGCCACCAACCGTATACGTCCGCCTTCCCGCAATGTGTAGATCGCCACAGCCTCGGCCTCCGCCAGCCGCGCGATCGATTCTGCTGCCGATCCCAGGCTCATTGCATTCAAGGACTCTTCAGCACGCTGGATGTCTTCGATACTCCTATCGAGCTGGGTACTTGCGACCAACGACTTTCGCAACAGTCCGAAAACGCCCGCCGAGGCGAATGAAACAAGAGACAGCGTTAGCGGCGGAAACACGAGAAAACGGGTGAACGCGAGATAACCCGCCAACAAGATCAGCACGATGACCGCAGCCAGAACGCCAATTTGCTTGATCGTCTCATGACGGCCTTGGGCCATTGTCATCGCGAACAGAGTGAGCGCCGCCACCAGCGCGCCGCAAAGAAACGCAAGCCAATCCGGGGTTTCGGAATAGAAACGGGACCGCAAAATCGTGTTCAGCGTGTTGGCAAGTACTTCGACACCGGGCATCCAGGATCCGTGCTGACTGGGCCCTGCATCCTCTTGATGAATGAACGGCGAAGCGAGACGATCGCCCAAGGAAGCCGCCGTCGCGCCCACCAGCACGTATTTGCCTCGGAACCGGGCGGACGGGATGCGCCCACCCAAAACGTCTGCGAAGCTGTATGTTCTATAGGATCCTGCGGGACCTATATAATCGATGGTCATCCGAGCTGCACGCAGTGTCTGCGTCGAGCTTTCCGCACCCTGGGCTCCGATTACTAGGCTTGGGGCGATCGTTTCCACAGGAATTACGTGCGACCCCAGCAATAGCCGGCGCGGAGTCTCCGCCAGTGATTGGTCGGCAATGCCATCGCCGATACGGATGATTTCTACTGCCATCGCGCGGATGGCACGCCCCTGATCATCGGCAACCCGGATCAGAATCTGCCGGGCGATTCCGTCCGTCTCTGTCGAAACGTTCACATGGCCGACTGCCGCCGCGGCCCGCTCTATAGCAGGCAACGGCAGAAGCCAGTTTGCCGGGCCTCCAGTAGCCGGGGATGCTATTAGTTGCGCCGCGACGACCACGTTTCCCGCTTGTTGTATTGAACGTGCGAGAGCATCGTCGTCCGCTTCCGATGTCGGGTCAACGTACAAGACATCTACTCCGATTGCTTTGGGCTGCGCCGCAACTATAACGTCGATGGCGCGCGCGGACAGAGCGCGCGGCCAAGGGAAACGCCCGAAGCGGG
This sequence comes from Bryobacterales bacterium, assembly GCA_003162425.1. Classification (GTDB taxonomy): domain Bacteria; phylum Acidobacteriota; class Terriglobia; order Bryobacterales; family Bryobacteraceae; genus Palsa-89. The sequence goes on along the minus strand of PMOK01000165.1, from coordinate 31,537 downwards.
CAATACTTGGTTCATCGATGGCAACGATAGCGATGTCGTCCGGCGGCGAAAGCGGGCCACGCGCCTGGATCATCCAGTCGCGCATGTATTGATCGATACCAGGCGCCCGCCACCAGACAAAAGTTCCGAACAGCGCCGAGACAACCACGATTGCTGCCAGCGAAACGGTGTTGGCTAAGTGTGCTCTCACCTTGTTCCTGGAACCTGGAGGAGACCTGACCCGAAAGCTTTCATTGAAACTTATGGAACTAATCGCAATCGTAGCGCCACTTCGATCCGGATTGCACTTGCGTGTTGCTCAATTAGAACGCTAGGCGTAGCGTACTCAGCGCACTTCTCTGCGTATTAGTGACGCAGCCGAAGGGCGACAATTTGCCGCCCCTAGTTCCGGAAGAGTGGCAGCAAAGTCCATTGGGCGATGCCGTTTCGGTCGCCAACGGACGCTGTCGCAAGGAGATTCCTGTCAAAAGAAACTGGCCACGAACGTGCGAATTGACTTCACCTGGTTCACATTCATTGCCGCTAGGTATGAGTCTCTTGATGATGCTGGCCCTGTCGGCTGCGCCAGACAGCTTGGCTCAGCCGGAGAATCGCGCGCAGGCAGTTGCGCTCGAAGTCAACACTCGAAATGAGCAGGGCGCCCCTGTACCCGGTGCTAAGGTAAGTGTTCGTTCCCCGGAATTTTCGATCCGAGACGGAGAAACCGGTACGGCCGGCGACATTCGTTTCACCGATCTCGCGCCGGGCTCGTACCAAGTCGGTATCACGGCCCCAGGCTTCCAGGAGCTGACAGTTGACGTTACCTTGGTGGAGGGTGCCCCACAGCGAGTCGATGCCATCCTGGCGGCAGGGACCATCCAGAAGGACAGCGTTACAGTCGTAGGAGCCGTGGATAGCCCGCTGGACGAAAGCCTCTCGACGCCTGTCGCATTGGATAGAACTGAAGTCAAGAACACGCCGGACCGCCCGGCATCCGTGGCGGACGCCCTTCCGTTAGCGCCCACGATCCTTCGCTTACCGAACGGACAGTTGAGCCTCTCAGGCAACGCGGAACAACGCAGCACTTTATTGGTCAATTCCGGCACTGCCACGGACCCGGCAACAGGCCAATTTGGCGCCTCCATCCCCATCGACAGCGTGCAAACCATCAACGTCTTAACCAGCCCGTTCCTGGCCGAATACGGCGGATTCACATCCAGCGTAGTTGCAGTGGAGACTCGCCGAGGCGGCGACGCATGGCACTTTGAGCTGAACGACCCGCTGCCAGAATTCCGATTCCGTAGCTGGCATATGGTAGGTATGAAGTCTGCCACCCCACGCGTCAATTTCGGCGGCCCGCTCCTTTCCAGCCGCCTCCATTTGGTCGAATCCGTCCAATATGAAATGCGGTCGACCGAGGTGATCACCCTGCCGTTCCCTGACAATCAGCAGCGCCGGGAAGGCATCAACTCATTCACGGCGCTGGATTACATCGTCAATTCGACGAACATCCTGACCGCCACGCTTCACATCGCGAATCAGCATACGCGTTTCGCCAACCTGGACGCATTCAATCCGGAACCCGTGACGCCCAACTCCGCCAATACCACCTACGCCGCCGCATTAAGCGATCGGGCATCGCTGGGCGGTGCACTGCTCGAGAGTGCGCTCTCAGCAACTAGCTTTCATGCCGCGGTGTGGCCGCAAGGAACGCAGGATATGATCTCGAATCCGGGGGGAAATCAGGGAAATTACTTCAGCCAGCAGTCCAGAACTGCATCGCGGCTGGAGTGGCGCGAGGCTTTCGGTTTCACCCGCAACTGGCTGGGCGTTCACAATCTGAAATTCGGCTCGACAATCGCAGGCTCGGCGGAGCGCGGTCTGGTCCAGGATCATCCTGTCAATATCCTCGACGCGGCGGGCGCCCTGCTTGAAACCATCCGCTTCACGCCGGGGCTACCGTTTCAAAGGTCCGATGTCGAGACAGCTTTCTTCGCCCAAGACCATTGGGTGGTTGGCTCGCGCTTTGCGATCGAGTCCGGAATCCGGGCCGAGCAGCAACGCATTACCGACACCATTCGCATCGGTCCACGTGCCGGGTTCGCTTGGACACCTTTTGGCGGGCAGCATACCATCGTGCGAGCGGGCGCCGGAGTTTTTTACGATCGTGTTCCCTTGAACGTGTATGGCTTCGCAGCTTATCCGAACCAGATCGTCACGTCCTATGGGCCGGGTAGACAGATTCTCAGCGGACCGACGCAATTCTACAACCTGACCCAAGCGGCAGCTTCATCCGAGCTCCCGTTCATCCAAAACGAACAGCAGCCTGGCAACTTCGCGCCCTACAGTGTGAACTGGAACGTCCAAATCGAGCAGATTCTCCTGCCTACGTTGCGAATCCGAGCGAACTATCTACAGAGTAGTTCGGACGGCCTCATTGTACTCAACCCTCAACTGGTGCAAGGAAGCAATGCCTTCGTTCTCAACGGGAATGGCAGTTCGCAGCTTAAACAACTTGAAGTCACCGCTGCAGTTCGCGCTCCGCACGATGGCCTGTTTTATTTTTCGTACGTTCGGACTCATGCAACTGGAAGTTTGAACGACTTCAACAACTACCTGGCGAACTTTCCTCCCGCCGTAATATTGCCGAACTACTACACATCGCTTCCAGGGGACGTGCCCAATCGCTTCTTGGCATGGGGTTCCCTTCGCTTTCCGAGTAAGGTTCAGTTGATGCCCAAAGTAGAATACCGGACCGGATTCCCATATTCTTCGGTGGATGCGCGGCAGCAATACGCCGGCCTCCCGAACCAGTCCCGGTTTCCTTCGTACCTTTCCGTGGATGCGCGCTTATCGAAGGACGTCAAAGTTTCCGACAAATACACTTTGCGGTTTTCCATCGTCGGATCGAATCTGACGAACCATTTCAATCCCATCAGCGTCCATGCCAACACCGCCGATCCGCTGCACGGTGTATTTTTCGGGGAATACCGGCGACGCTACACGGCGGATTTCGACGTGATCTTCTAATGTCACGAACGCGGCAAGCCGTGTCAGACCGAGGCCGGCATCACCTTCAAGGAGACCAATGAAAGCCAGTTTCACAACGCTATTGTTACTTGCATTTGTCACATCTGCATATCCTCAAAATTTCCAAAGCAACCAGCCTCAAAGCATTCCGCTGGTGATTCCAGCCGGCGTTCCGCTCCGTTTGTACCTGACCAAACGCGTTTCTAAGCGGATGGCCGCACCGGTGGAGGCAAAGCTCGCCGTGCCGCTGTATGCGTTCGATCACGAGGTGATTCCCTCCGGAACCCGGGCGGTTGGCCACGTGAGCCGCCTCGAATCCGTTCCGAAATGGCAACGCGTAAGGGCCATCCTCGGCGGCGATTTCACACCGCTGCATGTGGCCGAAGTCGAGTTCACTTCTCTGGTGCTGCCGGATGGCCGCGAAATGCAGTTGCACACGATCCCAAGTGCTGGACTCAATTCGCTACTTCCTCTGCGGCCCCCGAAGCAGCGGAATCCAGATACACAGAGCGCCGGTGGGCTGGTGGGCACGACCAAGCAGCAGATCAAGGATCAGGCCAACGTCCAAATCGACCGTGTCAAGAGCATTCCCGACCTTGTGCGGGGAACCGACAAGAAAGAGTGGCTTTCCGATTACCTGATGTCGAGGCTACCCTATCATCCGCAATACGTGCGCAGCCGGAC